>CAMBPV010000023.1 GCA_945869695.1 Prosthecobacter debontii
TGCAACCGCATCAAGGCCAAGCTCGAGCGCCTGGCTGCGGCGAATCAGCCTCCGAAGGCTGAACCGGTGCCGACGGCGCTGACGCCGGAGGAGGAGAGGATCAACCGGGCGCTGGAGAATCCGGAACTGCTGACGGTGACGCCGGAGCAGGAGGCGCCGAAAGCGCAGGCCTTTGAGCTGAACCGCTCATCGATCGTGTCGGTGCTGGGCTACCACGACTTCCGGGAGCGGGGCGGCACGCCGATGATGATCGCGGCGGATAAGTTCAGGCTGCAAATGCAGGCGATCCGGGACTCGAAGATCCCGGTGATCTCGATGCGGGATCTTTTGGCCTGGAAGCGGGGGGAGAAGAACATCCCGGAAGAGTCGATCGTGATCACGATGGATGACGGCTGGGTGGGGGTTTACCAGTATGCGTATCCGGTTTTGAAGGAGATGGGTTTTCCCTTCACGATCTACCTTTACAAGAAGTATGTGAACTCGGGTGGGCGCTCGCTGACGTGGGCGCAGATCCGGGAGATGATGGAGAATGGGGCTGAGGTGGGGAGCCACAGTGTGTCCCACGAGAACATGACCTCAAAGCACGGGAAGAATGATGCGGCTTACCAGGAGTGGATCGTGGCGGAGCTGCGGGAGTCGAAGGAGTTTCTGGAGAAGAACCTGGGGGAGCCGATGACGTCCTTTGCCTACCCATACGGAAACCACAACGAGGACATCATGAAGGCGACGATGGAGGCGGGCTATGCTGCGGCGGTGACGGTGAGCCCCCAGAAGACGAGCTGGGACTCGGAGATGGGGAGGATCAGCCGCTACATCATCCATGGCGACAGTGATACGAACTTCAAAATGGCGACGAGCTTTAACAGTCGGGGCAGTCTGGGGAGTGCGAATGTCATCGCCAGTGATGCGAGGACGGAGGATGGGAGCAACCTGGTGGACCTGATGCCGAGACCGGACTCGACCATCGTGGAAAGACGCCCGCTGATCTCTGCGGGACTGGCCCGGATGGGCTCGATCGATCCGACGAGTCTGAAGATGCGCGTGAGCGGTCTGGGAGCTGTGCCGGTGACGTTTGACCCGTCCACCCTGACGGTGCGGTATCAGCTTCCGCATAAACTGAGACGTGAAGAGTGCACGGTGACGCTGACGTTTCAGCGGACGCCGGAGATGCCTGCGGAGATCGTGAGCTGGAGATTCAAGATCAACCTAGCCTCCAGTTACCTGCCCAACAGCTTAGAGACCCCGATGGCCGCGCCGGAGAAGGTGGGCGGCTGATCCCACGGCGGCCTCGGAGACCGGGTGCCGCCCCGCTTTTTCGGTCCGGCGGGTTTGATCATCGAACTCGTGTTTGCACCATCGGCAGGCGTGGCCTAAACATCTCCTTTCATCCCATGTTTTCCCAACTGACAGACAAACTCGAGGGCGCCTTCAAGAAACTGCGCGGCCTCGGAAAGATCACTGAATCCAACATCGCCGACGCCATGCGCGAGATCCGGCTGGCACTGCTGGAGGCGGATGTGGACTTCAAGGTGACCAAGGACCTGATCGACGCTGTGACGGCGAAGGCTCTGGGAGAAGAAGTGCTGCTGAAAGTCTCGCCCGGGCAGCAGATCGTTAAGTTTTTCCACGATGAGCTGGTGAAGATTCTCGGCGGTGGAGCCACGGAGCTGGATCTGGGACATCCGCAGCGCATCCTGATGGTGGGCCTCAACGGGGCGGGTAAGACCACCAGCTCCGCGAAGCTGGCCCACTACCTGAAGAAGCAAGGCAAGCGGCCCCTGCTGATCGCGCTCGATTTGTATCGGCCTGCGGCGGTGAAGCAACTCCAGGTGCTGGGCGAGTCTCTGGGGGTGCCGGTTTTTGCTCCCGAAGTGGGAGAGACGGATCCTGTCGTGGCCGCGCGGAAGGCGATGACCTGGCTGGAGCAGCAGGGTGGGGGAGTGGCTATTTTTGATACCGCTGGCCGCCAGGAGGTGGATGAGGCGCTGCTGGAAGAACTGCGAAAGGTGCGCGACATCGTGCAGCCGCGTGAGACCCTGCTGGTGGCGGATGCCGCCACGGGACAGCAGGCGGTGAGCGTGGCGTCCAAGTTCAAAGAGACCATCGGCATCACGGGCCTGATCCTCACGAAGCTGGACGGTGATGCCCGAGGGGGTGCGCTGCTCTCGATGCGGCAGGTGACGAGCTGTCCGGTGAAATTCACCGGCTCGGGTGAGAAGGTGGATGCCCTGGACGTCTTCCACCCTGACCGGATGGCTCAGCGAATTTTGGGCATGGGCGATGTGGTGGGCCTGGTGGAAAAAGCGGCCGAGCAGATGGATGAAAAGGAAGCCATGCGCATGGCCAAGCGCATGCAGGAGGCGAAGTTTGACTTCAATGACTTCCTCTCCCAGATGCGCTTCATGAAGAAGCTGGGGCCGCTGGAAGGTGTGCTCGGGATGCTTCCGGGCATGGGAAAACTCAAGGGCATGGCCGGCGCGGTGGATGACAAAAAGATGAAGCACACGGAGGCGATCGTGCTCTCGATGACGGCCAAGGAGAGGTCGAACCCCGGCCTGCTCAATGGCAGCCGACGCAAGCGCGTGGCGGATGGCTCCGGGCGTCCTGTGGTCGAGGTGAATCAACTTTTGAAACAGTTCGAAATGATGCGCCAGATGATGGGGAACAAGAACATGATGGCCCAGATGATGGGCGGTCTGGCCGGTGGCGGAATGCCGAATCTGAGCGGCCTCGGTGGCATGGGCGGACGTATGCCCAAGATGGGCGGCGGTGGCGGCGGCAAGTTCCCGCGCCTCGGCGGCGGTGGGCGTCGCCGGTAGTCTCTGGCCCAACTCAGCATCCTGACTCTCCCAGTGAATCCCCCGACCTCAACCACGCTCGAAAACCAGGTCCTCCGTGTCGGCGTCGCCGGTGTGGGAGCCATTGGCAAAAATCATGCCCGCATCATGGCGGAGCTGGCCGCCGCCAGCGGTGGGCGGCTTCAGTTCACGGCCATCTTTGATGCCGATGCCACCCGAGCCGAGGGCCTGGCCGCGAGCTACAAGACCCAGGCCGTTTCATCCCTGGCTGAGTTTGCGACCCTCGTGGATGCGGCCACCGTCGCGGTGCCCACGGTTTACCACCGGGAGGTCGCGGGTTTTCTTTTGGAGAAGAGCAAGCATGTGCTCGTGGAGAAACCGATCACGGAGATCCTGGCTGAGGCCGAGGCACTCATCGAGCTGGCCCGCGCAAAGAATGTGATCCTTCAGGTCGGGCACATCGAGCGTTTCAATCCGGTGCTCAAGAACATCGAGCAGCAGATGAACAACCCGCGCTTCATCGAGTCCACCCGGCTCTCGCCGTATCCGGGGCGGAGTCTCGATGTGGGTGTGGTGCTGGATGTGATGATCCACGATCTGGAGATCATCCTGCATCTGGTGAAGTCCCCGTGGGTCAGTGTGGATGCCGTGGGCGTGCCCATCCTGAGCAAGCGGGAAGACATCGCCAATGTGCGCATCCGCTTTGAAAACGGCTGCGTGGCCAATATCACCGCCAGCCGCATCAGCCAGGAAAAGGTGAGGAAGATCCGCGTGTTTCAAAACGACGCCTATCTCTCGCTCGACTACCAGAAACAGGAAGGCTACGTCCTCCGTCTGGCGGGCGAGGGGGAGAAGGAAAGCTCCATGCTGGGCAAGCTCCTCGGGCTGGCCACGGACTCCACCATCGTCACGGAATTTGCAGGACAAAAGATCGTGCGCGAGCCAGTGCCCGTGGAGAAAGATGAGCCGCTCAAACTGGAGCTGGCGTCTTTTGTCGAATGCGCGCGTCAGGGTAAGCGGCCCATGGTCTCCGGTCAGGAGGCTACCGAGGCGCTGCGACTCGCTCTGGAAATCACGCGACAGATTGAAAAGAGTCAGCCTCAACTCCAAGCATGAGCCAGCTTTTTATCATCGCGGGTGAAGTCAGTGGCGACACCCATGCATCCGGCGTCATCCGTGAGCTTAAAGCGCTCCGCCCCGACTCGCGTTTCTCGGGTCTCGGAGGTCCGCGCATGGTCGAGGCCGGCGGGCAGGGGATCGAGGACTGGCTCGCAGACGCTGCGGTGCTCGGGCTCTGGGAAGTGCTGAAAAACTACGGCTACTTCCGCCGGAAGTTCGCCGAGACGCTGGCGCGCATCCGAGCGCAGAAGCCCGATGCCGTGGTGCTGGTGGACTACCCCGGGTTTAACCTCCGTGTGGCCAAAGCACTGCGCCGCGCCAAATACGCAGGCAAGATTATTTATTACATCAGCCCTCAAGTCTGGGCGTGGAAAAAAGGTCGGATCAAGACCATGGCCAAGGTGCTGGATCTCATGATCTGCATCTTCCCTTTTGAAAAGGAACTCTACGAAGCCTCCGGCCTGCACACCGAGTTTGGCGGGCATCCCATGGTGGATCGGATGGCGAGCTTCCGGAAAAAATGGAGTCGTGAGCCGAAGCTCGTGGGCTGGTTTCCTGGCAGCCGCACGCATGAGGTGAGACGCATTTTCCCCATCATGCTCGAAGCCTCGCGCGCCATCCTGCTCGCCGTGCCGGATGCACGCTTCGCCGTCTCCGCAGCCAATGAAGCGCTCGCCTCCGAGATGCGGGAAATGATGGACCGCGCGGGCATGCCCGAGGCGCGGCGCTGGATCGAGACGGGTGCTGCCTATGACCTCATGCAGCGCGCCGAAGTGGGAGCCGTGGCCTCAGGCACGGCCACCTTGGAGGCCGCCTGTTTCAGTCTGCCGTATGTTTTGGTTTACCGGGTGAACCCCCTCACCTACGCCGTCGGAAAGCGGGTCGTGAGCATCGATCGCCTCGGCATCGTGAACATCCTGGCCGGGCGTGATGTCGTGAAAGAGCTGATCCAGCACGACCTCGAAGCCCCCCGTTTGGCGCAGGAAATGGCAGACCTCCTCCTGGATGAAGCACGCCGAAAGGCCCTCGTGGCCGACCTCCAGAGCGTGGTCTCAACTCTCGGTCAATCTGGCGCGTATCATCGCACGGCATCGCTGATTGCGTCATGCCTTGAGTCATGAGCCAAAACGAGAAGCCCACCCAACCCGCCGACCCCGGCAGATGGATCCGTCGGATGATCATCGGCCTCCCTGTGGGCACCGTCATTCTCGGCATCGCTTCTTTTGCGATCTACTTTGATAACAAAGAGCGGAAAGAACAGCGGACCTACCGCCACGCCCTCGCCCTGAGGCGGGATGTGAACGAGGCCGACCTCCAGCGGCGGCTCGACGTGATCACCGAAGCCTCCCGCCAGTCGCCAGAGGATCGACGGCTCGCCCTCGTCGGATTTACCGAGTCCTCACTGAGTCCTGAAAACATGGGTTACGATGTGAAGACCTTGAACTGGAAAGAGCAGGGAGCCGAGCGCACGGCCATCACCGCTGCGGTTCTCGGATCCCGCCGCCCGACGGACGTCGTTTTAGTGGTCACCGGATTCGCAGGCGAGATTCGGGATGACCCCGCACTCTCCCTTCTCCTCGCCGTTGCCCATTCCATGACCGGCGTCCCTCGTATCAAGACACTGCAGTTTGTCGCCATGGATGCCTCACCCAGCGCAGAGGCCGCTGGTTGGACTGAGCTGAGTGCGCAGCTCCGCAGTTCCAAAAGCCGGGTCACCCAACTCGTCATCCTCGGCGATTCCTGCCGGCTTGCGGCCGAGAAATGGGCTGCGCAGAGCGGCATCACTGTCATTACTCATCAGCCCATTCCCTCGACCCAGGTGACAGCTCTCATGACAGAGGCGCAGACTCTTATCAGCACCCTGACCAACGCCGCCGATCGGCTTTGAGAATGCGCCGCGCGAGGAGGCTGACTTCAACTCGGGATGGGATTTTAATGATCCGGGAGTGAGGTTGGTCCGGCCTGTCTTGCTGCTGAGGGGATGGTGTGCAATGGATGGGGCGTCTCATGTCCGACCACCCGCTGCTACGCCGCCTTCCGAAATCACCCGACTGCTCCAATGATGAGCTGCTGGCGGCGTTTTTGGACTATGTGACGGAGAAGGAACTGGAGCTGTATCCGGCTCAGGAGGAGGCGATCCTGGAGCTGTTTGATGATCGGAATGTGATCCTGAATACGCCAACGGGGTCCGGGAAGTCCTTGGTGGCCACGGCGATGCATTTTCGGTCACTGGCGAAGGGGCGTAGGTCCGTTTACACCTGCCCTATCAAGGCGCTGGTGAATGAAAAGTTCCTGGCTCTGTGCCGCGACTTTGGCCCGGAGAATGTGGGGATGGCGACGGGGGATGCGACGGTGAATCGAGAGGCTCCGATCCTGTGCTGCACGGCGGAGATTCTGGCCAATTACGCGCTGCGTGACGGCGATGAGGCTCCGTTCCGCGAAGTGATCATGGATGAGTTTCATTACTACTCCGACAAGGAGCGCGGGGTGGCGTGGCAGGTGCCGCTGCTGACGATGGGGAGGTCCCGTTTTCTGCTGATGTCCGCGACGATGGGAGGGACGGAGTTTTTCAAAGAAGGGCTGACCCGGCTGACGAGTGCGGAGACGACGGTGGTTTCATCCGCGGTGCGGCCGGTGCCGCTGGAGTTTAGCTATGTGCAGACCTCGGTGGATGTGACGCTTCAGGAGTTGGTGGAGGGCAACAAGGCACCCGTGTATCTGGTCCACTTCTCTCAGAATGATGCGGCTCAAGCGGCGCAGGATCTGATGAGTCTGAATTTTTGCACCTCGGGTGAAAAGGCGATGATCAAGGAGGTGATGGCGGGGGCGCAGTTCACGAGTCCCTATGGCAAAGAGGTGAAGAAATTTCTGAGCCACGGCATTGGCATTCATCACGCCGGGCTGTTGCCAAAGTATCGCGTGCTGGTGGAAAAGCTGGCGCAGCGTGGGCTGCTGAAAGTAATCTGCGGCACGGATACGCTCGGGGTGGGGGTCAATGTGCCGATCCGCACCGTTCTGCTGACACGACTGAGCAAGTATGGCGGCGAGAAGGTGGCGATGCTGACGGCGCGTGATTTTCATCAAGTCACGGGTCGTGCGGGACGGCGTGGTTTTGATGAGGTAGGCTATGTGGTCTGCCAGGCTCCAGAGCACGTGGTGGAGAATGCCAAGATGGAGGCGAAGGCTGCGGGTGATGTGAAGAAGATGCGGAAGATGGTGAAGAAAAAGCCGCCCGAGGGATTTGTGGGCTGGAGTGAGGACACCTTCAAAAAATTACAGGGCGCGACGCCGGAGCCGCTGGTCTCCCGTTTCCAGGTGACGCACGGGATGCTGCTCCAGGTGCTGAGTCGGTCGGGTGATGGATGCGCGGCGATGCGGCAGATCATCGAAGACTCCCATGAGACGGCGAAGGCGAAGAAAGAACAGGTGAAACGTGCGTGGCAGCTTTTCAAAGCGCTGGCCCAACGCAGGATCGTGGAGATCATTCCGACTGCCGAGCGAGGAGCCGAGGGCACGAAGCTGCGGCTGAATGTGGAGCTGCAGGATGACTTCTCTCTGAACTACGCGCTGTCGCTCTACCTCATCGACACGCTGGCGCTGATCGATCCTGCCTCGCCGACTTATGCGACGGATGTGATGACTCTGTGCGAGTCCATTCTCGAAAACCCGGACATCATTTTACGCAAGCAACTCGATGAGGTGAAGACGGAGGCGATGACGGCGATGAAGAATGAAGGTGTGCCGTTCGAGGAGCGCATCGCAAAACTGGAGGAGTTGGAGTATCCCAAGCCATGCCGCGATTTTATCTACCGAACCTTCAATGCCTTCAGTGATGCGCATCCGTGGGTGGGCCAGGAAAACATCCGGCCCAAGAGCATCGCGAGGGAGATGTTTGAAAACTTCCGCAGTTTCGCGGATTACATCAATGACTATGATCTGCACCGCGCGGAAGGCGTGCTGCTGAGGCACCTTTCGAGCGTGCACAAGGTGCTGGTGCAGACGGTGCCGGACACTTTCAAGAATGAAGCGGTGCAAGAGATGGAGGCGTGGATCGCGGGAGTCTTGAGAGGGACGGACTCCAGCCTTCTGGATGAATGGGAGAAGCTGCGTGATCCCGACTACAAGCCGGATGAGGTGGCGGAAAAACCGATCGAAGCGCCGGATATCACGCGGAACAAAAGGGAGTTCACCGCACTGATCCGCAACGAGATTTTCCGTTTTCTCCAGCAACTGATCATGGGAACGATCGCCCCTTCCGAAATGGAAGCCTACTACGTGGATCATGAACGAATCCGTCTGGACAACGAAGCCCGCAATGGCCGCCACACCTACGTGGAGCCAGGTGGGGATGCGAAGACGTGGCGGGTCTGTCAGGTGCTGGTGGACCCCGAGGAACTGAATGACTGGCAGGTCGAGTTTTCCGTGGATCTCGCGCAGGCCCGCGCGGATGGGAAACCGACGCTGGCGCTGGTGAAGATCGGACCGGTGGCCTAGAAGAGGAGCTACGGCGCGGTGGCTGCGGTGGAAACGATACGGTAGAATCGGGGTCCGGAAGCGGTGGTGGAGTCGGTGAATGAAATCGTGGTGTCCGTGCTGCGGGTGGGGCCTGCGATGGACTGCCAACCGGAGAGAGTCGAGGATCGCTCGAGTCGATAATAGAGGCCCCGGCGAGCGGGAACTGAGACGGTGACAGCGCCGCCGCCGAGGAAGGACTGAGTCGGCACCATCTTTTCTTCGACGATGGATCCGGTCCAATATTTGGCGGCAAGGTCAAAGGCTGATTTTCCTGCTTGGGATCCGACGATGCGGCCATCGTAGTCGTCTTCCGATGGGTGAATGCCACCCCAGCGGCGTGATTGCCCTGCCTGGTCGGCGGCGTCGTAATAGGTGCACCACTGGAGCTCGATATCTTCGCTAGGGCCTAGATCGATCTGCATCGAGTTTTGAGGATAGACCTTTTTTGCAAAGCCTCCGGGGTAGTAGATGCTGCCAGTGAGTTTTGCCAGTGACTCAGCCGCTGCTCGTGAGAAGGTGCTGTGCCCCGAGACGTATCCGGGGAAGGCGGGAGTGTTGAAGGTTTTCCGCTGAAAGGGAAGCCAGTCTTTGGCCAGCATCCAGCGCACCAGACTCTGATTGGTCGCGATGGAAGGCGCAGGCAAATTGCTCGGATGTTCGCCGGGCCATGATTTGATGGCGATTTGGTTGATGTAGTCGGTGCCAGGATATTCTCCACCGAGGGCAACATCCCAGATTTGGAAGTGTTTTCCGCCGGGCAAAGTAGAAGTGGCAGTGATCACCTCGACGACATCGGTCATTAGAGGCAGACCGTCCGGGTGATAGGTATTGACATCACTCGGGTTCGAAGACTGCCCTCTGCTGCCCATGTAACGAATCATCGTAATGGGCCGGGGACCGTGGTAATAACGTTTGAGTGCCCACGCAGCGCAGGCGGCATCATGAGTGGCGGCTGAGACGGCGAAGTAGGATTTGATGTCCCACTCGAGGTCGTTCACGGTCGGGCCGACGCCGCCGATTTTTTTGACCGTCAAAGGATTGTCTGCGAGTTGATTGGCGATGACGTGCCAGTGACCTGGGGGTGTTTCCGAGTTGGGTCCGTCAGCCCAATACTCGGCAAGGACGCGCACGTAGTCTCCGCGTTTGACTATTTTCGGCGGGTAAGGAAGGCCGGTGACGGGATTGACGGTGAAGCCGGTTCCCGTATCGGCACCGAGAGGGTTGTTACCAATGGCACCGGGCGAGATGTCGATTTCAGTGGGATCATTGAGCAGGCTGCTGGCTTGGATGACACCGAGAGCTTGCAGCTTGTACTCCGCATCGCTGGGACTCGTCTGGCCGTTAAAGCTAAGTTTCGAAGGGCCATCACCGGGATCGATCCACGGCTTCACCGGATCGGTTCGGGTCAAACTGAAAGGCCAAGTCGCGAGACCCTGAACACCCACAAAAGACTGAGATCCACCCGTGATCGGAATCCCGTTTTGAGTCACGCTGGTGGAGAGATCGAGGGGTTGCCAAAAGTTTGGATGCGTGAGAGCGGGAATCCCGTATCCGAGCGGCATGTTGGGGGTGAATAAGGCATTGGTGCCCAAAACGCTCAAAGGCACATCCATGTTCGGATTGACCGTCGAGTTATAGGCGGTTGGGTAGTTGACGTTGGAGAACTGATCAATCGCCCCCCAGTCGAGGATGGCCTGTCCGACACGCTTGCCTAACTCAGCAGGGGTCGTGGCCGTGGTAATGGCCGCTTGTGCGATGGTGGTGGAGTAACCCAAGGCAGTGAGTTGATTGTCGAGGTTGGTGAGAGTCGTCGAAGCGCCGGCCCCCGCCGAGAAGCGGCTGCGTAACACACGGTAAGCGGCATAACTGATGGCCTCGTGCCGGGCGAGCTCGATGGCAGCCGGTGAGCCCGGCAGCGGATTGATTTTCTCATTGTGCACGAAACCGATGGCCGTGGTGTCGTAGGCAGCCCAGGCGCCATACATCGCAGCGGCTGTGTGAAAAAGGTTCCGCGCATGAGCGGGCGGATTGGGGACATTGATCCGAATGGCTGCGAGCAATCGCTCATTCCAGATGCGTGCTGCGGACTGCTGTGCGTGACCGGAGGTGAAGCTGCCGAAGACGAGGCCAACCGTGAGGCCAACAAGCACGTGATGAGATTTTTGCATGAGTCGTGAAGGTCGGTTTTTTCGGGAAGGGCTCAGACAATGGAGAAGATCCGCCGGGCTCTGCGCATCAGGACGAGCGCGCCGAGGCTAACCAGCATCAGGCTATTGGGCTCAGGGACGGGAGAGAGATTAAACCGGTCTCCGGTCGTGTCGCCGCGAACAACGACAACCGGCTCGAAGGTCGAGAGTGTGGTCGAGCCTAAATCAGCGGGAACATCCCAGCCGGAACTGGCCGTGAAGATGCCCCACTCGGAGGCGGAAGAGGGAGTGGAGCTGTTAAACACCCAAACGAAAAGCGAGGACCCCATGGCGAAGTAGTTCGCGTCGATGCCGGTGATCTGGCCAAAAACATGGCCTGGCTGAAACTGATCATTGATGATGATTTGATCTCCCGGTGCCCCGAATTGACTCACAATGCCAGCGCCAGGCAGACCTTCGGCGAGGGGGGTGAAGAGAGTGTCGAGCGTCGAAAAATCATTGCTGGTCTGAAGCAGTGCGTAGTTTCCCGCGTTCGACAGATCGAACTGGCCGACGCGAATCACGGACCCAAAGGCCAACTCACCGACACCCGCCGCAGGAGAGAAGCACCAGCCTCCATTGCTGTTGATGGTTACCGAAATGGTTGCCTGTGTTAAACCCGGCCATGCGAGGAATGAGATCGCACAGAGGGCAGCGAAAACTTGGGATCTTTTCATGGTAAGTAGAGGTGGGGTTAAGGGGCGGCAGTTACGGATTGAAATCGAACGCGCCAGAACAAGTGGGTGGCACCTGTGGGAGAGGTTGTGGCATGGGTGTCAAATTGATCATCGCGGCTGGTGATCACACTCGTCGTGGGCGACCAGTTGATGAGATCGGGTGAGCATTCCGCGATGACCTGCACATCCGGCAAAGCCCGCGGTGCTTTGAACTCGAAGGTGGGCCTGCCAGAGGCATTGCCCATCGCTGTCAACTGGGCCAAGGATCCGTTCTTGGAATTGGGATCGAGCTGCCAGGCATACTCTGCGAGATTGTGCAGACCATCCTTGTCGGGATCTGCATTAAAGAGTGACTCTGCGGGTGGGTTCTCGGTGGCAAATTTCTTCATGGCCCAGTTGCCATAGGTCGAGGTCGGAACCTTTAGCCGAAGTTGCCCCGCTATTTCTTCTCCTTGAACCACCTCCACTCCACCCGATGTCGCGAGAGCCGAGACTCCGAGTTTTTGGGGGGCAATCCAATGGGCTGCCGTGAAGATGCCCCACTCCGAGGAGGTTTCTGGAGCCGCTGCATCAAAGACCCAAACATACAACTTTGAGCCGGGTGCCATGTAGCTGACTTGAACATTCTCGATGATTCCGAAAACGTCACCGGCATTCGGGAAGGCATTGGCGCGAAGTCTTGACCCTGTCACCCCCGCCTGCGCAGGAGTGCCTGCTCCTTGAATCGATTCACCGAGGGGGCGAAACCAAGATTTCAGCGTGGCATAGTCGCTGGTGGCGCGCAGCGTGGCCTCACGAGTGGCAGCGGGGAGATTGAACGTGCCGATGCGGATGAGGGCACCTGCTGCGACTTGTTGACCATTCTTTTTGTTGAATGTTTTCCCACCTACCGTGGTGAGTGTCACTCCTCCTCCGAGGGCGGCTGATGCACCCAACCCGAGGGCAGACAGAAAAATGAGAGCGGAGATTTTCATCGTGTTCGCAATTTAAATTCAGGGGGTCACATTCACCGGAGCGATCACGATGTTTTTAGTCGCGTCCACATTCACCACCACACTGGCTCCGCTCGGTAGCGGGGTGGCATCTGCGTTTTGCCCGAGCGCGTTGATCAGAGTGGAGCCGTTCGATAAAAACGAGCCCGCCTGCGTGAGACTGCCCGGCGTCAGAATCACCAGGGAGTCATTGAAAGTCTGAAGGCTGGTCCGGATCCCCAGTGCTCCGAGGGTGGTCGTGCTGTTCAATGGATTGAGTGCTCCCGTGAGGTTCGAAACTCCGGCTGATACCCGCACCCGAGTGGGAGTGGCTTTGACACAACAAACCTCGCCGCTGCCGACGGTGAGGGTCAAAGGTGACCCGAGCTGAATCACCATGCCTTGGCCCGGGCGGATGACGGTATTGCTCGCATCCGCACCGGGGAAGGTGATCCATCTCTGGGTGGTGCTATCGAACACAAACGTGCTTTGAACACCCGTGGCACTGAAGAGGCTGATGCTGTCTGAAAAAGCTGCCACTCCGCCGCCCGTGGGGAAAAGACCTCCGAGGGTAGCGTGTTTCCGAATGGTGAAAACCATGCCCGTGACCAGACCTGCCTGCGCGGGTGTGGTATCCAGCTTCAGTGTGGTCGGCGTCGCCGAGAGAATATCGATCGCGAGTCCCGCGGCTACTCCGCTCTGTGGCTCTGCGTAATGCAGGGGAAACTCAGATCCCGTCCATCCCGGTGTGGTGAAGCTGACCAGCGCCTTGCCATCGACATCGGTGCTCACGGAGGCCGCGGCTCCCTCAAAGGCATCCGCAGTCACCAGCCCTGCCACCCAGGCGGAATTTCCTGCTGGCACTGCGATGGGGTAGTGCCCGACAATCACGGAAGAGGCGGCATTCAAACCTGAGAGCGATCCCACGCAGAGGAGAATCAGGGCACTTCGATACAACGTTTTCCACAGAACACGCTTCCTCGATGGGGTCATATTGCGGTCAGTCATGGGGCAAGAGTATTTAATCTGTCTTTACCATAAGGTGTAAATATTTTGATGCAACTATAATTTCCATGACAAAAGACATATTTAGGAATGATAGCGTTCATTTAAAATGCACACCATAGCCTCCTTGGACTGGGAGAATGCTGATGAATCATCCGGGCGATGAGATGCGCCCCCTAGGAGCGAATCACGAGCTGAAGGAAGGCCCCGTAGTCGCGGATGTAGTCATCCGGATCATAGTGGTGGGACGCAAAGACCATGAGGGTGGAATCCGGTGAGTGCTTGTATTCCGTGGCCCAGACCCTCGGCGGGACATAGACACCGAAAGTCGGGCGATCGAGTAAAAACTCTTCCCTCTGGACTCCATCATCCACTACCACCGCACACGAACCCCGCACACAGATTAAAAACTGCTCACACTGGTGATGCGCGTGTTCACCTCGGAGTTCAGCATTGGGGATGTCAAACGTCACGAAATAGCGCTGCGGGACGAAGGGTAGGGTCTTGCCAAACTCCCCGACCGTCAGATTCCCACGGGGATCATTGATGAAGGGTAGCTGGTAGGCTTTGACCCCCTGAACCTTCGACTCCATGACGTGAAACGAAGCACCTGGATGTCCATCCGTGGCCGCAGCTGAGTCAAAAAGCACTGCCTGAAATCCCGAGACTCGCGCGGGACTGCCTGAGGCGATGGCATGTGGCTGGACCGAGCGCGTCACCACTGCATCGGGCTCGATCAGTGCTCCCCGACCCAGCGAGACATCCGACTGCAAAATCGCCCGTGCTCCGATCCGCACGCCCGAGTCAATGACCACCCGATCATGAACGATCGCATTTTCAGCGATCTCAACGTTGGGACCGATCGAGCAGTCCGCGCCGAGCACCACGCCCGGCCCCAGTTTGGCCGAGGAGTCCACCCGGGTGCGCGAGCCGATGGCCCGACAGGCTAGGTTGATGGGAGAATCCGGCCTCATCTCAAGCAACACTCGGCGGCACGTGCACATCCACCTTTCTCACGAGAGACTGCGGCTTACCCGAGAGCGTCATGTAGGCCCGGCCCACGTACTCACCGATCAGCCCCAGCATGACCAACTGTGCGCCCGAAAAAATAGCGACCGTCGCCATCAAGGACGCCCACCCTGGCGAGCGCACCCCAAACAAAAAATACTCAGCCAAAACACACAGCAGCCCGATCAGCCCGATGAAACCCATGGTGAACCCCAGGATGCTAGCCAACCGCAGTGGCATGATGCTGAAATTAAAAAACATGTTCATCCAGAGCCTGACCAGCTTCCTTAAAGTGTAGCCACTTTCACCTTCCGCCCGTTCAGCGTGCTCGACCTGCAAGCGCTCGATCCGATTGGTCGCGCCCAAGATCAATCCATCAATGTAGGGATAAGGACCGGTGTAGTTAATGATGCGGCGGATCAACTCAGACCGATGTCCGCGGAAGCTCGATAAATAAAGATCCTTCGGTTTATCCAGCAGCAGCGAGGCGCAGAGGTTTGTGGCCCAGCTCCCGAAATTCCGGAACCAGTGGTGTTTTTTCTCGCCGTAAAACGTGTACACCACATCGCAGTCATGCGTCTGCATGTAAGCCAGAATTTTGAGTGCTTCGGAGATCGGGTTTTGCAAGTCGTCATCCAGATTGATCACGAAGCGCCCGGTCGTATGACGGAAACCCTCGAGCACGGCTGCGTGCTCACCAAAATTCCGCGCCATGTCCACCAACACCACCCGACAGGGAAGGGAATCGATCATTCCTCTCACTTTTTCGCCCGTGCCGTCCGGGCTGGCATCATTCACCAGCACCAACTCCCAGCCGCCCTCGATCGGCAAAGACCGGAAAGCATCCAGCAGTTTCGTGAGAGATGCCCCCGTATTGTAGAGGGGCACCACGAAACTGACGAGCGGTGTCTGGGCCGGGTCGGACATGATGCCTTCCTTTTTAGCGCGGACTTCCTTTTAACGCCACGGAAAACACCGACGTCCCAAAGGGAATTCTGAGAGTCGCGCTCATCTTGGCATCCACTAATCCGATTCTGCGCAAGACCCGGCTTAACGAGAGAGAAAGGGGTTTCAAGTCAGATTTTGCATCGGGATCTCCTTCGCGTGTGATCCAAAGCGTGAAGCGCCGCCACAGTAAAATGGGGAAGAACAGCCATGCATTCCAGTAGTGGATTTTCGCCGTTCTGAAACCCTGTCGATGGGTCAAAACGCGGACCTGATTTGCAGTGTAGCGTCTGGCACCACCGACAGCGATGTCATGCCGGCCTCGCAAGGCATCAAAAGCTGGCAGATTTAGAATCAAAAAACCATCAGGCTTCAAGACTCGATGAAACTCAGCCAATGCCTTCTCTTGGTCTAACCCTTCATGGTAAAGCACATCCAAACTGACGAGACCATCAAAGAAGTCGTCGGGATAAGGCAAAGTCTCCACGGAGCTGACCTCCACATTGGTAAATCCCCGCTTCTTCGTGTGCTCCACGGCGAGAGTCGAAAGGTCAACGCCATGAAGTTCAAAGTCACCCTGTCTCTTTGCGATCCAGTCGAGCGTCCCTCCCGTGCCACAACCCGCATCCAACAGCTTTAGCCGCCCCCGTCCACCTGAACGCATCGAGACCTCCTCGACGGTGATTTGACGCAGCACTTGATACCACCAGTAGCCGTCCTCCACCTCACGCATCGTGTCGTATTCGTGATTGAGCATCGGGCGCGACTCCAGTTTAAGGGACGAAGGATCGGATGGACTCACACACGAAGTCCACGGCGTCAGTGCTCAGATAAGGATGCAAAGGAAGCGAGAGAATATCCCTCACCACCTTTTCTGTGGCCGAGAGGGGTGCAGATACCGGAATCAGATGCGCATAGCCCGGTTGCTGGTGAATGGCCGCAGGATAATGAAGAGCCACGGGAATCTCTTTCCCCAGCAACTCTGCCATCAACGCATCCCGGTGCGGACTCTTGATCACATAAAGGTGATAGGCATGATCAACACCAGATCGAGAAATCGGAGCTTGCACAAAGCCATTCCCTGCCAAACCCGCAGCGTAGCGGGAAGCCAATGCACGACGCGCGGAGAGCTGATCCGTCAAAGTGCGCAGCTTTACCCTTAGGATCGCAGCCTGCATTTCGTCGAGGCGGCTGTTCACCCCTTCACAGTCGCTGATGTAGCGCTTCCTCCAGCCATACTGCCGGATGCACCGCACTCGCTCGGCCAGCGCATCATCATTCGTCGTGATCGCGCCGCCATCGCCGATTGCGCCCAGGTTTTTCGTCGGATAAAAACTAAACGCAGCCGCAACACCGAGCGAGCCTGCCATTTGCCCATTCACCATCGCCCCATGAGCCTGCGCACAATCTTCCAAAAGCAAAACGCCATAGGTATCCGCCACCTCCTGGAGTCGGGACCAATGAGCCGGATGACCATAAATGTGCACGGCCAATACCGCGCGCACTCCCTCGCCGTTTTCAGACTCCAAAAGCGCAGCCAATGAGTCGGGACACATGGTGAAAGTTTCGGCATCAATATCCACAAACACCGTTTCTGCTCCGGCTCTACCCACCGCCGAAGCGCTAGCCACTGCCGTGTGGGAGGGCACGGCCACCTTGCATCCTTTGCCAATATCCATCGCTCGCAGAATCACCTCGATCGCATCCGTTCCATTCGCCACGCCGATGCAATGCCGCGCGCCTGTGAAAGCAGCAAATTCCTCTTCAAACGCAGAGACCTCGCCGCCGAGAATGTAAGATCCCTTCGTCAACATGGTCTTCAGGGCCGCATCGATTTCAGACTGATGGCGGAGATAATCTTCAATGGGATAACCAGGAAACATGGGCACGAGAGAAAAAAGGTTGGAGTTGGATGGGTGAGCTAAGGAAGCGTCAGTTTCGTCTCTCCTTCAAGCGGAGAGAAGACACCGGTGACAGGATCAAAACCGTAGGCGCGGATCGTCACCGGACCTCGTGGCAAGGGGGCCCGCTTGAGCCGGATCGCACTCTGAGTCATTAAGCTCGTTTCATTTCCCGTCAGCGGCTCATAGATCCAACCGATGCGGTCATCCAGCTCTCGCGACTGATTTTTCTTCGCCTTGCCGCGCTCCCTTGATCCTTTGGTCGCCAGTCCCAGCCATCGTTCCGCTTGTCCGTCGACCTGGTAAGAGATGCCCACCGCTCGGGCGGCAAGTCGCGTCTTCGAGTGCAAAGCCCAACCTCGCAGGTAGATGCCTTTTTCATCCGAGCGGCACTCCGTCATCGCTCCGAGGTAAACACTCTTGCGGTTCACATTCGATTCACTCACGAGATCATTCTTCACCCTCGCCAAATGCAGCAGTCCCAGATCACTCAGCCGATCCAAAAGCGTCAGGGTTTCCTCAGCGCCAAAAGGCCGCACTGCATCCAGCAGCACGGGCTCCACCGCAGCGTGCCTCATGGCCACCGCCGCCTCCAGGTAATGCACCTGTCGCGCATCCCGGATTCCATCGCGCCAGCCTTGTAGCGCGCCGATGCTCATTCCCCACACCACGATGATCATAAACACACGCCTCAGCCACACCATGAGACTCCCTTCACAGGCGATGAGCAGACCCAGCAGTCCGACCCAAAACCAAATCGTAAAACTCGGATAACGAGACTGAAAAATCAGGAAATCCGGTTTCCCCACCCGTGCCGCCGTGATGGCCAGCGCGTTTCCGAGACCGAAGAGCAAAACCAGAATCCATGGAAGGGCGTGACTCAGGGGCCACTCCGAGCGCCTTCTCCACCAACTCCATCCCGCGACCCAAACAAGCACCCATCCCGCCACACCCAAAATCGCTGCACTCCACATCTGCATCTGATGCCGATCCACTCGCTGCTCCAGCAGAGCCAGTTCCGAAAACGGTGCTCCCAGAACCCGCAGAAAAAACAGGAGCACCGCCATTGGTGCAGCTCCCAGTTTTTCCATCAGCCCATCCTCCCCGACTGGCTTTGCCTCAGGCCAGCCCAAAACATAAACCCAACCCGCTAAAGCACCCACGGCCAACCAACTCGAAAGGGCACCCACCCACGCCGTGAGCCTCCACTTTTCTTCCGCCGCCAGACACACCAGTGCTGCCAGCCCCAGGCCCCACACCATCCATCCATTGAGAAATGAAAAAATAGAAATCACGGCAAACACCGCCGCCGTCGAGACTCGACGCAGCACTGAGCCACCGCTCACCAGAGCCCAGATCATCGCCACCGACGCAGCCACCAGCAGCGTGTAACAGATTTGGATGCCCCAGACCCAATTCATCCACTGCATCGGCGAGAGAATGCCAAACGCCGTGATCCAGGCACCCATCCACCTCGTCATCACCGGCCCCGGATGTCGCTTCCAAAACTGCAGCGCCAGCATCGTCGCCAGCACGCCTAGCACCACGCACACCATCGACTCAGCAAAAAGATTCCAACCCGTGCCCTCGATCACCAGGTAGTGCAGAAGTTTCGCCGCATCATGCCGGCTATCGGTCCCGGGCGAGTGAAAGAAATCCCAGAGTGGACCCCCATCCACCGTCTTCAAATAAGGCTCGACGATCACATTCCAGTGATCCGCCCTCGGGACAAGACCCGTCAAATGCCAGGCCTGCCAGAGCGGCATCACCGCCAGCAGAAGCGGTAGATACCACAGCCATCCGCGCTCAGAAAGTCGCCTTGGCAACTCCCCGAGAAGAACCCTTTTCAAAAACGACAGATCCACCTTCAATCGGCGACAAAAGCCCTCCGGTCCCTGCCTTGCAACACCAAAGTGCGCCTGCGTCAGGGCAGGGGAGCACCCGATTCATAGGCCGTCGTCGCAGGCATGGCCTTCAGTCCGTCCAGTTCCTTCGCCGCAGGCTCATCAGCAAAGACAACGACGATCGCCGCCAACTTGTCTTTCTTCCATTGATCCTCCTTGATCAGCCAGGTTTTTACAAACTCCGCCACCGCCTTGCGACACCCTTCCCTCACCTGTTTGATTTTGCCCGCAGATCCTGCCCGCTTCTCCAGCGTCGGCGTGATGCTCTTCTCCAGTTCCGCGAGGTTCTGGTCCTTGTTAAACATCAGCCAACCGCTCTCGGACTTTTTCTCCATCCGCTCCGTCCGGATCGCCGGAGGCAAACTGGGCCGAATGATCGGAGCCACCACCGTCACCACATTGCCATGCGTCTCCAGTTTCCAGGCATCCGAGATCTTCAGGTGGTAACGGTAAACCGCTGGCACCTTGATCTCCGAGACTGTGGTCCCCAGATAAAACAGATCATTGAACACCGTCCGCATGTCGAACTTCGTGATCGTCTCATCCGACTCCAGCACCGCCAGTTCCAGCACATCTCCGTTCGTCGGCGTGATCTGCGTGATCGACTCCCGGAAAGTCTGCGTGATGTGCTGACTCTGAAATTTCAAAGGCAGCTCACTCAGCACCTTCATCCCGCCCTTCACCGCATCCGTCGCCACAAACAAAAACTTAGACGCTACAATGCCAAGGATAATCAGCGCAGCCACGCCGGTCAGAGCTGCGGTCGCCATGCAACCGAGAGATTTTTTTCGAGTGGCCACCGGTCCTGAAGATTCCATATGCGCTAAACACTAACACAAAAACACAATCGCGTCGTCACTGGAACGTTCCTCATTTTACTCACTCGTGATGGATCGTGGCAAAGACGCCTCCACCCAGCAGTCTGTCTCCGTCATACAAAGCGCAGATCTGTCCGGGGGTGAGCGCCCTTTGGGGTTCATCAAAAACAAGCTCGGCACTGAGGCCCGTCTCATCCATCACCGGCGTGTACATCGCCGCCGCCACGGGTGCCCGGTAGCGTGGCATCGCTGTGAGACGCAGAGGTCGCGTGAGATCTGCGCCCGTGGTCGAGATGCCGGTGAGCGTGCATCGGCGAGACCAAAGCAGGGGCGTCTCTGCATTTTCGATAGCCACGATCAGTTCATTTTTTTCAGGTCGCTTAGCCACCACCACATACGCCTGTTTGTAGAGCGGCGAGGCCACGCGAAGCCCCTTCCGCTGTCCCAGCGTGTATAGATGCAGCCCCTTATGCTCACCCAGCGGCTTGCCCTCCAGATCCACAATCATCCCGGGCCGATCCTCCACAAACGTGCGCAAAAAGTCCTCCATCTTTACCTCGCCGATGAAGCAAATTCCCTGGCTGTCCTTTTTCTCCGCCGTCTTTAGGTTCAGCTCCCGTGCGACCTCTCGGAGTTCTGGCTTTAAAAGGTGACCGATGGGAAACCTCGCGATCTCCACCTGCTCTGGGCGCATCATTGCCAAAAAGTACGTCTGATCCTTGTTCGGGTCCGCGCCCTTCAGCACCTCCGCTCTTCCGCCTGCGCCGACACCCCGCCTCGCGTAGTGTCCCGTGGCGATCGCCTCAAAGCCGTGCTCCCGTGCCCAGTCCCACAGCACGCCAAATTTCATCTCCCGGTTGCACATCACATCCGGGTTCGGAGTGATCCCACTTTGATAGCCCTCCAGCAGATACTTCACCACCTTCTCCCGGTAGTCTCGCATCAGGTTCACGACCTGAAACTCGATCCCCAATTGATCCGCCACCGCGCGCGCGTCATCGATGTCCTCCATCCAGGGGCAATGCCCCACGATGTTCTCTTCGTTGATCCAGTTCTTCATGTAGGCCCCCACCACCTCATGCCCCTCCCTGACCAGCAGGGCCGCCGCCACGCTGCTGTCCACGCCACCACTCATCGCGGTCAGGATTCTCATCGTTTGCTCTTGGGGTTCTCAGGTTTCATTACAGGCTCACCTTATCCTTTCAGATTGAACTTTGAACTTTCAACCGGGAAACTGTATGTAGCCGCATGGCAAATCCAGAAAAAGACCCCACCGGCGAGTTTAGCTCCTATTACGGTTGCTACATCATCGCCATGGCCGCGCTCGTCTTCATCGGCATTCTCGCCTGGAGTGGCTGGACCCTCTTCAGTCAGGACAAAGCGATCTCCCTCATCACTCAGGACCAGATCGTCACCCTCAGCACCGATCAAATTTCGCCCGAGACCGAAAAGGCCCTTCGGGATCGGCTCGCCCCCTTTGCCGAGGCCGCCAAGAACAGAGCCCCAGCTACGATTGATCTCACCATTGCCGACCTGAACACCCTCATCCAGATCGCTCCTGATTCCGGTTTTGGCACCTATCGCGAAATGGTCCGCATCACCCGCGCAGATCCCGCCACCGGTCGGCTCATCGCCGATCTCTGTCTTCCGCTGAAAAAACTCAAATTTTGGGAAGGCAAGATGCGCTACCTCGTCGCCGAGGGCGGATTTCAGATCGCCATTGAGGCCGACGGCATCGACGCCAAACTCGTCTCCGTCCAGATCCCCGGCAAAGAGGTCCCCGAGGGATTCGTGAACAACCTCCAAGTCTGGCCCTGGATTGCTCCCTACCGAAAGCAAGAGCCCCTTGGCACTCTTCTGAAAGGCATCAAATCCGCCACCCTCACTCCCGAAGGCCTCCGACTCTCGACCACCCAGCCCTAACTCCCCATTTCGACTGACCCACCCGGGCCAAAACAAATCGAGCGTCCATCCCGTGCTCGGGATCAAGCCGCTGAGCGTTCTTCATCTCGAATCAGGGCGGTGCGTTGCCGCGCATCTCGAAGGCGCGGAAGTAGTGAAGGGTGGGGTAATCGAACTGATTGCCCAATGCCTCCCTCAGTTTGCTCAGGCTTTCGAGGCCGTGTTCGGCCGCTGCCTCACGCATGACTTGCTCGTCTTCGGTGCTGAAATAGTCGCGTGGATCGGCTTGGAGATCACCGCTGGTGATGGCTTGGGCCAAATGGTTATGAATGGTGCTGATCACCAAATTGCGCTGACTGGCTATCGCCTCAGGACTCAATCCTTGGCGAAAGAGGCGAAGGGTCTCGAGGACGGTTCCGCCAGGTCCCGTCTCGACCTTCATCTTAGGTGGTGGCGGAGGCGGAGCTTCGTTCGCAAAGATAAGTCGCTCATGTTGGGTCAGCCAGTTCTTAATCTCCGCCATGAAGGGCTGTCCGTAGTCAGCCAGTTTCTGACTGCCAACGCCCGGCATGGAGAGGAAGTCGTGATCGGTTTGAGGATAGCTCCGGCACATGTGACGGAGGCTGGTGTCGCCGAAGACAACGTAAGGCGGCACGCCGCGCTCATCGGCCAAGCGTTTTCTCAGCGTGCGAAGTTCTGCAAAGAGTCCTTCATCACAGAGAATGCTTCCAGTCTTGGATACCTTTGCTGGGGGAGTGCTGGCCAAAGTCGGCGTGCGGGTCAGCATGATGGGAGTCCGATTCATCAGTGCTGCTAAGCCTTGTTTTGAGAGGCTGAGCGTTTGATAATTGTCCGGGCTGGCGTCCACGTAGCCCTGGCGAATGAGTTGTCGGCCAAGCGCAGTCCACTCTTCACGCGGGGTGTCTTTGCCGATTCCGTAAGTGGTGAGTTGATCGTGATACCACTTTCTGATTTTTTCTGTGTTGGCACCTGCGAGTACCTCGACGACGTGATTGAGTCCGGTGCTGAACTTACTCTTTTGTTTGATGCGGAAAATGCAGCTCAGGAGTTTTTGAGCCTGCGTGGTGGCGTCCCAGACCTCTCGCGGTTGGAGGCAGACATCGCAGCCCCCGCAGTTATCGCCCGGCCATTGCTCTCCGAAATAGTCGAGCAGTGTGACGCGTCGGCACTCGGTGCTTTCTGCGAAGTCAGCCATGAGCCGCATTTGCCGGGCCGCGATCTCAGCAGCCTTGGGATCTGTCATTTCATCGAGAAACTTCAAATTTCTGATGAGATCACCTCGTGAGTAAAGAAGCAGACAATCGGATGGCAGGCTATCGCGACCCGCTCGGCCTGTCTCCTGGTAATAGCCTTCAATATTCTTCGGAAGGTCCGCATGGATGACAAATCGCACGTCGGGTTTATTGATGCCCATGCCAAAAGCGATCGTGGCGCAGACGATGCGAGCTTCATCCCGGATGAAGGCCTCCTGATTTGCTGCTCTTTCCTCGGGCTGAAGTCCCGCATGGTAAGCCACGGCCTTCACGCCTTCCGTTGCCAGTGCTGCGGCGAGACTCTCGGCCGATTTTCGGGATTGAACATAAACGATGCCTGCCTCATTAGGCCTTTGATGGATGAAGTCGTAAACCTGGCGTGTTGACTTGTTTTTGGGCAGGACGGTGTAGCTGAGATTGGGTCGATTGAAACTGGCCAGGAAAACGTGGGGGTCATCCAGTTGAAGTTGCCGGATGATGTCGCTGCGCACTCGCTCAGTCGCCGTTGCGGTGAGGGCGAGGAAAGGCACGCCCGGTAACTCTGCGCGGAGGCTGGCCAGTTGGCGATACTCGGGGCGGAAATCATGGCCCCACTCACTGATGCAATGAGCTTCATCGACCGCGATGGCGGTGACGTTCCAACGACGAAGGTCTTCCGCAAATCCTGGCATCATGATGCGCTCGGGTGCAGCATAGAGAAGTTTGTATTGTCCATTCTCCAGTCCGGAGCGCCTGCGCTGGGCTTCACTGCCTTGGAGGGATGAATTGATAAAAGTGGCGGCTACACCGCTGGCCGTGAGCGCATCCACCTGGTCTTTCATGAGCGCGATGAGGGGAGAAACGACCAGTGTGACGCCATCGCGCGCGAGCGCGGGGAGCTGGAAGCAAAGAGACTTCCCTGCTCCGGTGGGGAGAATGGCGACGACGTCCCTTCCTTCGAGAGCTGAATCCATGATCTCCCGTTGGAGTGGGCGGAAGGTATCGTAGCCGAAGTATTGCTTCAGCAGTTCAGGCAAGGAATCAGACATGTCTGGAGTTTTGTCTCATGTGTCGATTAGGGCAACCCGCATGAGCTGCCAAAATCACCGGTTTACACGCGGGCAAGGCGCGTGCTAGTCTCGCTATTCCAACCATGTTTTCTAAAGTCTACCTTCTTCTCCTGTCGGTATCGAGTGCTCTCGGTGCGGACTGTTTTGTGTCACCCCGTGGGGACGATGCAGCTGCGGGGAGCAAGGCGGCTCCGTGGAGAACGATTCAACATGCGGCTGACTCCCTGAAGCCGGGTGACACGGCCTTTGTGCTGACGGGGCAATACAACGAGAAGGTGAAGATTCGGGTCTCCGGCGTGGCGGGGAAGCCTGTCACCCTTTTGGCTGAGGGCGGGGTCTCTGTGAGTGGAAAAGGTGTCGAGGGCGAGAGCATTTTTCTGATCGAGGATCAGAGCCATGTGCGCCTCGTCGGCTTTGAGATTCGGGATAATCTGAAGGTCAGTGATGGCTCTGGAATTCGCGTGCAGGGAGGCGGGTCGCACATCGAAATCCGCAGTTGCCGCGTGCATGAAATCCGAGGGAAGGATGCGATGGGCATTACGGTTTACGGAACTTCAGCGGACAAGGCCATTTCGAATTTGGTGATTGATGGGAATGAAGTTTACGACTGTGATCCGGCCCGGAGTGAGGCGCTGACTTTGAATGGAAATGTGAGCGATTTTCAGGTCACCAACAATGTGGTGAGGGACATGAACAACATCGGGATCGATTTCATTGGTGGTGAGGATTGGGTGAATCAAGACCGATCCAAGGTCGTGAGAAATGGAGTGTGCAGAGGGAACAAAGTTTTCCGCTGCCGTTCGAACTACGAGGGCGGCTATGCAGCGGGGATTTATGTGGATGGCGGTAAGGATATCGTGATCGAAAAGAACATCGTCAGCGAGTGTGACCTGGGAATCGAGATCGGTGCCGAGAATAAAGGCGCGGTGACGACTGGGATCGAGGTGAAGGACAACATGATCTTTGGCAATGACAAGGCGGGCATCGTGTTCGGTGGCTACGAGCGCGGCGCGGGGCGTGTCGAGGGTTGCAGTTTCACCGGGAACACATGCTACCACAATGACCGCCATAAAAAGGAACAGAATGGCGAACTGTGGATTCAGTGGGCCTCAAACAACCGAATCACAGGAAACACCTTTTGGTGCGGTGAGGGGATGCCCTTGGTTCAAGTGGACGCCAATGCGGGAGTGAACGTGATCGATGAAAATCAATACTACTCCGAAGCAGGAGAGGACGAGTGCTACTTCAATTGGAAGGACAATGACGTGGATGGTTTCACTGCTTGGAAAAAGATCTCCAAGCAAGATGCGGGATCCACTTTTCGTCAGCCTCAGATCGTGCTCCCGGCGATCCATTGATTCTTCTTACTCGACTGGAATCCACTGGACGGCGTCAACAACGACAAAACCATCGGTTGATCCGTTGCTGATGGAGACTTCTGCATCTTGGTTAAACTCGAATGTGCCGAGGGTGATGCTCATCCCGGAGTGAGGCCCGGGGGTTCGCTGATTAACCGTGACACGGCTCTCGCCATTGGCATGTTTAATTGTGACGGGGACTTGCGTGGCTCGATTATTGTTCGAGGGGTAGGCGAGTCGGACCTCATACTTGCCGATCTTGGTCAGAGCTGTTTTGAATCGAATGATTTTCTCACCTTTGCCCTTATTTTGGTCGTGAGCATAGCCCTCACTGATGAAATTCTTTGATGCGGTTCCGTGTGACCAATCGCCCGTTTTGACGGCAGCATCGTCATCCATGGTGATGCCGGGTAGCGTCTTCGGATCAATGCCTCTTGCACTCTTTGGGCCTGAGTATTCGAGGATCTGACCGTCTTTAAGCAGGCGCCCGCGCAGGGCTGAATAGGGCACCTTTTGAACGGGGAGGTTACCATCTAAGGCAAGGATGGCGGCGGTGGCGGCGGATTGTCCGAGGATCATGAACACAGGCTCCATGCGGATGCTACCATAGGCAATGTGGCTGGCCGACATGGCCACGGGAACCAGTAGATTGGCCCCTTGACCTACTTTTGGCACCAGGGATCCATAGGCGATCTCATAAGGTCCATTGGTGCTGACGCCGATGTCGCCCTCGTTTTGCACAAATCCTTCAGGAGTGATGTAACGCTGCACATTGTGGCTGTCGATGGTGTAGCTGCCCATGCCGACGGATTCAGGGGTAGGCTTCAGTTTCCGAAGCTCGTTTTCAGTCATGACATAGTGACCGATCATGCGACGAGCTTCGCGGATGTAGAGCTGGTCGGACCAGTTTCCGTTGTCGATGAACTCGTCCTTCGGGAGTCCCCACTCCTTGAGCTCGTCCTGCACTTTTTTCGGCACGCGCGGGTCATTGGCGACAAACCAGAGAAGGCCTTGCTGGTAGTTCCGATGCTCGGCGATGATCTCGCGCCGACGCTCATAGCTGGCTTCGGGGTAATCGTAATTGAAGCCGATGTTATCAAAACTGAAGGGGCCGTGATTGTTGGTGTCAGTTTTGTGGTTCGGGATGGGGTCAAATTTTTCAAAGAACTCGTCCCAACCGGTCTTCAGCACACGGAGCAGAAGTTCGTATTGATCGGCATCGTAGCCCTCGGGTTTGGGGAAGGGGATGCGATTCGAGGGATCATTCGTGTAGCAGGAGCGGAAGCAGTAGGCCTGCACGCGTTTGTCTCCCTCGCCCTTGATACCTGGATTTTCGGTGCTCACACGAGGAAGGACTCCGCTTTTGGGGTCTCCGGGCACTTTGTAAGGGCTGATGGGTTCTTTCACTGCGCCAAAGTGATGGCGGTGGTGCAAGACGCCGACTTGGATGCCATTGTGCTCCTCGCCATACACACTATTGGCCTCGCGACCCACATGGTAGTCCACGCCGGCTGCCGCCAGGAGATCCCCCTCGTAAGTCGCGTCAATGAACATGGAGCCTTTGTAGGTCTTTCCGTCCAAGGTCATGATCGAGACGATGCGATCTCCCTCCTTTTTGACACCTTTTGAACGGTCAAGCCAGGCATCGCGCACGACTTCGATCTGGTGCTCCTTGACCCAGTTTTCAAAGATCTTCTCAGCCGCGCTTGGCTCGAAGATCCACATGGTCCGGTTCTCGCCATCCATGGCGAGGGTGCCCTGGCCCTTGTTGCCATATTCTGCCTTCTTTTGTTGGACCCATGCTTCTGGTGTTTGGTAGTGCTGGTAGATCCGCTGGTAAAACTCACGGGCCAGACCGCCGATGACCGATTTATTCCCCGTGTCGGTGAATCCGAGTCCGCCGCTGCTCAGGCCGCCGAGATGTTTGTCAGGGCTGATAACGATGACCGTCTTCCCCATTTTCTTCACCTGAACGGCTGCTGTGATGGCTGCACAGGTTCCTCCGTAGATGACGACATCCGGGTCGGCTGCTCGATTGAGGGACGGAAAAACGAGCGTGAGAAGGAGGGGGATGATCTTTTTGAGCATAGGTCGGACGGGTTGAACGAAGGAAGGGGCTGATCTCATTCAGGGCGGAAAGGCTGATTTTTTGACCCCGCCGGCAAGAACGGGAAGAATCTGCCTGCGAGCTCCTGATGTCTATGCTATGGGAAACGCCCTCCAAGACCATGCTTACCCTCCGAGACGTTTCCAAGACCTTCAATACCCGAACGCTTTTCTCCCATGCGTCGATGACCATCAATCACGGAGACCGAGTGGCGCTCGTTGGACCCAACGGGGCGGGTAAGTCCACCCTCTTCTCGCTCATTCTGAAAAAAGACACGCCGGATTCGGGCGAGGTCGTGCGGGATGAGTGGACGACTGTTGGCTTTCTACCTCAGGAGAGTGAGCCTGTGGCGGATGAAACCATCATGGAGATTGCGACCGGTAAGGCGGGGGAAATCGAAGAGATGGAAAAAACGCTCCGCCGGATCGAAGAATCCGGTGACGTTTCGGATCCCGAATATTTTGAGACCCAGGCAAAATACGATGCGCTGCATGATCCCCAAGCAGAGGCCAAAGCCAAGAAAATCCTGAAGGGATTCGGATTCAAAGAAGAAGAATTCACCCGTCGTGCCCGTGAGTTCAGTGGTGGATGGGTGATGCGTGCGCACATGACGCGTCTGCTCGTCATGGCACCTGATCTTTTGTTGCTCGATGAGCCGACCAACCATCTGGATCTCGTCTCGCTCTGGTGGTTTCGCGCTTACCTGAAGAACTATCAGGGTGCCATTTTGATCATTTCGCATGACCGCGACTTCATGGATGAGTTGGTCGAGTCCGTGTATGAAATCGACGAGGGTCGCTTCATCCCTTACAAAGGAAACTACAGCGATCACCTGCGGAAGCGGGAGGAAAATTTCGAGCGAGCAACCCAGGCCTATCGCAATCAGCAAAAGGAGATTGAGCAGATTCAGGAGTTCATTGACCGCTTCCGCTCCGTGGCTTCCAAGGCATCTCAGGCGATCAGCCGCGAGAAGCAACTCGAGAAGATGGACAAGCTGGAAAAGCCGCGCCCCCTGCGCAAAGCCTTCCGCTTTAATTTCCCTCAGCCCCAGCGCGGCGGGCAGCGTCTGATTATCCTGAACGACATCCATCAGGCCTACGGTGAAAAGAAAGTGTACCAAGGTTTGGATCTCGAGATCGAGCGTGGCGACCGCATCGCTCTTGTCGGGCCCAATGGCGCAGGTAAGTCCACCTTGATCAAAATTTTGGCAGGCGAGATTCCCTTCCAGAAAGGAGAGCGGAAGCTCGGCACCAACGCCAAGATCGGCTACTTCTCCCAGCATCGGGCGGACACCCTCGACCCCGATCTCAGCATTCTCGATGAATTGAAGCGCTGCGCACCTGAACTCCGCGAGGACGAGGCCCGCAGCATCCTGGGCTCCTTCCTTTTCAAACGCGAGGACGTGCACAAGAAGTGCAAAGTGCTCAGCGGAGGAGAAAAAAGCCGGGTCAACCTCGTGAAGTTCCTCGTCGATCCACCGAACGTCTTGTTGATGGACGAGCCCACGACCCACTTGGACATCTGGGCCATCGAGGGCCTCATCCTAGCGCTTCAGCGGTTCGAAGGCACGCTGGTCTTCATCAGCCATGACGTCCACTTCATCCGTTCCCTCGCCACCAAGGTGCTCCACATCACCACAGGTTTGGTCACGCCTTACTCAGGCGGCTACGACTATTACCTGGAAAAAACCGGTGCCGAAGAAAACGCCCGGGCTGCGGTGGTGGCAGGGTAGCGGGTCAGCTTCGGCCGCCGCGTTTCATGACGACGAGTGCGTCTCCGGGCATGAGCATGGCGGTGGCGTTGGGATTCATGTCGGTGCCGCCTTCTTTGCGAAGGATCGCGACGACGAGAAGTCGTCCGGCGGCTTCTTGCTCGACCTCGCCGACTCTTCGGTGAAGCCAGGGGGACTCGGGGCCTATCTCAATTTCCTCCATGTCGAGGCCAAGCTCGGTGAGGTGATGCTCAAATTCGACACTGGACTTGGTCTTGCCACCGAGCAGCTCCCGGGCATTGGGGTGCAGGATGAGATGGGCGATCCGATCTGCTCCGATGTGTGCGGGTAACACCACCCGATTGGCCCCGGCTTGGAGGAGTTTTCTCTGAGTGGATGGAACCTCGCCTCGTGCGATGATTTGAATCTCGGGGTTCATGTTCCGAGCGCTCAGCGTGATGAATACATTGGCGGCATCATTCGGGAGCACCGTGGCGAGCACTCGGGCACGGACGATTCCGGCGGAACGGAGAAAGGCCTCGTCGGTCGCTTCGCCATGGAGTGTCAGCCAGCCCGATTCGCGAGCCTCGGCGGCGCGATCCGCGGCCTGATCCAGAATCACAAACGGGATGCCGCCCGCTTGTAGCTGACTGGCGATCATTCTTCCGATCCGGCCAAAGCCGCAGATGATGACGTGGTTTTTGAGTTTTTCGATTTCGTTTTCCATACGTTTTCCTCCGAGCGCGCGTTGAATCTGAGCTTCCGTGAGCCATTGCACGAGTGTACCCGTGATGAAAATGATGGCCGTGCAGCCCAAGATAATCAGGGCGATTGTCCAGGCTCTGAGCCAGGGATCGGTGATTGGCACGACCTCGCCAAAGCCCACGCTGAAAGCCGTGATGACCACCATGTAGATGGAGTCTCCCCAAGACCAGCCGGCGAAACGATAGCCAAGTGTGAACACCACCATGACCACCGCCGCAAAGATGGCGGCATAGATAAGATTGGTCTTGGGTCGGCTGGTCGGAGTGGGCATGTCGGGTTGTCGCCTCCTTCCAGGAGCGGCCCCCGTGCCAGAATGGTGGCTTTCAAGTCTCCGAGCAGAACTTTGCCAACTTGAGGTCTAGCTCGGTCACGCCGCCTGCGCTGTGCGTGGTGAGGCGCACGGTCACTTTTCTCCAGGTGATCAGGAGATCGGGGTGGTGATTCATAACCTCCGCCTCTTTGGTCACGGCATTGACAAAATCAATGCCCTTCAAGTAAGTGGCGAAGGAGAAGGTCCTCACGATTTCGTTTCCTTCCAAAGACCACCCTTCAAGTTGGGAGAGGCGGGTTTGGAGTTCTTCGATCGGGAGGATGGAGGGCATGTCCTAAAAGGTGTGAATAAAGAGACCGCTGCGGAGCTTCGGCTCAAACCAGGTGCTCTTGGGGGGCATGATTTGATCGGCATCCGAGATGGCCATGAGCTGATCGACGGTGACGGGATACATCGAGAAAGCGACGGAGAATTGGCGGCTATCGACGAGTTTCTCCAGTTCATCGGAACCACGGATGCCCCCGATGAAGTCGATGCGCTTGCTGGTGCGAGGATCGTCGATGGCGAGCAGGGGCTTGAGCAATTGGTCCTGGAGGATGCTGACGTCGAGTTGATCAATGGGGCTGGCGCTGCTGGAGGGCTGCCAGGTGAGCTTGTACCACTGGCCCTTCATGTACATGCAGGCGCTCCCAGCCTGAGTGGGCACTTTATCTGTTGTGGTCTCGACTTTGAAGATGGTGCCTACTTTCTCCAAGAACTCTTCACGGCTGAGGCAGTTGAGATCCTTGACGGCGCGGTTGTAGGGCAGGATCGCTAACTCGCTGCCTGGAAATAAAACGCTGAGAAACCAGTTGTAGTCCTCACTGCCGTTGTGCGCCGGGTTGGCCTCGCGGCGCATCTGACTCACCCGGAAGGCGCTGGCTGCGCGGTGATGTCCATCCGCTACGTAGGCACAGGGGATATCGCTCTCGAAGATGGAGGTGATGGAGACACATTTTCCAAGAGGAAGCCTCCAGACCTGATGCCGCACGCCGTCGGAAGCCGTGAGGTCGTAGAGTGGGGGCTCATTTTCCGTAACTGTATTGATCAAGGCGGTGACGCCAGCATGGCTACGGTAAGTGAGAAAAATGGGGCCGGTGTTCGCGCTCAAGGTGTCGACGAGTCGGGTGCGGTCATCCTCTTTATCAGGGCGGGTTTTTTCGTGCTTCTTGATGACCTCATTCCGGTAGTCTTCGGTATGACAAACGGTGACTAACCCCGTCTGGCTATGCTCACCCATGATCTGGCGGTAGGCATACATGCAGGGGCCGGTCTCGCGGGTAAGGACGCCGTGTTGCTGGAGCTCGAGAAAGGTCTCACGGGCTTTTGCATAGACAGCAGGAGAGTAGGGATCAATGTCTTCATCCAAGTCGATCTCGGCCCGATCCACGTGGAGAAGGTTGAGCGGGTTGTCTTTGGCCAACTCATGGGCCTCCTCACGATTGACGACATCGTAAGGGACGGCAGCGACGGCGGAGGCAAAACGAGGGGCGGGAACGAGACCGGTAAAAGGGCGGATGCGCATGGTGTGAGCGGTGAGTCGTGTGCGAGGCAAAGGCTATTTTTTCGGAGCGGGCGGCGTGAGCTTTGGATAGCCGTCGAGTTTCACTTCGGATTCTTTATCAGCGGAAGGGAAGTCTGCGGGCAATGCAGCGGTGGCTGCACAAAGTCCCGTGGCAGCCCACTCGGTGCTGCGTTGCATGACTTCATAAAAGCCACGGCAGAGCATGGAGTAGTCAGCATGGCCCATGGCATTGTGGAAAACGCGTCCTTTGCCATAAGTGATCGCGAGCATCATGGGTTCTGCGTCGTTGGTCTGCTCGGAAACGGCAGAAGCGAGAACCGTGACGTTTTCAGCGGGTCCGCGAAGGCTGTTGTAGAGTTCATCCTGGCGGTGCATCCAAACGAGCGGAAGGCCCTTGGTCACGGGATGCTCTTGGTCATGGATCGTCACAGGGAAAGGGTGTTGAGGACCGTGGGATCCGCCTTTGCCCGGAGATGTGTCGCGCATGAGCTTGCCATCCTTAATGAAGAGACGCGGGCCGCTCTTTTCATTGCGGCCTCCCCAGCCACCCACGCCGATCATGCGATTGTATTCGGGCCAATCTGGAAAAGCATTATCAGCCGCGTGAACGCAGACGAAGCCGCCGCCTCCGGACACGTAAGCCTCAAAGTCTTTTCTCACCGGTTCAGGCCAGAGTTCACCATTGTAATTGCTCACAACCACGGCGAAATCGGAGAACTTGGGTCTCCATGAGTCCCAGGCGGGAGCGGGTGAACCCTTCGGGGGCGTGGTGCTGACCTGCACCTGAAAGACTTCAGCCGTATCGAGAATGTTGCGGAGCACAGGTGTGGTGATGTCCCATTTGTGATTGTTCTGCCCATCAATGATGAGCACTTTGATTGGATCCGCCGCTAAGCCGAGAGTGACTGAAGAAAGGGTGAGAGCAAGGATGAGATTCCGCATAGGCTTGCAATAAGGACAATCGAGCAGCGATGGCAAGCGGAAGGTCGAATCCATCTGGCGATGATCTGCCCTGAGATGGTGCCGAAGACAGGACTCGAACCTGCACTAATTTCTTAACCAGATATTTAGTCTCGTTGGTGCGTATTTCGTCTTGTTTGCTATTGTTCGCGCATGAAAGCGGCAAAACCCTATAAATCAATGGTTTCAGATCCAGTAGTGAGAGGCATTGACGAACAATCTAGTGCTCAGTCGAACAAAAAAAGTGGCTAAGAAGTGGCCAAGGTTGTGCGCAGTCAGAAAAAAGCAGGGAACCTGCCCAAGACTGATGCACGCCATTGGCTCTCTCGCTTGTTTCACAACACCTATCGCAATGGCGATGCGATCACCGAAACCAAGGACTTGTGTGCTCGCATTGCTCGTGCGGGCAAACGCGAGACATTCAACCTCGGCACGCCGAACCGAGAGGCGGCATCACGCCGCGCTCAGGAGATTTACCTTTCCCTGTTGTCGAAGGGATGGGAGGAAACCTTGGCGATCTACAAACCAAAGGCCGTGAAGTCGGCCAACATCGCCACCATCGGCGAGTATCTGGCAGAGCTTCAGGCCACGGTTCAATTTCGGCAGTCCACCAGCCGAGCCTATACGCAGGCCTTGCGTGCCATTGCAGCGGGTGTTGCTGGAATCGGAGATCAGCTCGCAATGGACGCGAGCGGGCAGCCCAAGAAGGATCGCCGCAAGCGTATTGTCTATCAGTCTCGGCGCGACCATCAGGGAGGGGGGCGCGATGCTTGGGCTGCCAAAGTGGACGCGCTACCGCTGAGTATTCTCACAGGCGAGGCGGTCCAGAAGTGGAAGCTAGCTTATTTGGCAGAGCATGGTTCCAACCCTGTGAAACTTCAGCGAGCGAAGCATACGGTGAACTCCATGATTCGGAGTGCGCGGAGCTTGTTCTCTGAGCGAAAGGATCGTTTAAAGCATCTACGGTCGAACCTCATGCTGCCTGACCCGCTTCCATTTCAGGGTGTATCACTGGAAGAAGAGTCGTCTCAGAAGTACGTGTCAAAGGTCGATGTGCGTCAGTTGGTCGCTGCTGCAAAACGTGATCTGGCCAGCGATCCGGCGCATCGAGAGCAGTTCAAAGTCTTTTGCTTGGGGTTGCTGGCCGGACTGAGAAAGCGCGAGATTGATACTCTGCTATGGGATCAGGTGAAGTTCGACTTGGGGCAGATTCACATTGAGCGCACAGAGTTCTTCGAGGCGAAGTCGAAAGACTCGGAGGCAGCGGTGGACTGTGACGAGGAACTCCTGGCACTGCTGAGAGGTTGGGCGGCACAGGCACGCGGCAGGTTCGTGATCGAGACGAAGCGAAAACCGCGCTATCACAATGCGCCTGCGAGTTACTACCGCGCAGACGAGCACTTCAAGCCACTTTATGTGTGGCTTGAGGCTCAGGGTATCACCGACAATAAGAAGCTCCATACGCTGAGGAAGGAGCTGGGTAGTGTGCTCGCCAATGAGCAGGGCATCTTTGCCGCTCAGCAAGTGCTCAGGCACGCGCACATCCAGACCACGGCCAAGCACTACGTGGACAAGCGCAGAGCCATCAGAGGAGGCCTTGGGGCGCTGCTGGGCGATGCATCCCCTCAGATGGCTGCAATGGCGTTCCCGGCCCCCTCACGTGCAAAGCGGCCCCGCCGCACTGCTACGGCTTAGCATTCCTCTCCTGTCCCACCTACTGCCGCCTTGCCATGTTCGCTCTTTTCCCGTAGGATCAGCCCATGAGTACTGTAACCGTTCAGCAAATCGGGAACGACCTTTTGGGCTGGCTTGCTGCCGTCCAGAGGGGTGACACCGTGGCCATCGTGGACGCTGGCCGGGAAATCGCCCGATTGGTGCCACCTGATAGGGAAGCGAGTGCTGTCCCTACCTCCGATGTCCATTGGCCGGATTTCGCCGCCCGCCGTCGCAGCATATTCGGAGACAAACTCCTTCCTGCTGGCACCGCGCAGACACTCATTGACGAAGATCGGGGTGAATGAGCGCGACTGCGGACAGTAGCCTGATTGTGGCTCTTTATCTGGCCGAGGTTGACTCCGCGCGAGCGGACGCAGTGTGTGCCGCACAGCTTCCGCCAATCCTGCTCACGGACTGGCATCGAGTGGAGATCGCCAATGCCTTCGAGCGTGCCGTGCTCAGCGGGCGTATCGCCGCCCCTCAGGCCGCGCAGCTTTGGCAGGATTTCAGTGAGGATGTGAACGCAGGGCGTTTCCGAATCGCTGCCGTCGATCATCAGGCAGTGTTGGGTCGCTCGCTCATACTCGCGCAAAAGCACACAGCGACGAAAGGAACGCGCTCGCTTGATCTAATTCACATCGCCACCGCGCTTGAGTTGGGTGCTGATACTCTCCTGAGCTTCGACGACCGCCAGAAAAAAGCTGCCAGTGCGGAGGGTTTGGTTGTGCTGCCATGAAGAGGATTCAGGGCACGGCAAAGGCTGGTGGAAAGTCGGGAACGAACAATGCTATTAATCCGGTAAAAAGATAGCGCATAGCTGGAGATGTGTTATCGGTGTATCCGTATGAAAGAAGACGGGCGCAAACTGAGCAAGGAACAACAGGCTGGGGCGCGCCGCCGGGCGATGCTTCTGCTCGGCAAGGGGTGGCATGAACGTGACATCGCCGAGGCCGTTGGGGTGCATGAACGC
>CAMBPV010000024.1 GCA_945869695.1 Prosthecobacter debontii
CGTCGAGGCGCAAGCGCTGATTTTGGATGGCAGGGTCAAGGGTTGGTACTACACGGGATCGGGCGAGGAAGTGCCCTGAGCTTCCCATTCCTTCATTTTTCCATCGAGCACAAAGGGACCGAAGGGTAAAAGGGACGCGATGAAAACCACCGCGCCTCGGGTGAGGGGCCAACGTGCCGACACCATGGCACGGAGCAGGGCGAGACCAAAAATCACAAAGAGCACCCCGTGCGCCCAGCCCACGACTTTAACAAAAATGGGCATGCCAGCGAGATACTTCAGTGGCATCGCGATGCCGAGCAAAAGGAGGAAGGACCAGCCCTCGAGCAAGCAGATGCGGCGGAGAAAATAGACGGAGTTCATTGTCGAAGCCATGAGAACGTGAGTTGGGCACAAGGGCAATCGAGGTCAAGCGAAGAACGTGAATGACCGCGATTTGTCTGATCGACCGCGAGACAGTTCATCTTGTCGGTTGCAAATCCCTGACGCTCCCTAGCTTCCGCCCCCTCATGTCACTCCGCATCCGTTTCAGCTTCGCTCTCGCTCATGGCATCGTGCTCGCCAAGGTAGGCAATCCTCAAAGGGAGGAGCCCTTGGTCACGTCCAAAGAAGTCTTCAAAGTTCAGGAGGATGATCAGGAGGCACTCACGGCGCTCTTGTTGAAGCCTTTTAAGAACCTCATCGGGCATCGCTTTTATCATCACTCATCACTGGAGAAAAATGAGGTGTATTCCTGTGCACAGGCCATTTTTGCGAATCCGGACTCCCTTCACGCGACGGGATGCGAGATCGCGCGGCAACTCTACGCGAAGTCCACCCACCCCAACATCAAAGCAGGAGATCTCTGCATCGCCCTCATTGACGATATCTCCGTCGATGAAGACAAGGTGCAGGCTATCTGCATCCTGAAGTCTGAGAGCATGGTCCCCTTTCTCAGCATCTCCACGCGGAACGGTGATCTCCAACTCTCCACCGAGCAGGGCATCAATCCGGAGAAGATCGACAAGGGCTGTCTGATCCTGAATCACGGAGCGAAGAAGGGCTACCACGTCCTCATGTTTGACCGCGCAGGTGCGGACTCACGTTTTTGGGTGCGTGACTTTCTCGGAGTGCAGGCCATCACGGATGCCGCCTTTCTAACCCAGTCCTACGCCAAGATGGCGGTGGAAGTGATCAAGGATGAACCCCCATCCGATGACACGCCGCCTTGGGAAGTGTGCAATGCAGCGCGCACGGCTTTGGATTTCTTTGAAAGCCGTGAGGAGTTCAATCTTCAGGACTTTGAAAAAGAAGTGCTCAAGACCCCGGAGGCTGTGGCTAAATTTGCCGATCATCGCTCCCGCATGGAGGAGGAGCAGGGGCAGTCCTTTGATGATGCTTTTCAAATCTCGAAGAAAGATCTCTCGAAAGCCAAAAAAAGAATCGGCGCTGTCATCAAATTGGACACGGGTGTGGAGATCCATGTAAAGCCGATCTTCACGACGCGGGAGGATCCCGTCCTGGAGCGTGGGTTCGATGAAGCAAAGGGCATGAACTTTGTGAAGGTGTTTTACCAAAAAGAACTGTGAGGAATCACGAGGGGAGACGGAAGTGACAGTTGATGCCATGGCGTCCCCGGGCGAGTCTCCAGACGTAGCAGTCCTTGCTCTTTACCATGACGACCGACCCCAAGGCCAAGCCCAGCACCCTCGAAAAAGCGCTGAAGATCAATCTTAGCCGACAAATCTACGGCACTTTTGCGGAGATCGGCGCTGGACAAGAAATCGCGAACTGGTTCTTCCGCGCAGGCGGCGCATCGGGATCGGTAGCGAAGACCATGTCGGCCTACGACATGATCGTGAGCGATGAAATTTACGGCAAGGCCGGACGCTATGTCTCGCGCGAGCGGATGGTGGCCATGCTCGGACACGAGTACCCGATGCTGCTGCAACGTCTCCAGGAAAAGCGCGGAGACACGACCAGCTTTTTTGCACTCACCAACACGGTGCGAGCCAAAGGTTTCCGCGACACGAATGAAGAGTGCCACGGCTGGATGGGCCTGCGCTTTCAGACGGCCCCGGGCACACCGTCGAGCGACATTCAACTGCACGTCCGGTTGCTCGATGAAACGAACGTGCGCCAGTGCGAGGCCTTGGGAATTTTAGGCGTGAACTTGCTCTACGCAGCCTTTCACCTGCGCGAGTCACTGCCAGTGTTTCTGACCAGCCTGATGGATGATCTGAGCCGTCGCCGGGTGGAGATCGACATGGTGGACTTTAGCGGTCCGGCCTTTGCCTCATCCGCCTTTCAAGACAGGCTGGTGGCGCTGCAGCTTCTGCGCACAGGCCTGGCTGATGCAGCACTCTTCGGAGCCGATGGCGAGATCTGGCAGGCCTCTGATGTGCTTTATAAAAAGCCGGTATTCCTGAAGCGTGGCAGCTTTGACCCGATCACCCGTCTGAATCTTGACATGATTGAGCGCGGCCAAGCTGCCTTCCAAGAAGAATTTGGCTCCGAGGTGGAGGATGCCATCGAGATTCTGGAGATCACGATGCACAATCTCCTCGCCTCAGGCGCCGAATGCACAGACACCGATTTCCTAGCGCGCGCAGACATTCTTCAGGCACTCGGAAAGAACGTTCTCATCTCTAAGTATCCCGAGTTTCACCGCATCAGTTCCTACCTCGCGCGCCACACACAGAAGCCCATCGGCATTGTATTGGGCCTTCCGCTTTTTGAAGAACTCTTCAATGAGAAATGGTGCACAGATCTCGAAGGTGGGCTGATGGAATCTTTCGGCCGCCTGTTCAAGAATCAAGTGCGCCTCTACGTGTATCCCAAAGGTGATCCGCACACGCGAAAACAGCTCCACCTTGCACAAGCAAATGTGAAGCCCGCACAGAAGCATCTTTTGCGCTACATCATTGAGACTGGCTGCGTGCGAGACATTGAGGAGCCTAAGGAGGATTACCTCTTCGATACGAGCGCTGAGGTGCGAAGCATGATCCTGAAGGGGAATCTCCGCTGGCGTGAGTTGGTGCCCGAGATCGTCCTCAAGACGGGACCCTGGGCTGAAGGAAAGATGACTTGCTAAGCTTCCGGAGAGCGTGCGTAATGGCTCTCATGCGACGCCGCCTCCCTTTGTCTCTTTTCCTCTTCCTGTCTTCAGCTCTCTCCGCTGCCACGGTGGATGATCTGCCTGATCATGTGCTGCGAAAGGGTCTGCCTAACGTTTTTTCGAAACTGCAAAAGGGTGGAGATGTCAGCATTGCCTATTTCGGCGGCAGCATCACCGCGCAGCCGGGTTATCGGGTGAAAACCTTCCAGTGGCTGGGGAAAGAATTCCCGCAGACCAAGCTGACCGAGATCAATGCGGCCATTGGCGGCACGGGCTCTGACCTCGGCGTTTTTCGCAATGGCCAGAACGTGCTGGCACACAAGCCGGACCTTGTTTTTGTCGAGTTTGCCGTGAATGACAGCGGTGCGCCTCCCGATCAAATTCACCGCTGCATGGAAGGCATCGTAAGACAGACTTGGCGCGCCAATCCTTCGACCGACATCTGCTTTGTTTACACCATCGCGAACAACATGATCGACGAATGGAAGGAGGGGGCGCTCCCGCGCTCGGTCGTGGCGATGGAACAACTGGCCGAGCACTACGGCATCCCGAGCATCCATTTCGGCCGAGAGATCGCAAAACTGGCGGCTGCGGACCGCCTCATCCGCGCTGCACCTCTGCCCAAGACAGACGCTGAGCGTGCGGCGCTCGGTAACAAAGTCGTCTTTGCCCCTGACAATGTACATCCTCATGTTGAAACCGGACACCAAATTTATTTTGAAGCCGCCGCCAGAGCGCTCACAGAAATGAAAACAATGGGGCAACCATTTGAGCACGCTATCATCAGCCCCTTGGTGGCAGATCATCTGGAAGCCGCGAAACTGGTGCCCTTCAGCCGAGCCCAAAAAAGTCCGGGCTGGAAAACCCTGCCTGCGGATCACAAGCTAGCCAAAAGCTTTTCCAAGCGCCTGCCAGAGATCTGGCATTCCAATGAGCCGGGCCAAACCGTCGAGTTTTCATTCAAAGGCACGAGCATTGGTCTTTACGACTTGGTCGGACCCGACTGTGGCCAGCTCGCGGTGACTCTCGATGGTGTCAAGGCTCCGAAGCCGACCGCCCGATTCGACTCGTATTGCACCTATCATCGGCTGGCCAGCTTCTTTCCATCCCGCAATCTACCGGATGCCGTGCACACGGTGAAAATCGAGATTCTTCCCGATCAGCCGGATAAAGCGGCTATCCTTTCTCAGCGGAAGCAGGTGATCGATGATCCCAAACGATTTGATGACCGCCAGTGGTACGTCGGGGGCATCATGCTGGTGGGTGATCTCGTCGAATAAACCAGCATCTACCGCGACGAGGACAAAAAGCTGGAGAAAAACTGTCTTCGTGCTAAGGAGGGCGGGATGAAAGCATTCACCCTCCTCCTCACCCGTTCCATCGTGGCCGCTACACTCGCGTTTGGCCTCAGCAGTTGCGCGACAAAACTTGGTCCAGCGGCAAAGTACTCGACCACCTTTGACCCGCCAGTCGCACAGGTGAACAATCCTTCCGCCCTGAGAGTCAAACTGAGCACAGGCGCCCAGCGCATTTATGTGGTCGAAGGCAGCCGCGTGATTCTCGCCTCCCCCTGCTCCGTCGGCACAGCTTCGGACCCGACTCCCAAGGGTAACTTCACGATTTATCACAAGAATGCCACCCGCCGCCGTCAAAGCAGCCCTGGCGCAGGCTACCCCATGAGCTATTGGATGGAATTCAAGGCCGCTTACGGCATGCATTGGGGATTTGTGAAGCCCTTCCCTTGCACGCACGGTTGCGTTCGTCTCCCCATCAAGACCGCCAAGAAAATCTTTGATCTCGTGAGAGTCGGCACCCCGCTGAGCATCTCGACCAGCCAACCCGAGGACGCCACCGTCGGCCGGACTCTGCCTGTTTTGGATGACAGCCAAATGCCCGACCCGCCGAACTCCTACATGCTGAGCCCCCAAGTCTTCACCGACGCCGCCAAGGGCAAGCTCTACACCTACTAGCCCTTCTTGACTCAGCCTATGTCTGCCCCTGTTCCTTCCGCTCGCCGCGTGAACGTCCGCACGCCGGAGGTGATGGAGAGGGTGCAGGCTCAGGTGGAGCAGCACTACCGCAGCTCACTGGTGGAGAGTTTCCGCAGTCGCGGCGGCACCTTCACGGTGGGAAATACCACCATCCGCCTGGCCAAGGACTTTGGCTTTTGCTACGGCGTGGAGCGCGCCATCGACCTGGCCTATGCTGCGAGAAAGGTCTTCGCGGATCGACAAGTCTTTTTGCTGGGTGAGATCATCCACAATCCAGAGGTGAATCGACAACTCACTGAGATGGGCGTGGTGAGTATCCCGGTGGAAAAGCACGAGGAAGAGATCGCAAAACTCACTCCGGAAGATGTGGTGATCGTACCAGCGTTCGGCGCTGAGACGCGACTGATGAAGCTGATCTCCGAGCGCGGTTGCATGGTGGTGGACACCACCTGCGGAGATGTCATGAGCGTATGGAAACGCGTGCGCGGCTATGCCAAGCAGGGATTTACCTCCATCATTCATGGGAAGGCAGCGCACGAAGAAACCCGGGCCACCTCGTCGCGCGCCATGGGTGACGACGGGCTGGGGAATTACCTGGTGGTCCTCACCCTGAAAGACGTGGACTACGTCTGCGACTACATCCGCAACGGCGGTGACAAGGCGGAATTCCTCACACGCTTCCCGGAAGGATCACACTCCGACGGCTTTGACCCCGATCTTCATCTGAAGCGCGTCGGCGTAGCCAATCAAACGACCATGCTGAAGTCTGAGACCGAGGAAATTCAGCGTCGTGTGCAAAAGGCCATCGAGGATCGTGACGGCGGCAGCGCTGCCCATTTTCAAGTCTTCGACACCATTTGCGGAGCCACTCAGGAGCGTCAGGACGCTTTGTTCGGAATGTTGGAAAATCCCATGGACGTGCTCCTCGTGGTCGGGGGATATAACAGCAGCAACACCACCCACCTGGTGGAAATCGGAGAGCAAAAGCTGCCGACCTTTTTCATTCAAAATGCCAGCTGTCTCACCTCGCTGGAGCAGATTATTCACTTCGATCTTCACTCAAAAGTCGAGACTCAGAGTTACTCGACCAAATTGGCGGGGGATGGACCGGTCGTCGTCGGCATCACCGCAGGCGCATCCTGCCCCAATAATTTGATCGAGGACACCATCCGCCGGGTTTTTGCCCTACGTGGAGTCCCTGAGGCGGAAGTTTTAGCTGCAGCGGGTGCAGATTTCTGATGGCAGCTTGTTCTTGCCGCTGGATTTCCCTCCTGCCGCACCTACAGTGCCAGCCCCAATTCTCTGCGGCATGGGCTGCTGAACTTGATCTTTGATGATGCCAAAATCCTTCCAATTTGACTCTGTGGAGAACGTCCTAACCGACGTGCGGAAAGGCAGGATGGTGATCGTCACCGACGACGAAGATCGTGAAAACGAGGGAGACCTGCTCTGTGCGGCCGAGAGAATCACGCCGGAGATCGTCAATTTCATGGCCACCCATGGCCGCGGCTTGATTTGTGCCCCGCTGAGCCCGGAGATCGCCCAGCGCCTCGAATTGCGTGAGATGGTGCAACGAAACAAAGAAGCCTTCTCCACCAATTTCACCGTGTCCGTGGATGCCGCGTCCGGCATTTCCACGGGCATCAGCGCCGCGGATCGTGCCCGGACCATCCAATTACTCGCCGAGCCCAAAACCCAAGTGGGTGATCTGGTGCAGCCCGGTCACATCTTCCCCTTGATCGCAAAGCCCGGTGGTGTTCTCCGTCGGGCAGGTCACACCGAGGCCGCCGTGGATATCGCTCGACTCTCGGGGCTCCAGCCCGCCGGCGTCATCTGCGAGATCATGAATAAAAAAGGTGAGATGGCCCGCCTTCCCGAGCTCATCACCTTTGCCAAAAAGCACAAACTCCGCGTCTGCACCATCGCCTCTCTCATCCGTTACCGGCGTGATCAGGAGAAGCTGGTGGAGAAAGAGCAGACGATTCAGATGCCCACGGACTATGGAGAATTCGATCTCCACCTCTACCGCTCAAAGCTCGATGGCGAGACCCACCTCGCGCTCACGAAGGGTAAGATCGATGACGGTGAACCTGTTCTTGTCCGCGTGCACAGCGAGTGCCTCACGGGCGATGTCTTTGGCTCCCGCCGGTGCGACTGCGGCACCCAGCTCCACCTCGCCATGGAGCGCATTCAGACCGAGGGACGCGGCGTTTTACTCTACATGAGACAGGAAGGCCGGGGCATCGGCCTCGCCGCCAAGATCCATGCTTACAAGCTCCAGGAGCAGGGCATGGATACCGTAGAGGCCAATCTCAAACTTGGCTTTCCCATGGACCTGCGTGACTACGGCATGGGCGCTCAAATGCTCTGTGATCTCGGCGTGAAAAAACTCCGCCTGATGACGAACAATCCGCGCAAGGTCGTCGGACTCCAGGGTCACAATTTGGAAATGGTGGAGCAGATTCCCATCAAAGCCGTGCCAAACGAGCACAACGCCCGCTACCTCGACACCAAGAGAAAGAAAATGGGCCACAAGCTCTAACCTAAACCCTCCCCTCTACCCTCAAGAACCATGGCAGGAAGCATCCCCAATCGCCCGAAAGAAACGCAGGACCCCGTGTCCATCGCCGTCGTCGCCAGTCTTTACCATGATACCTATGTGTCGGGGATGATCGACGCCGCCCGTGAGGAAATCCAACTCATGGCCCCAAATGCCTCCATCACCGTTTATCGCGTTCCAGGAGCGTTTGAAATTCCCGTCACCGTCGAGCTCGCGCTTCGCCACTCAGGGGCCGACGCCGTCATGGCACTGGGATGCATCATCCGGGGTGAGACCGAGCACGCCGACCTCGTAGCCGCCTCTGTCACCGATGCACTCCAGCGCCTTGCCTTGAAACACGTTATTCCCGTCGTTCACGAGGTCCTCCTCCTCGATTCCGAGGAACAGGCAGAGGAGCGCTGCCTCGGAGCCACCATCAACCGCGGCACCGAAGCTGCCCGCGTGGCCATGAACATGGTGCAGCTTTTCAAGAAGATGCGGCAAGCCTTCGGCGTGACGCGAACTTCCGATTTCCACCAGGACTAACCATGGGACGAAGACGTGAAGGCCGCGAGGCCGCAGTTCAATTCCTCTTCGCCCACGAGCTCCACGCCGAGCACAGTGACGAAGAAAAGGAATCCTTTTGGTCGCTCCACATGGCCAAAAAGGGTGCGCGTGAATACGCACTCGAACTCATCAAAGGCGTGCTCACCCACCTGCCGGAGATCGATGCCCGCATCGAGAGCACCGCAGAAAACTACCGCATCGAACGTCTGGCCAATGTGGACCGCAATGTCCTCAGGCTCGCTGTTTATGAACTGCTCTTTGTTCCAGACGCCCCGCCTCCCGTCGTGATCAATGAAGCCATCGAGATCGCCAAAAAATATGGAGCCACCGAGTCGGGTGGTTTTGTGAACGGCCTGCTCGATCGCATCGCCAACGGCCCCAAGCGCTCCCCTGCCCCTCAGATCCCTGCTTCTGAACCCACCATCGTTCCCTGATCCATGGCCGGATTTTTCAAATCACTGATCAGCAAATTCAGCGGAAAGCCCGACATCGATTGGGACGAGTTCGAGGCTGCGCTCATCGCGGGAGACCTCGGCCCGCGACTGGCCATGCAGATCATGGATGACCTCAAAGCCCAGGGCCGAAAAATCGCCGGAGACGACATCGTCGCCGTCGCGCGCGAGCACATCCGCAAAATCCTCCCACCACCCCAGCCGCCCATCATGCCCCCGGCGGATCGCCCCTTTGTGATCCTCGTCGTTGGCGTCAATGGCACGGGGAAAACCACCTCCACCGCCAAGCTCGCACGGCACTTGCAAAAAAAGGGACGCAGCGTCGTTGTCGCCGCAGCCGATACCTTCCGCGCAGCAGCCGTCGAGCAACTCGCCGTCTGGTCCGAGCGCCTCGGCATCACGATGGTCAAAGGCGCACCCAATTGCGATCCTGCTTCCGTTTGCTTTGATGCCTATGACCGAGCTGAGCGTGACAAAGCAGGCTATCTCATCTGCGACACCGCCGGACGCCTCCACACCAAGCACAACCTCATGGAGGAGTTGAAAAAAGTGCATCGCACCCTCGGCCGCCGTGATTCCACCTCACCGCATGAGGTCCTCCTCGTCGTCGATGCCACCACGGGAGCCAACGCCCTACAGCAAGCTCGCGAGTTCCATAAAATCATCCCCCTCACCGGTCTCGTCGTCACCAAACTCGACGGCAGCGGAAAAGGCGGCATCATCGTCGCCATCCAGCAAGAACTGGGTGTCCCCGCCCGCTACGTCGGCCTCGGCGAGGGTGCCGAAGACTTCGCCGCCTTTGATCCCAAGCAGTTTGTGGAAGAGCTCCTTTAACAGGGAACCCGAAGACCCTCAGAGGCTCCCGAGGCACGAGTGATGGCTTTTTGCAAATCGTGAGAGGCAAAGAGAATCGCTCAGGGAACGAACTCGACCGTTAAGGTGAAGAACCTAGCTGTTTCTCCGCCAATGGAGGCGCGAAAAGGCACACTCACCGCCTGATAGGTTCCGTCGTCGGCAAGGACCGTCGGAGTTACCGTGCTGTCTTCCCAAGTTACCAAACTGGAACTAAATTTAGGAATGTAACGCAATCCCGCAGCCACATGATCTTTCCTTCGGACGAAGATAGCCCGATGTTCAGAACCCGTGTTCGTCGGATCGGGAAGAGCAATCGGTTTCCCTCTCACGAAGGTCCCTCCACCCAAACCACCCGTCATCACCAATGCTCCTGAACCAGACGCACTGCCGGCAGGATTCGTTCCAAAGACAAACTCGGAGAAATTGGATTCCCCGTCCTGATCCAAGTCACCTCCGTCTGCCGTGTCACCCGTATTGGAAGTCGTCCCGAGATTGGCGAGGCGCCATGCATTGATGGTTGAGAGTGTGGTGAAACTAAGCGTCGCTCCAAGTGCGCGACCTGAATTACTGAAGACTTCAGCGGCGAAGTAATATGTCGTGGATGGCAAAAGGCTAGCAGTCGGCAAACTCACGGCCAATGCGGTGCTGCCCGCGCCGATGGCTTGTGCGCTTGACGGCGTCGCACCGGCGAGATTATTGGCAGTGGAAACAAGGAAGCGCACACTGGCTGCGGTGCCGTTGGCGATACCACTGGCGTTCAGTGTGACAGTGGTGTCGGTAATCGCACTGGCGGCGAGAGTGGTGACGGCGGGTGCGTCAGGCAGATCGAGCGTCCAGACATCATTCATACGGATCTGCGAGTTGCCGGTGGTGACGTAACCGAAGCCGCCGAAGAGCCAAAGATTGGATGAGACGCTGCTACCGGAGAAGGAACTGGCCTGCTCGCGTGCACCGGGAAGATTGGCGGCTGACGCTACGCCAACTGTGCCGTAGATGCCGTTGTTTTGAATGGTCTGCTGACCTTTGACCCACGCCCATTGATTGAGATCGATGTCGTAGAACCAGAGGTCGCTGAGGTCTCCGACGGTGATGCCTTGCGCACCAAGGCCGAGGCCGCCATGGAGCCAGAGGCGGCCCTGTGCATCGGTCCAGCTCGTGGGAAATTGCCGGTAGCCCGGCGCGCTTGTGGCAGCTGGCCGCGCCTGGGTGCCATAGATACCACTGTAATACGGTCCTGACACTGAGGTGGCCGAGCCACTCATCCAGGTCCAGAAATTAGTGGTTGGATCGTAGCGCCAGAGGTCGCCGAGGTAGTAGCCTGAGTAATTGCTGCCATTGCCGTTACCGCCGAAGACCCAGAAGCGGCCCTGCTTGTCGAGCCATGAGCAACAGCCATTGCGGGTGCTTGGCGTGTTCGTGCCTGCGGCGACGCCTTTGGTGCCGAAGCTGCCGTTTGAACTGATGGCGTTGAAACCTTTCATCCAAGTCCATTCGCCGGTGGTGGGATTGTACCTCCAGAGGTCGTTGAGATTGCCGGTGGAACTGCCAGTGGCCGGCAGGCCGAAACCACCGAAGAGCCAGACCATGCCCGTCGCGGGATCCGCTGCGGCGCTGCCGTTCCAGCGCGCGCCGGGAATGTTCGTGGTCGAGGGTGTGCCTTGCGTTCCATAGGTGCCGTTGGCGAGCGTGGCGTTGCTGCCACCGAGCCAGGTCCACATGTTGGTAGCCGGGTCAAAGCGCCAGAGATCGTTGAGATAATTGTTCGTGCTGCCGCTGGCACCGAGGCCGAAGCCGCCGAAGAGCCAGAGCTTGCCGCTGGCATCCGTCCAAGTGATGCCGCCGTAGCGTGCGCCGGGAAGGTTTGCGGCAGCCGCCGTGCCGAGCGTGCCATAGACGCCATTGGTGCCGGAGAATACCGTGCCTTTCATGAAAGCCCACTGCCCGAGGGCGCGGTCATACTTCCACATGTCGTTCATCACAGTCGGGCTGGAGGAAGAGGTGCCGCCGAACATCCAGAGAATCCCAGATGCATCCGTCCAGGTCATGCAGGTGCTGCGACCGGTAGGGTTGTTCCCGGAGCCAAACACTCCCTGAATTGCCATGCTTCCGGAGACAGGCGAATTATTCTGGCCCTTCTTCCACGTCCAGGTGAAGGACTCGACGAGGACGAGATCGTTGCCGTCACCGCCGAAGTAGTTCGCTTGGAAAATGTAAGTCTGCCCTCCGAACGTCGCTGTGATGAGTCCACCCTGCGGCAGATCGAGGAAGGTGCCGCTGATCGGCGGCGGTGCCGTGTTGCTCAACACGACGAGCGCAGTGCCCGGCGGCGGCGCGAAACCTAGCGTGAGATTGAGGCTACGTCCTGATGGCACCGTGTAGCCCGCGGCGGTGATGGGAATATCAACCTCGCTGTTGAAGGTGGCCTCGACAAAGTTGTTGCCTGTGAGTGCGATGTCGAAGGGGCTTTCGTCCCCGTCGTTGTTGGCAATTTGAATGGCGGCAGCGCGCACTCCGCCAGCCGAGGGTGTGTAGGTCACATCAAAAGTCGTGCTGGCTCCGGGCGCGAGCGTCGTGGCACTGGGGGCGCTGATTGTGTAATCAGCGGCGGCTAGGCCGGCTTTACTGAGGGCTAATCCGGTTAGTGTCGCGGTCGCTGTCCCTGAGTTGAGGATGGTGAACGTCTTCGTCTGCGATGACCCAACGGGCACGGCATCAAAACTCACCGTCGAAACGCCATCGGTCAGCCCCGATCCTGCAGGCTGCTCGACGCTGATCTCCGCGTCAGCAAAAGTCGTGACACTCTGACCGCCGCTCGTCGTCGTGCCCTCATTATTCGTGGCGCGCACGCGGAAGTGCATCGTGGTGAGCGGCGCGAGCGCGCTGAGTGAGTGGCTGCGTGTGGCAGGCACAAGACCGGCGGGCACATCTGTGGCGGAGACGGTGGTGCCGTAGCTCGTGGTTGGGCCGTAGTCGATGAGCACCGTTGTATCCTGCCCGCGTGTGTCGATACTTGCGTTGAAGGTCATCGTGCTCGGCGAGAGTCCGCTCGCTGGCAGCAGCGCGACGGCGGGCGCCGCGGGCGGCTCGGCGCCACCTGCGTGAAAGCGGGCAAAATAAAGATCGTTATTCGTGCCGCCTGTATCTGCGTTGGGGAGCGCTGTTTGATTCGCTTCGCCGAAGCCAAACATGGCAGAGGTCGGCTGATAATTGCCGACGAGGAGCACGCTTCCGTTCGTCAGCGTGGCCATTCCATGGACTGTGTCCGAAGCGCCGCTGCCACCGCTCTTCGCCCACACGAGTGAGCCGTCCGCGCGGTTAAACTTGGCGAAATATACCTCGCTGCTATTGGCGAGTCCAGAGTTCGTGAGCGTGGTCTGGTTTGATTCACCTAGCCCGAAGATGCTCGAAGGCGTGGTAAAAGTGCCAGCCACGCCGATGTCGCCATCCCAAAGAACCGCGATGCCGCCGGCGCTGTCCGCAGCTGTGCCGCTACTGTTTTTCGCCCAGCGCAACGTGCCATTGCTGCTTCGGAATGTGGCGACAAACATTTTATTGTTGGCGGAGCCGGCTGTGAGCGTCGTTGCGCCCGCCTCGCCAGCGCCAAGCAACATGGAACCTCCAGTAAACTGACCTGTAACGCAGATGGAGTTATCTGGCAAAATAGCCAGGGCCCCGGCAGTGTCATTCCCCGCACCGCCCGCTTGCCGAGCCCAAAGCAAAGAACCATCAGCTGCTGCGAGCCTGGCGAGCGCCACCTCAGTGCCAGAAACCGGAGTGAGCACGACTTGGCCGGACTCGCCCAGTCCGAAAGTGGCTGGCGGTGCGACATTCGCGACGAGCACCAAACTCGCATCCGAGAGCAGGCGCGCGCCTATGAGCGAGTCAGTGCCCGAGCCGCCAGCGGTCTTCGCCCACACGAGTCCGCCCGAAGTGCTGAGCCTCGCGGCGAAGAGTTCGTTTGCTGTACTGGAATTCGTAAGAGTTACCGCCGAGCCAGTGAAACTCAACGTGGCCGAGGTGTAGGTTGAAGCGACGATGGCACCGCCATCGGATGTGGGCAGCACGGACATACCGGTCGTCAAGTCCCCGCTTGAGCCACCGACGCGGGACACCCACGGAACATCGCCAGTGGCTAGGTCATATTTGGCAAAGAACAGATCGCTCGACCCCAAGCTGGAAAGCGTCAAACCCGACGCGAAGGTAGTGGGCGACGAATTGAAGAAACCGCCAACGATCAAATTGCCGTCGGAGGCTAAAGCAATGACATTAGCTGCCTCGGTTCCCGTTGTTCCTGCGATCCCTTTGGCCCACGCGAGAGTACCGTCGGCGAGATAGCGGGCGACAAAACCATCCTGGTTCGTCGCATTGAGTGTCACTCCGCTGAATGTTGCAGCGGAACCAATGAATCCACCCAACGCAACGCTGCCATCGGCCAGCACGGTTACAGCGAGGGCCGTGTCACTGCCTGTACCACCGCCGCTACGCGCCCATAATAACCTCCCGTCTTTTGCAAAACGTGCGAGGAACACGTCATTGCTGCCCGCGGAGTTCAGCGTGACCTGATCAGCGCCCGAGCCGAGCGTGAAAGGAGAGGAGCTAAATGTGCCAGCGACATACGCGCCACCGTCAGGCGCGGCTGCCACGCGCGAAGTGGCCGCTCCATCGTTCCCCACGCCTGTGCCGGAGCGTGCCCAGGCGAGATTGCCTGTGTTTGGTTGGCCAATTCCCATTTTCACCGTCGTACTCACGGTGTTCGAGACATTGCCCGCGCTGTCGGTCGCGGTGAAGGTGACGACCATGCTCTCACCGATGGCCAGCACACCGTCGCCGGGGATCGGGTCCTGCGTGATTGTGCCGTCGCCGAGGCGGTTGTCCGAGAAGATCACGATGCCACGCACATCGGGCAGCGACATGGCGAGCTGGCCGGGCTGGCCGATGAGATAGGTGGCTGGCGCGGTGATGACTGGTGGCACAGTGTCATCGACCGTCACAGTCACGGGCACATCGAAGGAGGATTCATCCGCGTCATTGCACCGCAAGCTGACCACCGCGCTCTGCGACAACGGCCCCTCAAGAGTGGCGATAACGGAGAAAGTGTGCGTCGCGCCCGGCAGGATGGCAAGCGCGGGATCAGGCTTAGTCAGCACCACAAACGAATCCGCTTGCAGCCCGCTGGTGACGATGTCGCTCACATACAAATAGCCCGTGCCATTGTTCTTGATCGTGAAGCTGCGCGTCGTCGCCACGCTTTGCGTGCCGAACGCATAGACGCCCACATTGTCCTGCCGCTCCAAGCCGCTAGTGTCTGCGCCCTCGTAGAACGCCAGTTCTGGCGAGGTGCCGAGATCCAAGGAGAACAGCTCCGTGCCAATGCCGGTCACAAATGCATTGAAGTAAAGCCGACTGCCAGCCAGCGAGAGCAAACTAGGAGAGGAGCTTGTCGTGCCCAGATTGATGTCCGCGACGAGCTGCGTCCCTACCGCCGTGCCATCTGTGCGCCACAACTCGCTTCCATTAGCCACGGTGGAGGCGCTGAAATACAAGTGTCCGCTTGCCGAAAAGAGGCCAGCGGGCGAGCTGGATCCGGATCCTGAACTGATGTCCTTCACCTGATAGGTGCCGCCGACGGTTCCGTCCGTGCGCCACAGCTCGGAACCGAAGCTGTCAAACGCGGAAAAATACAGGATGCCATTGTGCCCGCGGAAGTTCGCAGGCGATGAACTGGATGCCCCCGGATTGATATCCATCAGCATGTAAGTGCCCACAGTCGTGCCGTCGCTGCGCCACAGTTCCGTAAGCGCCACGCCGTCGCTCGAGGCAAAATAGAGCACTCCATTGTAGCTGACGAGGTTCGCTGGCGAGCCGCTGCCGGTCCCAGGATTGATGTCCTTCACCAGCACTGTGCCCCCGCTCGTGCCATCGCTCACCCAAAGCTCCTGACCATTCACCCCATCCGTCGCGCTGAAAAAGATCGTGCTGCCGACTGCGGTGATGGATGCGATGCTCGATCCCGTGCCCGCGGTCGAGTTGATGTCCTTCACCATGACCGTGCCCGCGCTGGTGCCATCGCTTTTCCACAGCTCCGCTCCATTGGTGCCATCGTTCGCGCTGAAATAAAGTAGACTGCCGACGACCACGGGTGAGGCGATGCTGGAGCCGGCATTCGCGCTGGGATTGATGTTCTTCACCATGACCGTGCCTCCCGCCGTGCCGTCGGATTTCCAGAGCTCCTGCCCGTTCGCCGTCGTGTCCGTGGCGGCAAAGAACAGCGTGCTGCCCAATGCACGCAGAAGCGTCGGAAAGGAACTGGAGGTGCCTGCGTTTAAATTGCTCACCAGCACCGTGCCCGCATTTGTTCCATCCGTCTTCCATAGCTCCGTGCCGTTCGTAGCATCGCCCGCGCTAAAGAACACGTTGGAGCCGACGAGTGTGAGATTGCCAGGCGAGGAAGACAGCCCCGCTCCTGTGAAAATGTCCTTCAGCAAAACCGTGCCACTGGAGGTTCCGTCGCTCTTCCACAGCTCCGCGCCATTCACACCGTCATTCGCGGAGAACAACACGGACGAACCGAGCGCGACGGAAGCGCCTGGACTCGTCGATGTATTCCCGGTCAGCAAATCATTCACGCGGTAGGTGCCCGGCGTAGTGCCGTCGCTGCGCCACAGCTCCGTGCCCGTCACGCCATCTGTTGCACCAAAGAGCGCGATGCCGGAGAGATTGACCATCGCGTTAATGGCGGAGCTTCCCGTTCCGAGGTTGATGTCCTCCACGCGTACCGTGCCAAGTCCGGAACCGTCGGATTTCCACAGCTCAGCTCCCGCCAATCCGTCATTGGCGTAGAAGAACAAAGAGCTGCCCGCTGTCGTCAGCACCGCTGGATTGGAACTGCCATTCGCCGTTGCGTTGATGTTCGACACCATCACAGTGCCCGCATCGGTGCCGTCGGTTCTCCAAAGCTCCACACCATTTGCCGTCGAGTCCGTCGCGGAAAAATACAACGCGCTGCCAAGGACGGCGAAGCTGGCCGGAGTCGAACTGCTCGTGCCGCTGAAAATGTCCTTCACCAAAACAGTGCCGCCCGCGGTGCCGTCGGATTTCCAAAGCTCCACACCAACTACCGCAGTGTTGCCTCTGAAATAGAGCGTGCCGCTCCAGTTGAAGAGCGCGGAAGGTGTGGAGCTTCCTGATCCTGCATTGATGTCTAGCACAATGGCCGTTGTGATGCCGTCGGTTTTATAAAGCTCGACGCCAGTTGTGCCATTCGTCGCCGCGAAAAACAGATTGCTGCCCACGGCGGTGAGGCTCGCCGGGGAGGAACTCGCAGAGCCCGCATTGATGTTTGCCACCATAACAGTGCCAGCGTTGGTGCCGTCAGACTTCCACAACTCCACACCATTCGTTCCGTCATTGGCTGTGAAATACAGGGTGCCGCCGACGGCGACAAGATTCGCCGGCGAAGAGTTCGTCGTGCCCGCAGCGATATCCTTCACCAGCACTGTGCCGCCCGCCGTGCCATCGCTTTTCCAGAGCTCCAAGCCATTGGCCGCTGTTGTCGCCGTGAAGAAAAGTGTGCTGCCGACGACGGTGAAGTTGGCGGGAGTCGAGTTGGCGCTACCTAGATTGATATCCAACAGCCTGGCGGAGGTGGAGCCATTGTAGGTCCATAGTTCGACGCCCGCCGTGGTGTCCGTCTGGCCAAAGAAAAGCGTGGAACCGATCGCCGCCATGCTCGGCGCCAAGGATGAGTAGGCATTGATCAGCGTTGTCCCGCCCGCCGTGCCATTCGTGCGATAGATGGACAGGTTGTACTGGTAAAAGTAGTTACTGCCGCTGGCGACGAAGTTGCTCAACCCGGCGCCACTAGGCAGCGCGTTAATATCTCTCATCAATGACACGGGACCACTCACGACAGTGCCGATGCCGTGCAACTCAATGTCGTAGCTGGCCTCGTCCGAGTCATTGCTCAGCACGTGAAGTGCCGCCAGCTTCGCCCCCGGAGTCGTCGGTGTAAAAGTCACTGCCAGCGTCGCGCTTCCCAATGGCGCAATCAGTGTGGATGAAAGCACACCCACCGAGAACTGGCTCGCTCCCGTGCCATCAATGTTAACGCCGCTGATGCTCAAATCCGCGCCGCCTGAATTCTTGATCGTAAACGTCTGCGTCACAGGCGTGTTGAGCATGGCAACGCCAAAATCAATAATCGCCGCCCCATCCGGCCGCAGCGTACCAGCAGGCTGCTCAATGGCGATCTCCGGGAAAGCCGCACTGCCTGTTGCCTCGAGCGCGATGTCGAAAGAGCCCTCATCCAAGTCGTTGCTCTGCACATGAATCGCAGCCGAGCGGGAGCCGAGTGCAGCGGGAGCGAAGGTCACATCAAAGGTCGCGGTCGATCCCGGGGCGATGGTGCTGGCGCTGATGGTGCCGAGCGTGATGTCCGCGCTGTTCGCGCCATCCTTAGTGATGCTGCTGACCACGATGTTGGTCGCGCCCACGTTACGCACCGTGAAGGTGCGCACAGTGCCAGAGATGATGGGTATGGAACCGTAGTTCACCGTCGAGACGCCATCCGTGAGTCCGGTCCCCACTGGCTGCTCGATGGCGATTTCGCCCGGCGGCTGCAGCACCGTGAGGCTCACCGTCGCTGGTGCACTGGTGATTGCACCGTTTGTCACTGTGAAAGTGAAACTGTCAGGGCCGCTGTAGCCCGTCGTCGGCGTTTAGGTGCGATTTAAACCCGTGCCAGAAAGAGCCCCATTGGTTGGATTGCTCACGACAGCGTACGTCAGCGTCGCGCCCGGATTCGCCGTGTCCTGTCCTGTAAGCGCAATCGAAGTTGCGGTGTTGTGGATAACGTTCACCGATTGCGCGTTGGCTGCGACTGTGCTCGTCACGTCGAAGGCGTTGCTTTCGCCTGCGCTCGAACCGCTGGTTGCGCGAAGCGAGAGCTGCGGTCCGGTCTGGTTCACCGTCACATTGCCCGTCCATAAGCCCGATGTGAATGCGGTGGTCGAAGCCGGCACAACTGTGAATGTGTTACCAGTTTGCAACACCAGATTCGGAAGCTGTGTGGAAGTCAGCGGCGGCGGACTCGTCGTGCCCGACCACGTCAACGGATCCCCGTAGCCGCTGTCGGTGTAATAGTGGATGGTGCGCGTGGGGCTGGCGGTTGTGTAGGTCACGCCACCCTGCGTGGTGTACGAGGAATTGTTGAAGCTGAAATCCACCATCAGATTGCTCGCGCCGTTGTAAGCAAAGGGCGTCGTGAAAGTGAACGTCCTCAAACCAGTGGTGCTGATCGTCTCATTCGACTGGTACACCGTCGTCCACCCCGTGCTGTCCCATGAGGCCGTGCTGTAACTCGCGAGCGCGGTGTGCTTCATTCGGAGCGTCCAGTTGTTCATCGTCTGGCCAGGCAGCGTCGTGACATTCAGCGACAGACCCTTGATCGTCGTCGCCGCACCGATCTCGCTTTGCAAGTAAATGCACTGTGTGCGCTGGTCGTGGTAGTAGGTGTAGAGTGGCAGTGCTGTAGTGGACGAATTACCCGTGCCCACCGAACGCGGAGCGCCTAAATTGACGCCACTGAGCGCCGCCGGGCTGACAAAGCTTGTCACCGTGTTGTTCGCCACATCCTGCGCCGTGATTGTCGTGCTGAACGCCGTGCCCGCCGTCTTCGGGCTGGTGATCGTGTTCCAGGCAAAATGATGCAGCGCGCCCGCCGCTACATTGAAGGTGTTGCTCACGCCGGTGTGACCGGCACCGTCATTCGCGGTCAACGCCACGTTCGTGTCAAAGGTGTTGATGGTCACATTGCCCGTCCACACGCCAGCGGTGAAAGCTGTCGTCGCCGAAGGCGTCATCGCCACCGCGCCGCCGGTTCCTGCACCGCTCAGATTCGCCGTTCCGGTGAAGCCCACGACGGTGCTGTTGCTTTGGTTCCGCGCCGTGATCGTCACGGTGAAGGCCGCACCGCGCGTCTTCGGACTCGTGATCGTGGCCCAACCGAAGTTGTGCAAATCATTGTCAATCACACTTGTGTTTGCCGTTCCGTTGGTGAATCCCGCCGCACTCGCGGTGATCGTCACCGTCGCGTTTGTCTCCACCACGGCGTCATTTGGCGCGGTGAGCGTGAAGCTGGCCGACGTCGCGCCCGCCGCGATAGTGGCGGAGGCAGGAACGGAGAGGCGAGGGTTATTGGAAGAGAGTGACACGACAAGTGGCGTCGTCAGCGTGCCGGAGATCGACACCGTTGCCGATCCCGTTGCGCCTTCGGTGATGTTGGCTGGCGGCGTGACAGTGAGATTCGTGTTCTCATTGTCCGACACCGCAAGCGGAGCGGTCGCACCCGTCCAACCAACAACAGATGCGCTGATCACGAGGTTTTGCGTTCCGTCGATGCGGTTGTCGTCGATGGCGGTGATGAGGAAATCAACGCTCGTGCTGCCGCCGGGGATCACGACCGTGGCCGGCACGGATGCATTCGATGCATCACTTGAGGCCAACGTCACGGTGATGGGGCTGGCATTGACCACGCTGCGTGTGACCGTGGCCAACACCGCGCCTGTGCCCTCTGTCGTCGTTGTGGGCACCGTGAGGGTGAGAGCTGCGGTTTCATTGTCTTCGACCGTGAAAATTCTCGTGCCTGGCCCGATCCCCGCTGCCGTCGCTGTGATCGTGGTGACCTGAGGTCCGTCCGCCAAGGCATCATCGACGGGCGTGACTTCAAAGTTCGTCGTTAACTCACCCTCAGCGATTGAGACGCTCGCGGGGACCGTGGCCGCGCTCGTGTCACTGGATGCCAGAGCCACAGTCGTCGTGCCCACCTGGGCTTGCGTCAGCGTTACCGTGAACGTCGTAGGCGCACCACCTTCCACTGCGCTGAAAGGCCCCGAAAGAATGATCGCATTGGTCGCTTCGCCGAGGAACTCCACATCGTCAATGTTCCAGCCCGAATACGGCGATGCGGTGCTCAGGGTCTGATACCCCCAGCGCACCTGCACCTGCGATTGATTGTCCGCAAAAGAGGAAATGTCATACTCCAACGTTTGCCAGGCATTGTCGGCAGTCACCGGACCTTCATTGACAAAGACCTCGCGCCAAGTCGAGCCGTCAGTGGAAACCTCCACCGTGTTGCGACTGGCGGTGACGGAGGCGGAATTCAGCCAACGCTTGAAGCGCAGCCGCGTTTGCACCCGGTTCTGTAGGTTCACGGGTGCTGAGGTTAAATAATGCGGCCCGGTAACCGTCGCTGAATGATTACCTGACAAATTGACGCCAAAAACCGAGCTACCCGTCGCGCCGGAGGTTGGGTCTGAATTGCCCGTGCCGCCGCCGCCCGCACCGCCCCCACCTGCAGGAGTGCCGAAAACCCACTCACCTGCGCGTGTCCAGCCCGGATCACTACTGAGATCGAAGAGTTGCACCAGCGGTGATCTCACTTCCAACCTTACACTGGTGCGCTGGCTGAGCCCGCTGGTCGTGTTGGTGAAAACCAAATCCGTCCCGTGATAACCCGAAGCCACGGAGGACGCCTGCGTGGTGAAGGTGAGCGGCGCGGATGCACCAGCCGCCAGAGTGCCCGAGGAAGGACTGACCGCCAACCATGGGGCGCCCGTCGCAGCGGTCCAGTTGATCGCAGAACCACTCGTGTTGCTGACGACCAAAACTTTGCTCGCCGGTGTGAAGGGGCCACCTTTGTCGCCCACGATGTTCCAACCATTTCGGTCGTCAATTTGAAGTGCATCTGGGACCGAATAAGACTCAACCACGCCCGTGGTCGTGCTGTTCGCCGGGCCGGAAGCACCAAAGCCGATGCCGCGCTTTGCGAAGCCTGACCACACCTCACCCATGTCCGCCGGAAAGGCCACCAGCGCCGCCTGGATGATGCTGTCTCGTGACTGAATAAAGGTCGGGTTGGCCGGTGCAAGTTTCATGCCATCGATCACGATCTGCAGCGCACGCTGGTTGCCCAATGCATACCCGTGTTTGCTGACTAAATTATGTCGCACTTCCCATAGCATGTTGCACCAAACCTCGCCCTGAGCGTGATATTGGTCGGGAGATGCATTCGCACTCGAGTAGCGCGGGCAAAGGGGCACACCGGTGTGGGGAAGCGCCTGCGTCGGGTCAATGTCGCGGTAAGTCAGCGGACTCTTCGTGCGGTCTGGGCCGTATGGGAATCGGCGGATGCCGAAGTAATAATTCGTGCTGATATTGCTCAGCAGCAGCGTCGAGTAGCCGCCCATGGCGTAATTGCCGTGCAGATCATCGCCCTCCTGCGCCAGCATTGTGACGGCCAGAAAGTCAGACCAACCCTCGCCCATACCACGGGGTTGCCACGCACTGATTCCCACTCCACCTCCGACGAGACGATTGCTCACGCCATGTCCGTACTCGTGAATGATGATGTCATTGTCGAAGTCGCTATCACGGTCCGGATTCGGCCCCGTCCAGATATACATCTGCATGCGTCCTGGGCTGCCGTCTGCTGGTGCTGAGAAGTTCGCATTGTTTGTGCCGCTGCCATCCTGTGCATCGGCCTGCACCGCATCATTGCCTAGGCCACCGCGACCGAAGTTGTCGGTCTGGAAATTACCCGCGCTCTCCGTGAAACCGAGCCCATACATTTTGTCGTGAATCCAATTGTTCATGTAGAACAATTGCGTCACCAAGGCCGGCTGATAGGTCACGGGCGATTGCGTTGAATCCACCGGGAAATCGAACACGCGCAACGCTCCGCCATTGGGACGCGGCAGGTCGGGACTGTTGTTGGCGTCCGTATCTGTGTGCGCATCCACGTTATTGCCCAGCGTCTCCATGTTCCCATCGTTGATCCAGCCATTTGGAGATGCCGTCGTGTTTTCCGCCTGAAAGGTCAGCACCTGACGCGGAGCCTCCAGCGGCTGCAGACTTGACTTATTGCGAGGCCCAGGCGTCATCGAAAACGGGCTGTCAAACGGCTGCTTGCTTGCCGGGTTCGCATACACGCGATACGTCGCATCACTGATGTCCGCAGTCAGACTCGTGCGGTAAAGCAACTCACCTTTTTCAGCATCCACCACCGTGCGGAACATCTCGTTTTGCGCGAGGCTGAAGGTCGTGACATCCCACGCAAGTCTCACGCGATCCGCACTCATCGGCATCCAGGTTAACTGAGCCGTCGTGTCACTGAGCTTGGGGGCTGTGAAACTCTGTTTGCGTTCACCCCCTTCAGCTGCGCCCTTTGCTACAATTTGACTGGCAGGCACCTCTTCACTCCATGAAGCGGCAACCAGTGAAATAGCTTTCGATGCATTCACAAGAGGGTTTGTAATCGCCTCCAATCGCTGCTCAGGAGGCATCTTTGAAGCCGATGCGGGATCACTGAGAAAATGGGATCCCAAAGTCACCAGATCTCCATTCTTGGTGAGGTTGGCTTTAAAAATAGTCTTGAAAAGAGGGATGCCATCCAATTCCTGTTGCCAAACCACGGTCTTGAGTCCGCTGTGTGCTGTCACATCATCTCGTGAAACGCGGGAGTTTTCCTGATTCAGCACGGCTGAGGGGTGACCGAAAAGCGCGGCGTTGTCGTCAACAAAACGTCGAACGGCGTCGAGGGGGTCGCTATTTCCTCCGGCCTTCTGATTTGGACGTGTCAAAAACTTGCCCACAGCCACGATGTTCGACGGCGCACCGGTGATCGCATCAAAATCGATCTGCACACCCGGGATCTTTTCTTGTAACTCGGTCACGGCTGATTCTCTGGCCTTTGCAAGGATGGATGACTCGATTGCTTTTCGTGAGTCCAACTCGGGAATCGCCTTCGGCTTGAGCCGACTCATGATGTCACGAGACCCTGATTCTGGCGGGCTTTCATCCGCCTGAGGCACCTGCCCCGCATCCGATTTCACTGAGGCCGCCGCTCTTTCTCCGTCTGAGCCTCGGACGGCTAACCAACAGATAAGCCCCAAGATCATGACGGCGATCAAGGCTGCAACCAACCCGACAGAGCTTCTTTTTTGGGATTTACTCATAAGATCCCACCCGTTTTATCGAAATCGCAGCCTTCCTGCAATCCTAATTTTCTCTAAGTTAGGGCAGCACTTTGAGCGCCAACTTCTCCTTTACTTCTTCTCAGGCTCGGGAGAAACCGCGGGCTCGGCGGGTTTTTCGGCTAGCTTGGCCAACTCGGGAGGGAGTTGGCCTTTGGCGGAGAGATCGCGGTAGATGACGGCGAGGGCGTAGGCTTGGCGTTTGAGTTGGGTGTGGTCGGGTTTCTGTTGGAGCAACTCATCAGTGAGCTTCAGGGCGGACTTGGCGGCTTGGGCTGTGAGGGAGGCGTCTGAACCAAGATTCAGGGTCAGGGCTCCATGATAATCGAGCAGGGCCAGTTCCTTTTTTCCGTCGTGTTCTTCAAGGAGTGCACGCATGAAAGAGAGAGACGAGAGGCGCGAACGGCTGGCTTTTTTGAAGGGAGCTTGGGGCAGGCTACCTTTGGCGGCTTTGTCTTCAAATCCTTGGAGATAGGCCATCAGCGCTACCCAGTCCTGCTTCCCGATGATCGTCCAGCCCTGGAGGTCCTGAATGTCTTCCTGGAAGCCTTCATTGAGGCTAAGCGGATTGGCGAGTTGACGCTCAAAGACTGCGGCCAATTCCTTGAATTTACCCTGTTTTTGCAGGCTGCTGAAGCGGTAGTATTTGGCCATGCTGCCAAAGGAGTCTTTCAGCGGAACGAGCTTCTCCAAACTCTGACCCAGGGTCTCAAACTGCTTCTCAGCCTCAGCGTAGTTCCCGGATTGATAAACCGCCAAGGCCGCACTCCAGCCCCTGGGTTCCTCCATGTTATAATCCTTGATGTTCTGAAAAGGGAGCTTGAACGAGGTCGCGCCGTCTGCCGTGGTGCTGACGAGGATGCCTTCTTTGTCAGCTCCGATGACAAACCCGGGGGTCGTCTCGCCATTAACATTCAAGATCGTGGCCTGGAGTCCTTGGCCAAAGGCGGCGTTGGCCATCCAACTCGAAAAAAGAAATAGGAATGCGATCTGACTTTTCATCATTTGATCCCCCATAGACCTTCGTCAGGTTCAGCTGGTTTTTTGAGTTCATCCCGGAGTATCTTGTAGAACTCCTTGGCGCGCAGAATGTGCGGACCGCCCACGGGGTGGCTGGAAAGCTTATACATTCTCGAAACGGTGTCTTTCACGAGGCGGAAGGCTTTGTCTTTGTTTCCCTTTTTGACCTGAATCTCGACAGCCCGAACGCGCGCCTCGGCTGAGTAGTCCACAAAGTTTTCGAGCGGAGGAGCGACGAAGGGAGTGAAGGCTTCCAGCGCTTCGTCCGGCTTGCCCAGCTCCTCGTAGGAGCGCCCCAACTTGAAATAAACCTCGGGCCGCGAGCGCGTGAAGCTTTTCTCCTTCGTCATGGCGGTGAAGGCAGACTGAGACTCGGCCCACATTTTTTTGTCATAGTAGAGCCGGCCTTTTTCCAGCATGGCCTCTTCCACATACTCGGGTTTGTCCTTCAACTCTTTGATCACCGAGTCAAAGGCTGCGATGGCGTCTGTGAAGGAGGCGTCGTCACCTGATTTACCCAGAACGCGAGCACGCCCCATGAGCGCCAGTGCATAGTGCTCTGACTGACCGCGGTCCAAGACCGATTGGAACCACTCGACGGCAAGTTTGTCGGTCTCAGCCGTGTTCTTCTGTGCGAGGTGACGCCCCACCTGAACCACGATGTAGGCCGCGAGCTCTTTTTTATCAAATTTCTCCAACTCTTCCATCGCCACCTGGGCCTGTGCTTCTCTTTTTGGAAACTTGTCTTTGTAGGCGTCATTGCTGAGCAGATCCACCCGCGCCATGAGCAGCCACGCTTTGAGTGCATTGTTAAACTTCTGTCCCTCAGGAGCGAAGTTCATCAGGCGGTCCAACAGGGGCTCAGGACCTACGATGTCCAGATAGTTGGAGGTGTAAGAGCCGATGGCCTCCTCGATGCCCGCGCCTGTTTCGCCGCTGCCTAGTCGGATGATGACCTTCTCCAGCTCATCCATGGCCTCCTTGCCACGCTTCGCTTCCTTCAGGGGTTCGAGCGCACCGACGATGATTTCCGCATCATAAAATCCACCTTTGTATTTCGCAGCATAAGCGTCGTAGTAGGCGATCACATCCGCAGGCTTTTTCAAAGCATTGGCCACCCGGACGAGTTGGACGAGGACTCGGGCGACGACGGGCGCATGGGCATCGCCAGCGGCTTCACCTAGCTCCTTTGATTTCAGGTAAGCAGCTTCAGCTTGTTCATTGGCATTGAGCATGAGGTGGGAATCACCCCGCATCGCGAGGGCTCGATCCAGATCTCCAAAATCGGGACGTTGTTTCATCAGGCTATCGGTGACCTCCAGACACTGGGGAAACTGTCCGAGCTGGAAATGGCAGGTGGCGAGGTCGAGCAGCGCGTAACCCAAATAGTCTGAACTCGGGAACGCCTTCACAAAGGCCTCCAATTTGGTCACCGCTTCCTTCCACTCTTTAAGCCGCACCATGCTTGATGCCTCAAAATAGAACACCGGCTCTTTGAATCGGCTCTCAGGGAATCGCTTGGCATGAGACTCGAGCTCCACCTTTGCCGCCTCTGTTTTACCGAGATTAAAGAGAGAGGCTCCCATGACAAAGTCCGTCAGATCGCGCTCCTTAGCGTCTTTTGCCAAGGCGTCTCGAATGTCACCCGCCAAGGTCACGGCTTCGTCATATTGCTTTGACTGAAAAACGCTCTCCAGCATGAGGGTGCTTACGCTCCCGGCATATTCATGCTCAGGGAACTCCTTTCTGAACTGTGCGCCCAGCTCTTTCGCTGCATCCATCTGCCCTGTAGCCAGAGAGCACCGCATGGCACCGAAGAGAAAAATGGGCCGGTGCGTGCTTTTGGGAGCAGCCTGGAGACCATGAGAATAGATGGCGTAACCGGCCGACATATTCCCCAGCTTCTCATAGCAGGCGGCCAAGGTGAGTGCGGCGATCCAATCCAGTGAATCATCCGCCGCGGCCTGCTGGGAGTATTTCTCGATTTCCTTTTTGAGGAGTTCGGGCACTTTACCATTGTGATACTTCGTGCTCCGGAGCCGGAGATCCCTAACCACATCGGCGCTCGGAGCCATCATGCCGATCAGTCGAATCGCCAGCGTCTGCTGATTGTTCTCTGAGGCCACACGCGCCAGCGCCAGCAGCCGATTGTTGAACTCAAAACGCGCAAGATCGTAGGGTCCGAGAGCAAGACGACTTGAATTGGCATCGATAAACTGATGCGCTTGACGCTCAGTCTCCGGGCTGGCGATACCGGGTGTGGTCCAACTCTCGACCAACGCCATGAGGGCGCGAAAAAGACCGTCAGGCTTGGGCTTCACACCACCGGCACCCGCGAAGAGTTGCTCGAGCAGTGATTTGGCTCGGTCAGGCTGTCCCGCCTTCGAATAAGCTGTCGCCGCCTGCACCCGGAAAGCGGCATCATCGTAACTCCCGGCGGCAGCGGGTTTGGCGGCAAAGGCCTCATAGTCCTTCACTGCTTCCGCATATTTTCCGAGCGCCTGCTTGATCACACCCATTTCCAGCAGCGATAGCTCCCAGACAGGATTTGACCTGTCCTTCGGCGTATCCTTGGCGTTCTGGCCTTCTTTGTAGCACTTCTCGTAGGCAGCGAGTGCGTCGTCGAATCGCTTCAAATTTTTGAGACAGAAACCGTAGCGGTAATGCATCACACCGAACGCCGGACCAAAGTCCTGAAAGCCACTGGGCCCGAACTCCTTCATGATCTTCTCAAGCGGAACCAAAGCTTGCTCCCACTGCCCTTCTTCCATGAGGTTACCTGCTTTTTCGAACAGAGACTGGATGTTAAAATCTTCCTCCTCTGCTGCCGGAGCCTGCGCCAAAAGATCAAAAGGACTGAGCGCGACGAACAATCCGAAAAGGGAGACGAAGAGAGCGCCCCAACTCCGCGCGCTCATCAAACTGGCTTCGTGAGAACCGGTATTCATGCGTTCACTTTCCTTTGTCAAAACCTGAGAGTGTTACGGTGTTGATGCCCACTTTGGCCAGAGCGTTCATGAGATCGATGAAGCGCTGCTGTTTGGCATCGTCATCTGCGGATACGATCACCAAGGGTTTCTTGTTTGTGGCGTCCGTCAGTTGTTTGTAGCGATCCAATTCAGCCTCCATCGCCTGATCATCCGCCATCGGCTGATCTGCGATGGTGATCTCTCCGTTGGTCGTCAGTCTGACTTTCAGGGGATCGATCTGGATGTTGCTGGCCTTCCCCGTATCGGTCGGGAGCTCCATGCTAAGGTCAGACTCCCGAGGCTCCAGTGTGGAGGTTACCAAAAAGTAAATCAGAAGGAGGAAACTCACGTCAATCAGCGATGAAATATCAAGCGACGGATCATCCGGCGGCTCGATTTCAAAGTGCTTTTTTCGTTTCTTCATTCGGGGAGTGGATTGACCAAACTACTTCGACTTTTTGCCACTGGGGAAGGCGCTGAAGATGATCGTATTGACCCCGGCGGCTCCCGCTCCCTGAACCACTTGTTTGCTGTACTTCACCAGCGCTGTGCGATGTCCGCGAAGCATGATTTTGGGCGTCGTTCCCGTCGCGATACCCTCTTTTTCCTTCTGCACGAATTCGGTAATGGCCGCCATGTCAGCCAGGGGTAATTTGTTGCCACCCGAAAATTTTCCGTCGTCGTAAATATTGATCACGATCCGACCTGCTGCTTGCTCAGGGGGCCTGGCATTGGCGGCGATGGGGATCTCCACCGCCGGGTCGATCTGGTTGGTGATCATCCTCGAGCTCACCATGAAAAAGAGCAGAAGCTGAAACACCATGTCGATCATCGACGAGGAGTCCATCTTGCATTCTTCCGAGACACCGGTGAGCTGGCTGATCTTTCTTGCCATGAGGCAGAGCGAGAAGGTTGAGTTTTTCAGCCGTTAAGACATGCCCTCGGGGATACGTGCAGCCTTCGCCTCACCATGAACTGCATGCACGCAGGCATCCACCAATTCAGTGCCCGCCGTCAATGTCTGGGAGATGAGGTCGTTGAGCCGATTCTTGAACGCATAAAAAAGTGCCAGTGCAGGAATGGCCACGATTAGACCACCGAGTGTCGTGAGAAGGGCCACCGAAATGTCACCCGCCAAAGCAGCGGGCTCCGCGCCTCCCGACTGCGCCAGGACACCGAAAGCTCCCACCATCCCCACCACCGTTCCCAGGAGACCCAGCATCGGGCAGATTTGGGCCAGCACTGAAAAGTAAGTGATCCACTTTTGGTAAGGCCGAAGCTCCTGAGCTGCGAACTCTGCCATCGCATCTTCCACGGATTCTTTGCCCAGCGTTTCCTGATTCGTGGCATCAAAATGCGGCAGCGCCACCGTCATCATGCGCCCCAAAAAGGAGGGACTCTGAGCGGACGCTTCGATCGCACTCCTGACTCGGCACTGTTGCATGAGATCGAGGAGTTGAGATTGCAGCACGGGCGGACAAAATTTTCCTTTATTGAAGGTCATCGCGCACAACACGGTGTATCCGACGGCCATCACGGAACAAAGGCCCAGAGGAGCCATCCAGATGCCACCATCCAGGATCCACTTCTGCAGCCATGTTTTCGGCGCCACTTCCGGCGCATCATCTGCGGCCTGCGCCAGCAATTCAGGCGACATCATAAACACGGCGGCTAGGGCAATGATGAGAATGAGGAACCCGTTACGCTGACCAAAAGAGAGTGAGGAGTTGAGTCGGGCAGTCATGGAATTTGAAGTCTGGAGGGTGTCTGGCGGCCAGAGTGGCTCAGCAGAAAAAGAAACACAAACCAAAGTAAAGCGGGAAACACAAATTCACTCAATAGAAAAGTTGGCGAATGATGCGCGAAGGAGACTTCCCCATCAGTCCGCCTCTGAGTGAATGGAATTTCCCCCTTGTCGGCACGGGGACTGCTGCCTACCGTCAAACCATGCTCCGTCGCACCTTCCTCCCTCTCGCAGCCGTTTCCTGCCTCCTCTCTTCTTGTGACAAATCGGGGGGCGATGGCATTGTCATTGGAGAATTTGCCTCTCTAACAGGTAAAGAGGCCACCTTTGGCATCTCCTCCCACGAAGGCACCCTACTCGCGATCGAGACCCTGAATGCTGCTGGGGGTGTGCTGGGAAAGAAGATCGATCTCCTGACGGAGGACAATCAATCGAAGGCGGGCGAGACCTCAAACGTCGTCAATAAACTGATTTCCAAAGATGGCGCGGTGGCCTTGCTCGGTGAGGTGGCCTCCAGTCGCTCACTCGAGGCGGCACCCATCTGCCAACAGAACGGCATCCCGATGGTGTCTCCGGCCTCGACGAATCCGAAGGTCACTGAGACGGGCGATCACATCTTCCGCGTCTGTTTCATCGACCCCTTTCAGGGCACCGTGATGGCTAACTTCGTCACCAAGACTCTGAATGCAAAAAAGGTGGCCGTCTTCACGGATGTGAAAAGTGATTACAGCAAAGGCCTCGCGAAGTTCTTCAAGGAAGGCCTCGCTAAAAACGGCGTCCAGATCGTGGCGGAGCTCGATTTCAATGGCGGCGACAAAGATTTTAAGGCCCAACTCACGGCCATTAAGAGCGCTGCCCCCGACGCCGTCTTCATCCCCGGTTATTACACCGACGTGGCTTTGATCGCCATTCAAGCAAAACAACTGGGGCTAAACGTCCCCCTCTGCGGCGGCGATGGCTGGGAGAGCCAGACGCTGCTGGACATCGGCAAGAACGCTGTCGAAGGCCACTATTTCTCGACCCACTACGCATCCGATGCGGCATCACCCAAAGTAGAAGCCTTTGTGGCAGCCTACACGAAGCGCTTCAATGGCAAAGTGCCTGATGCCATGGCTGCCCTCGGTTACGACTCCGCGATGATCCTAGCTGATGCCATTGCCCGCGCGGGGAATACGGGAAGCAAAGCCATCCGAGATGCCCTAGCTGCAACCAAGGACTTCGAGGCAGTGACCGGCAAGATCGCCATCAACGCCCAACGCGATGCGGTGAAGTCAGCCGTCATTCTTCAGGTCAAAGACGGTAAGTTTAAATACCTGGAGACAGTCGCCCCCTGATTCAATCGGCCGTCGGACTCTGAAGAAAACCCGGACCGTCGCTCTCATGGATTGGCTACTGCAACAACTCATTAACGGCCTCGCCCTCGGGTCCATCTATGCGCTCATCGCCCTCGGCTACACCATGGTCTACGGCGTGCTGAGGTTCATTAACTTCGCCCATGCTGATGTGCTCATGTTAGGTGCCTACGCGGCCTACTTCCTGGCACCGGCTGTCGGCGGCATTTTTCCGCTCCCCTCATTCACAGGAACTCTCATCATCCTGCTGCTTTCGGCAATGATCTGCGCGGGAATTGGCATCCTGATTGAAATTCTAGCCTACCGGCCGTTGCGTCATCGGCCACGCTTGACCGTCTTGATCACCGCCATCGGCGTCTCGCTTTTGATTGAGTTCACCTGCCAGCACAAAGCCGTCTTTGGAGCCGACACAAAGCCTTTTCCCCAGCTCCTGCCTGAACATGATTTTAACCTCGGCGGACTTGTCATCAGCAGCAATGATCTCGTCGTCGTTGTAACCACGCTCCTGCTGCTTGGAATCATGTGGTTCATCGTGCAGCGCACCAAGATGGGGACGGCGATGCGCGCAGTCTCCTTCAATCAGCAGGCCGCAGCTCTGATGGGCATCAACATCAATCGAATCATCTCCTTCACCTTTGGTCTCGGCTCAGCATTGGCGGCGGTTGCCGGTATTCTTTATGCCATGAAAGCACCCGGGATCGACCCACTGATGGGCGTGCAACCGGGACTGCGCGCCTTCATCGCCGCAGTTCTGGGCGGTATCGGCAGTCTTCCGGGTGCTGCGCTCGGCGGACTTCTACTCGGTCTCTTGGAAACCTTTGCGGGCGGCATTTCGGGATTGTCGAATTACCGTGACGGCATCGCCTTTGCCATCCTCATCTTGATATTGCTCTTCAAACCCGCCGGTCTTCTCGGGAAGGCCACCATCGAAAAAGTCTAGCCATGTCGTCCACACTCAACCCTTCATCCACTGTGGGCGCAAAGCGCTGGTTGATCGCGGGCATCGCACTGGCGGTGGTGGTTTCGATGTTTAGCGCGCAGTTCAATCGCTACCATCTCGGCATCATCATCGACATCGGCATCAATATCATCCTCGCCGTCAGCCTCAATTTGATCAACGGCCACACCGGCCAGTTTAGCCTCGGTCACGCTGGCTTCATGGCTGTCGGGGGCTACACGGCAGCGAAGATTTCCCTTGTTGCCTCTCCCCTGTTGCCACCCGCTCTGCAGCCTGTGATTTTCCTTTTTGCACTGCTCGCAGGAGGTGGGCTGGCAGCTTTGACCGGATTGGGAGTCGGTGTTCCATCCTTGCGCTTGCGGGGAGACTACCTTGCCATCGTGACGCTCGGATTCGGCGAAATCATTCGGGTGATTGTGCAGAACATGGAATCCGTTGGCGCGGCGAGCGGACTCAAGGGCATCCCTAAATTCACCACCCTTGGCTGGACCTTTAGCCTCGCTGCCGTCACGATCTATTTTGTCACTGCATTGGTGAACTCAACTTACGGGCGGGGATTTATCGCCGTGAGTGATGACGAAGTGGCCGCCAGTTCCATGGGCATCAACCCCGTTCGCTACAAAGTCACCGCTTTCGTCACGGGTGCCTTTTTCGCGGGCATCGCAGGTGGGCTGTATGCCCATCACAAGCAGTTCCTCTCGCCCACAGGCTTCGACTTTCTCAAATCCATCGACATCGTCGTCATGGTCATCCTCGGTGGCATGGGTCGCACCGCAGGCGTCGTCGTGGCTGCGATCGTGCTCACCTTGCTGCCGGAAGTATTGCGACAGTTCAGCGAATATCGCATGATCATTTATTCACTTCTCATCATCGTCCTGATGATGGCGCGCCCGCAAGGCCTCTTTACGTGGAATCGGAAAAAAGGAGGTGCCGCATGAGCCAGCCTTTGCTCAAGCTCGACCACGCGACGATCCGCTTCGGTGGCCTCACCGCTGTATCCAAATTCAGCCTTGAGGTTCAACCCTGTGAATTGATCGGCCTGATCGGACCAAATGGTGCGGGCAAGACCACCGCCTTCAACATGATCACAGGGGTTTATCAGCCTACCGAAGGCCACATCCACCTGAATGGAAAGAGCATCGCCGGAGTGAAGCCTCACGCTCTCACGCGCGAGGGCATTGCACGCACCTTTCAAAACATTCGGCTCTTTGGCTCACTGTCCGTGCTGGATAATGTTCGCGCCGCCATGCAGTTGCATTGCAAGCACGGCGTGCGCGCCGCGCTCTGGCGGGGAGCAAACTTCAGAAAACTCGAAGGAGACGTTGAAAGCCGGGCCATCGAGTTGCTCGAGATCTTCAAGCTCGGTGACCTGAAGGACGAGGAGGCCAAGAGCCTGCCGTATGGTGATCAGCGTAAGCTGGAGATTGTCCGAGCCCTCGCCACTCGCCCAAAACTCCTGCTGCTCGATGAGCCAGCCGCAGGCATGAATCCCACGGAAAAAGAGGAACTGATGCACCTCATCCGCTTCATCAAAGATAAGTTCCAAATAGCCGTCATGCTTGTCGAACACGACATGACCGTGGTCATGGGAATCTGTGAGCGTATCGCCGTTCTCGAATACGGGATCAAAATCGCAGAAGGCACACCCGAGCAAATTCAGCGCGACCCGAAGGTCATCGCTGCGTACCTAGGCACCGAGACGGAAAAGGAGGAACCTGCCGATGCTTGAGATCAAAGACCTCGAAGTCAGCTATGGCTCCATCAAGGCCCTGCACGGCATTTCACTCAAGGTGCCGGACAAGAGCATTGTCACACTCATCGGCGCGAATGGCGCAGGCAAGTCCACCACCCTTCGCGCTATCAGCGGCCTGATCAAAGCACGGGCCGGAACGGTGACCTACAACGGAGAAGTCATCACGAACCAACCCGCACACAAAATTGTGGCCAAGCACCTTTGCCACGTTCCCGAAGGGCGGATGGTGTTTGCCAACCTGACCGTCGCGGAAAATCTGCGCATGGGTGCCTACCTGCGCAATGACAAGGCAGGCATCGCTGCCGACATGGACTACTCCTTCACTCTCTTTCCACGATTAAAGGAGCGTATCCATCAAGCCGCGGGAACCATGTCTGGAGGTGAACAGCAGATGCTAGCCATCGCCCGCGCGTTGATGAGCCAGCCGAAGTGCCTGATGCTCGATGAGCCCTCACTCGGCATCGCCCCCATCCTCGTTCGATCCATTTTTGATCAAATCGTTGCCATCAACAAGGAGCGAGGACTGACGATTCTCCTTGTCGAACAGAATGCCAATCTTGCCCTTGGCATTTCCCATCACGGTTATGTCCTCGAATCCGGCCACGTCATCCTCGAAGACACCGCCGACGCCCTCTTGAAAAATCCTCAGGTGCGAGCGGCTTATCTCGGGGATTGATCCTCAGATCTATCGTTTTCGCCGCACCGGCAAGGAACGGACGTCAGCCCCGTATCCGTCCACGCTCATGAATCGCCGCCACTTTCTCAAATCCGCAGCCGGGACCGCTCTGACCTCTTGCTCCACTTTGAAAGAGCCAGATGCTCTGATCATCGACACTCATCAGCATCTATGGGTGCGGGAGAAAATTAATCCTCCCTGGCTGGGCGGCGCACCCGAAATCCTGCGGCATGACTATGGAAACGCCGAGTATCAAAAAGCAACCGCCGGCCTCAATGTGAAGGCCATTTACATGGAGGTCGACGTGGCTCCGAAGGATCATGTGAAGGAGGCGGATGACGTCGTGGCTCAATGCCGTGCGGGGAACACACCCACCGTCGCAGCGACCATCGGTGGGCGGCCTTCCTCGCCCGATTTCGAGAGCTATGTGAAGCGCTACGCCGGCAATGGCCTCGTCAAAGGTCTGAGACAGGTATTGCATGGTGACTCCACGCCGCCCGGCTTCTGCCTCAGCCCGGAATTTGTGCGCGGCATGCGGACGCTCGGCAAACACGGCCTCAACTTCGAGCTCACCATGCGCCCTACCGAACTGAGGGACGGCGCGAAGCTCATCAAGGAATGCCCGGACACCCGTTTCGTTCTCGACCACTGTGGCAATGGCGATCCCAAAGCC
>CAMBPV010000025.1 GCA_945869695.1 Prosthecobacter debontii
TGACCTGGGCTCACGCCGTATCGTGGGTTGGAATCTGGCCACGCACATGCGGGCGGAACTCGTCGTCCATGCCCTGGAACAGGCCTTGCAGGCGCGGCCAGCAGCGCGGGGAGCCATCTTCCATAGCGACCGCGGCAGCCAGTATGGCAGCAGCGCCTTCCGCTCGGTTTTGCAACGTGCCGGTCTGCACCAAAGCATGCCCGCACGGGCCAATCCTTATGATAACGCCTGGACGGAATCCTTCATGGGAACCCTCAAGCGCGAGATGCTTCAGGGCGGCTGTTTTGAAGATGCCACGGATGCTCGGCTGGAACTCTTCGAATACATCGAAGGCTACTACAATCATCAACGCAAACACTCCGCTCTCGGATACCTCACCCCCAACCAGTTCGAAACCCAAGCCCATAACCAACCCCTAAATTAAGGGAGTCTTTGGTCCAATAATCCGTTGCACCTCAATGGCTACTATCGCCATTGGCGAGAGGGGTGGCCATCTTTTTCATTGGCGTGAAGGAGATCAGGATCGTTTTGTCGATCGAGCGAATGGCAGTTTTGGAAGACCTTTTCGTGCGTCTCTTGGTAGGCTCGCCTGAGCAGCCACTTCCTTGAAAGTGGAGTTAGGGCTTGGCAGATGGGGAATGAGGGATCATTCTTGGGTCTCTTATGCGGTGTGGGTCTTTTCTCCTTTTGGCTTGGTTGATTCTCGGTCCTTCTGGGCTGAGGGCGGGAGGGACTGTGGAGGGGGTGGTGAAGCTGGATGCGATGAAACCCCAACCGGTCTCGCCGGGATACAAACCGCAGACGGTGAAACCCATTCAGAGGGCGGAGCCTCCGGTGGCGATTGTTTACCTGGAGGGTCCGGCGGCGGCGGTTGTGCCGAGGAAAACAGGCAGTGTGCGCATCCGTCAGAGTGGCTACCAGTTCAGGCCTTCGATCCTGGTCGTGCAGACGGGCACGACGATTGATTTTCCGAATGAGGATGATGAGTTTCACAATGTGTTTTCCTACTCGAAGACGCGCCGTTTTGATTTGGGCCGGTATCGGAAGGATGAGACGGCTAAGCAGGTGACCTTTGAAAAGGCAGGCGTGGGGAAGATCTACTGTGAGATCCATCAGCACATGCGCTGTGTGGTGGTGGTGGTGGACACGCCGCTGTTCACGACGACGGATGCGCAGGGGCGTTTTCGAATCAAGGATGTGCCTCCGGGTGAGTACTCGATGAAGGTTTTTCTTCCCTCGGAGAAGACGGTGACTTCGGAGATTACCGTGCGCGAGGGGCAGATGCTCCAATTGAAACCGTGACGGAATATGACCTTCCGCACCCGACTGCTAGCCTCGATCGTGGGTGTGGTGACAGCCACGACGGCGGCGACTTTGTTCATCGCGCAATCGCAAAACGCGGCGTCGTATCAGGCGGTGCTGGATGAGCTCTTCCGGTCTGAGGTGGAGTCGTTCCGCAGCCAGCAGGAGCAGCAGTTAACGGCGGCTAAAACCGAGGCGGCGAAGCTGGCGGAGTCGGTCCGATTATTCGCGGCGCTGGAGGAGGGTGACCCTGAGGTTTATCAGACGGCGGGGGATGAACTGCGGCTGGCGGAGTTGGCTTTTTTTCGACTGACGGATGCGGCGGGTGTGATCATCCCCCCGCCCGAAGGCAGTCGGGCAGGGGGTGCTGAGTTGGATGCGGTGTTGGCTCCGCAGCTCGCGAAGATCGCGGGTGGTGAGCCTCTTTCGAACGAGGATTTGCAGATCGGTTTTGTGGCCAGTCCGAACTACGAGGGCGGGGTGGTGAGCCTGGTGTATTGTCCGATTCGGAATTTTGACAAAACGGTGGGTGGGCTATTGATTGGGCAGCCGCTGCGACGTGAAAAGCGCGCCGAGGCTACGAAGGGGGCTTCTTTGATCTCGGGTCTGCTGCTGGGGGAAAAGTATCTGCCGCATTTTGGCGGAGAGGATCTGGGGAGTGATACGGGTGCGATGCTGAGAGCCCATGTGGAGGGTGGCGAGGCAGCGATGCCAACTTGGGAACAGGAGTTAGGAGGTCGCAACTACCGTGCGGATTCGAATTTGATGAATCGAGGTTCGCGGTTTGCTCCGGCGTGGATCGTGAGCCTTTATCCGCTGGATGATCTTCGGCGTCGGCAGCGGGAACTGGTGCGACGCATCGCGGTGATCGGTGGCATCGGTCTGTTAGCGGCAGCGGGTGTGGGATTTGTCTTTGCGGGTCGGTTGTCAAAGCCGGTGCATGATTTGGTGGCGGGCACGGCGGAGGTGAAGCGGGGAAATTATGATGTGCAGATCGAAAAGCGGACGGACGATGAGCTGGGCGCGCTGGCGGATGCTTTCAACGAGATGGCTTCGGGCCTTGCTCTGAAGGAGCGGTACCGCTCGGTGCTGCAAATGGTGACGGACCGCTCGGTGGCGGATGAGTTGATGTCAGGGACGGTGCTTCTCAGGGGTGAAATGCGAGACGTGTCGGTGATTTTTTGTGACATCCGCGGCTTCACGGCGATCTCCCAAGACATGAACCCGGCGGATGTGGTGGCCATGCTGAATGAGCACATGAGCGCGCTGACGCAGATCGTGGAGAAGCATCAGGGGGTGGTGGACAAGTTTGTGGGCGACTGCATCATGATTCTTTTTGGTGCACCTAAGAGCTATGGACATGACGCAGCCCGCGCTGCGCGTTGTGCCTGGGAAATGATTCGTGAACGAGAACGGATGAATGCGACATCCAATCGGCCACTGGCTATCGGGATCGGCCTTGCATCGGGGCCTGCTCTGGCGGGCTGCATGGGATCTGAGAAAAGACTGAACTACACGGTGATCGGGGAGCGGGTGAATCTAGCGGCGCGGCTTTGCAGTCAAGCGGGGCAGATGGATGTCGTGATCGATGAGACGACTCTCGCCGATCTGCAGCCTGAGTTTAAGACGGAATCACTCGGGCCACTGACGCTAAAAGGTTTCGCAAAACCGGTGGTCGCTCACCGTATCCTGAAGGTTGTGTCATGAAAATCTCCCGTCTTGTCATCATCCTCTTCGCGCTGACTGGCCTCTCGCCTCTTCTGGGTGCGTGGTCGCTGGACGCGCTGGACGAGGCGCTGACGTATGCGAGACCCGAAAGGAATGTGCAGGCGGACTTCAGTGTGCTGGCGGACCTGGAGCTTTATGTGCCCGAGACGCCGTCGCCGGGTCTTTTGTTCTCCGATGATGAGGCATGGCTGAATCCGCGGCTGGCCGTATTTTTTGATTTGTCAGTCGGGTCCGTTGTGCAGATTCACTCGCAGATGCGGGTGGATCGCGGTTTTGATCCCGGCTCGGTGTCGTCGGGTGAGGTGCGACTGGATGAGTATTACCTGCGTGTCTCGCCTTTGGAGGATGATCGTGTCGCGTTCAAGGTGGGTAAGTTTGCCACGGCGTTCGGGAACTGGGCCGCGCGGAACCTCTCATGGGATAATCCTTTTGTGACGGCACCTCTTGCTTATGAGGACGTCTTGAATGTGTCGGATGTGACGATGCCGAGGAGCCCGCAGGCACTGGTCGGCAGGCGTCGAGTGGCGGATCGGAAGGGTGATTGGCTCACGGCCATCTGGGGACCGTCTTATGCGTCGGGTGCATCGGTTTCCGGTCGTATTGAGAAGCTCGACTACGCAATCGAGGTCAAGAACGCGGCGCTCTCGTCGAGGCCTGATGAGTGGAATCTCACGCAGCGAGGGCTGGACCAACCGACGATCACCACGCGTATCGGTGCGAGGCCGACTCCGGAGTGGGCCTTTGGCACGTCATTCAGTCATGGCTCCTACACCTTAGAGTCTGTCGGCAGTGATCCTGACCAGACCACGATTGGTTTCGATGCCTCGTATCAACATCATCACCTCCAGATTTGGGGTGAGGTGATCTACACCGAGTTTGAGATTCCGAGCCTTGGAGATGCGGAGGCGATGTTTTACTATCTGGAGGCGCGTTACAAAGTGACGCCTCAACTTTGGACCGCGCTCCGCTGGAATCACTCGATCTTCGGAAGCGTGCCGGATGGGACCGGTGGGCACACTCCGTGGGACCGCGATGCGTGGCGGATCGATCTTTCGGTTGGCTGGCGTTTCAGTCAGCATTGGCAGGCCAAGATCCAAGGGAGCGTGGGTGGGCGTGAAGGGAATGAGGTGCAGGGAAATCATCTTTTGGCCGCTCAGCTCACTTTGAAGTTTTAGAGCGTGGTTAGTCGATGAACGCGCCGTGCTAAAATGCATCGTGGAGGTGGTCGGGTGAAACCAGGGGCGTGTGAGGTTCGTTCTTTTGCCGATGATGCGTGCCTTTTGCCTGTTGCTTCTTTTTCTCGCCCCTGGACTGGTTCACGGGGTGGAGGGTGAGGCGAATGCCAGACTGGATTACAAGGCGGCTCCGCACCGATACTGGGAGCGACCACCGCAGGATGCTGTGACGGTGGCGCTGGAGAAAATCAAGAGTGGGGTGCTGAAGGTGGACACCTCGGACGATCGGAGTTTTCTGACGACGCTGCTCCAGGTGTTGAAGGTGCCGGTGAGCTCGCAATTGCTGGTTTACTCCGCGACGTCGATGCAGAGTGGGATCATCAATCCGCGGAACCCGAGGGCGCTTTATTTTAATGACGAGGTGTATGTGGGTTATGTGCCGGGTGGCTTTGTGGAGATCATGGGGGTGGACCCGGAGGTGGGGGGCGTGTTTTATATCTTCGACAAGCCGCAGCCAGGAACCGTGACGCGGACGGATCGCTCGACCCGGTGTTTCAATTGTCATGCGGGGAGTGCGACTCAACGGGTGCCGGGATTGCTGGCGGAGTCGGTAGCGCCGATCATCAGCGGAGCGAGCTATGACAACTACCGACGCGATGAGCAGGGGCATCAGATCCCGCTGGCGGATCGCTTCGGTGGCTGGCATGTGACGAGTGCGAGACCTTTCGGTGAAACCAAAGCGAACATTTTTGCACGGAATGACGGGAGCGGAATCAAGATCGTGAAGGTGAAGCCGGGGGAGATGTGGGACATCAATAAACACCTGCTGCCGACCAGTGATATCTTGCCGCATCTGATCCACGAGCATCAGATCGGCTTTGATAATCAGGTGATCCACGCGGCCTATCTGGCGCGAGAGGTGATGAGCAAGGGTGGGTTTCCCTCGGCCGCTGACAAGGCGGCTCTGGACGAGAAGGCGCGTCTGCTGGTGCGCTATCTTCTTTTTGCGGATGAGGCAAAGCTGCCCTCGGGTGGCATCACGGGGGATGAGCAGTTCTCAGCGGATTTTCAGGAAAACAAGCGGGCTACGAAGAGTGGCCTATCGCTGAAGGATCTGGATCTGAAGACGCGAATGTTCAAGCACCGGTGCAGCTACATGATCTACACGCCGCAGTGGCAGAAGCTCCCATCGATCCTGAAGGACCGGGTCTATGCGGGAATGAAGGCGGCGCTGTCCGGAAAGAGTCGCGACTACGCGTATCTAACGGCTCAAGAGCGGATGGGCATCGTGAGCATTCTGCGGGAAACGCTCCCGGATCTCCCTGCCGATTGGCGGTGAGTTTTGGGGACAAAAAAGCCCGGCCAACGAATGAGTCGACCGGGCTCAGATGACTGAGGTCAGATTATTTGGCGGCGAGGGCGGCCTTGATGGCGTCCGTGACTTCGGGTGCATCGGGTTTCACGCCGGGCTCGAAGCGCTTGAGGATCTTGCCGTCGCGACCGACGAGGAATTTACCGAAGTTCCACTTCACATCACCAGGGAAGGGGGACTCTGGGCCGCTGAGGATTTGGTAGAGAGGATGCTTGTCGGCACCTTTGACGACGACTTTGTCGAACATGGGGAAGGTGACCTTGTACTTGGTGGAGCAGAATTCTTTGATCTCGTCCAAGGTGCCTGGCTCCTGGCCGCCGAAGTCATTGCAGGGGAATCCGAGAACGGCGAGGCCTTCTTTTTTGAACTCCTTGTTCAATTCTTCAAGCTGGGCGTATTGCGGGGTCTTGCCGCATTTGGAGGCGACGTTCACGATGAGCATGACTTTTCCCTTGTAGTCATTGAGGGAAACGTCTTTGCCATCGATGCTCTTGAGGGGGATGTCGTAGAGGGATTCAGCGTTGGCCGTGAGTGCAACGGTGAGCACTGCGAGAGAAGCGAGGAAGGTGAGTGGTTTCATAGGCCATCCAGTACGATTCGGCCTGCGGATTCGTTTCAGGATTTGTCTTCTTCTCACCAGAACCTAAAAAAACCAGACCCCGGTGAGGAGGTCTGGTTTTGAATGGGGTCGGTATCGGATGGCGGTTAGACCTTGCCGAAAAGCGTGTTGCCCGTGGAGCGGAGATCATCACAGGCTTGCTTGAGGCGGAGGCAGAGACCCTGCTCACCTTTCTTGAGGTAACCGCGCGGGTCGTAGGCTTTTTTGTCGCCGACTTCACCGTCGATCTTGAGGATGCCGTCGTAGTTTTTCATCACATGATCCACGATGGGGCGGGTGAAGGCATACTGGGTGTCGGTGTCGATGTTCATTTTAATGACACCGTAGGCAAGGGTCTCGCGGATTTCTTCGAGCGGGGTCCCACTGCCGCCGTGGAAGACGAGGTCCATGAGTGCTTTGTCGCCGTGCTTACCGGTGACGGCGGCCTGGCCGTCCTTGAGGATGGTGGGCTTGAGTTTCACTGCACCGGGCTTGTAGCTGCCGTGCACGTTTCCAAAGGTGGCGGCAAACATGAAACGGCCGAGGGGGCTGAGTGCCTCATAGACGGCGAGCATGTCTTCCGGAGTGGTGTAGAGCTTGTCATTGGCGACGCCACTGGTGTCGTGGCCGTCCTCTTCTCCACCGACGACGCCGGCTTCCATCTCCAGGATGATGTCGAGCTCGGCGCACTCTTTCATGAGGGCCATGGACTGCTTGATGTTGTCCTCCAAGTTGAGCTCGGAGCCGTCAAACATGTGGCTGTTGAAGAGGTTACCCTGACCCGCTGCCCGACGTGCTGCGGTAGCGGCGATGAGTGGCTTCAGGAACTTCTCAACGTTCTTGGGGTGGCAATGATCGGTGTGAAGGGCGACGAGGATGTCGTAACGCTCAGCGAGACGATGAGTGGCTTCTGCAAGGACGATGGCACCGAGAGCCATGTCTTTGACGGAAGTGCCGGATGCGAACTCGCCACCACCGGTGCTTACTTGGATGATGCCGTCACTCTTAGACTCAGCGAAGGCCTTGAGCGCTCCGTTGATCGTTGGGAGTGAGGTGACATTGACGGCTGGGTAAGCGTAGTCGCCCTTCTGGGCGGCATCAAGCATGGCACGGTATTGGGCGGGGGTGGCGACGGGCATGGTGAGGGATGGATTCTGATTGAGGGTTTAAGTCTCGACACTGGCAAGATTCGATTGGTGTGCAACAAGCAGAAAAGTCTCCAAGTTCCGCAAAAGTAGCGGGCCTGCGGAGGAAGTGACGGTTTCCCTGAAACTTCCGGCTTTCAGAGGGGTTTGTTTTGCTAGCACTTTCGAGTTCACTCGTAAGGTATCGTCAGGTCACTTTCACGAATCATGAAGTCCCTTTTCTCCGCATCTCGAATCTCGATTTTTCCCCTCTCGGCCCTGGCTCTGCTGATCGCCGCGGGAACATGGGCTCAAGAACGACCTGCGGGTGCGCCTCCCGGTGGTGAGCGACCTGGGCCGCCGCCTCGGCCCTCCAATGGTCCGGGAGGACCGGGACACGGTGCACCCGGTGGTGAACGGCGTTTTCAAAGACCGGGAGGAGGCATGAGCGGGTCCTTTCAGTCCGAGGGTTTTGAGCGACTCCCTGAGGCTGAGAAGGCCAGAGTGCGTGCCGCGATGGATAAGGCTTGGACGAGTCCGGAACTGAGAGAGGCGAGGGACCGCTACATGAAGGCGAATGAGGAATTTCGCTCGGCCATGAGAAAGGCGCTGGAGCAAGTGGATCCCGGTGTGGTTGCGATCCTGGAGAAGATCAAGCCGCGAGATGGCGCGTTTGACTCACGCAACTGGCCCAAATTGCCGCCGCCTGAAGATGCTGGATTTGTGAGTGCTGCGGTTCATCGACTGGAGATGGAGGTGGTCAACTTTGCGCGTCCGGAGAGTCGCGATCGGCTGCGTGCGATCCATGGTCGGGTGATGCAGAGCCCTCTTTTAGTGGAGGCGCTCAAAAAACTAACCGACGCCCCACCTGGAGAACGGATGGAACGGCTGCGCCAATTGCGGGAGACCTACCGCATGGCCATTGTGAAAGAACTTCCCCCGCGGGGTGGGAATGAGCCGGAAACGAGACCAACCAGCCCGACTCCACCCAGCCCGTTGAAAGAGTAGGTCTCAATGCATCTCCACGGAACAACTGCCGAGGCCGCCGCGGAAGTAATTGAACTGCACGTTCGGGTGATCAGCGAGGAGTGACATGGGGACGGCTCCGTCGGCGAGGCCTTTCGAGATCATGAGCGCCGTGAGGCGTTGACCGAGAGGATTGTCATGGGTGCCTGCGTGCCAGATGGAGACCTTGTCTGCCATCCAGGTTTCCTGGGGACCAACGGTGATGGCCATCTTGGGCACCATGGTGACGTTTCCACCACCGCTGGTGCGCGCGTTTTGAGCTAAGGTGATAGGGTGGAGCTCGACGATGCGAGTGCCGAGCTTTCGGTATCCTGCTGGCGTCGGTGGCTCGTTTTTGTATTTGCCGCTCCGCTTGAGGGGATCGTTAAAAGCCCAGTGCTTGATATCGCCCTGACCGCCCTGCATCACGGCGCAGCGCACTCCGGAGTGCCAGGACTGGATGTAGGGCTTCACATCGCCTTTTGGGAAATGGAGTTGGGAGTCAGGCATCCGCAGCTTTTTGTCGATGCGATTGAAGAGCATGTCGCGGTCCGCTTTCTCAAAAGAGAGCGGATGAGTGATGGGCGTTTCTTTTTTGGTCTGCTCATCATACCACTCATCCATTCCCCAAAAGTGGGATGATTTGAGAGACAGTCCCAGTTCATTCACGAGACGGGCCACGAGCGGGAGTTGCTCAGTGGGGCCGATGGGGCCGCAGATGCCGACGGGATTGTCAGCGGTTGATTGTTTCCACGCGTGAATGTATTCGAGAGCCTCCGCGAGGTAGAAGTCTTCCAGAGTGTCATACATGACCACTTTGAATCCGGGGCGGGATAGTTTGAGGAGATCGCGCTCCGTCAGTCGTGCTGCGTCGTTGATGAGATCGTTTTCAAGGGTGGTGTAGTCCCACCAGTCGGGGGCGATGTGGCTCAGTTTGCGTGGCATAAAGAAGAATAGGTGTCGGGGTTCAGATGAAACTACGGAGCTTCGAGGTTCAGATTCTCAAGAAAATACGACGCCGATAGAGAACCCAAAGGATGCACCAAAGAGTGATCAGAAGCATGGCCCCGTGCAGCGTTGGCTGAAGCACTTTCCCGAAAACATCGAAAGGCGACCTTTCGAGGTAGAGCCGATGTCCGGGAGTTAAAAAGGATTCCGTGAGGTGAGTGAGGATGTACATCGTGATCGAGTTCATGCCCAAGACACGCAGAGGGTAGGACCAAAAATTCTTTTTGGCCACATCATTGATGCCATGAAATGCCGCCATGAGAAACAAACACCATCCGCCGCTGAGCAGCGTCCATGAGGGCGTCCACAGTTTTTTCACGATGGGACAGATGCCGGCTTCGTGAAGCAGCACTCCGAGTGCGAGCATGATGGAGCCACAGGTGATGAGCTTGATCATCAGGGGAATCCCCCGAGGGCCACTCTTGAACCACTGGCCAGCGATGAGGCCGATGATCATGGTGCCAAGGGTCGGGATGAAACTAAGCGTCGAATAGCCCTCGGGATTTCCGGTGAAGCCGTCGGAGAATGGAAAGAGATTCAAGAACCACCGATCAAAGGCCCAGGCACCGTTGCTGTTCAGATTCCAATGCGCGGCGAAGCCCGTGAAGTGCCGATTCCAATCCTCCGGAATGCCGGCGTCCAGTCGATCAAAACCAGGTCCCGGCAGGGGGTATAGCGCAAATAGAAGCCAGTAACCGACAAGAATGGCAAGGAAGGCCGACCAACGAACGCGTGATGATTTCAAGCCAAGTAGAAAGAGCAGGGGATAACCGAGTCCGATCTGCGCGAGGGTATCCTCAAATGTCAAATGGAGGTGCCTCACGTCGATGAAACGCAACACGACGCCGATGGCGACCAGTAGGAATGCACGCCACAGCGCGTGAGTGAACATGGTCTGGTTCGTCTGTCCCCGCGCCTGACGACTGGCGATGGAAAAGGGGAGTGCCATGCCCACCATGAACGAGAAAGCGGGCTGGATGAGATCATGCAACGAGCAACCGGTCCAGATGACATGATCCGAGTGAAAACCGATCACTTTCCAAATGGCACTGTTTGAAAAATGCTCCGCCAATTGTGGAAGCCGTAATAACTCCATGGCCATGAGAAACATGGCAAAACCTCTGAAGGTATCGAGTGACAGCAGGCGATCTGGCTTCGAGGACTGGGTTTCCATTAACCCGTGCAGTCAATCAGGTGCATCTGCTGTTGCAAGAAAGAATGTCCGGATCCTCAGGGCTGATCCGTCGCCTTCTGGGCCGGGCGGGAGAACAGGCGGCTGAAGAAATTGCCTTTCCTCACGGGATCAAATACCTCTTCAGGTTGACGCGGTGAAGGTGTCTGTGGAAAGCGTGAAAAGGCATCTGCACCGACTCGAGTTCTGATGTCCTCGTTGAAACTGGCGCGATCCACGGATGGCTCATCGGTCACGACAACGGGTTGGATGAAGATGATGAGTTCACGGCGGGTGGTGCTATCCGATCTGTCTTTGAAGATGCGACCGACCAGAGGGAGTCGGCTGATGTAGGGGATACCCTGGGTGTCGTTTCGCTTCTCCTCGGAGATGAGTCCGCCCAAAACCACCGTCTTACCGCTGGGGACATTCACCGAGGTGACGAGTTGCTCAGTGCCGATGATGGGAATGTCATTGGGCTCGATGCGCTGGGTTCCCACCACCGTGTCATTGACCTGGGCGATGGTGAGATTCACCTCACCGTTGGCATTGATCAATGGAACCACCTCAAGCTTGAGGACGACATCGAGATAAGCGGCGGTGGAAGTGACGGAGCCATTGTTGTTATTGCCACCCACATTGGTCACGGTGGTCTCGGGATAAGGGATCTTTTGGCCCGAGGTGATGGTGGCCTTTTTGTTGTTCAGCGCGAAGACCGACGGGCGAGAGAGGACCTTGAACCGGTTCGTGGTTTCAAGTGCATTGACGAAGGCTTCGACGGTGTCACCAATCTCGCCGTAAACATTGAAGCCAGCGGCAGGACCGAAGGCCGAGGTGATGAGGTTATCCCGCACATCCGAAATGTTATTGTTGGTGATGATGTCGGGGCGTTGGGTGAATTTGCTGGAGGTGAATCCGCTCCTGGCGAACTTCGAAAGATAGTCGATCCCCAGTTCCAATCCGTCACCCAAGGTCAATTGGCCGATGACGGTGGCGAGATAGACTTGAGCTGGTTTTTGATCGAGTCGATCCAAGAGAGCGTCCACTTTCTCGCCATCTTCCTTCTTTCCCATCACGAGGATCGAATTGGACATGGGATCGGCGACGAGTCGTGTTTTGCCGATCAGGACCGAGACAGGTGCGTTGTCTTCTTGTGGACCTTGGATCACATCCGCTCGGCCACCTGCGCCTGTGGCGGCACCGGCGGTCGATCCATCGGCACTCGTGCCACTGGCTCCCGACGTGGTGGAGGCCACGGAACCTCCGCGCGTGTTCGTGGTCGATCGACCGCCGAGGAGTTGCGAGCGATTGGTGGTCACTAGCGTTTGGCCACCCGCTTGGAGCGAGCCTCCGCCGGGGAGTTGGGTGGTGCTTGATGACGTGTCCTGCAAAAGGTCGACCAAGGCTGAGAGCACATCGATCGCAGAGGCATACTTCAACCGGCGCTCGTAGGGGATCGCGACGTTCACGGCTTTGTCGAACTCAGCCACGAGACTGGCAATGTAGGTGTAGTCCTCGGGGGTGGCGACGACGAGGATTTGATTCAAGCGCGTATCGGCCACGACTTGAGACGTCGGTGCTGCAGTGCCTCCGCCTTGAGTCGGTGGATAGACCCATTGACCGTTGTAAAAAATGGGCTGCGCTGGCCGGGGTTGCTCCTCTTTCCGTTCTGCGGCGGGTTTTTCCCCTTCCTTGCCTTTACCGGGTTGGGCTTCGCCACGGACGGTTTTGATTCCCTTCGTCTCCCGCTCGGTAGCTTGAGCCGAGATCGTGGACTGGATGATCTGAGCCACCGTGCCTGCATCGGCATAAACCACGGGGATGAATTTAGTGACCAGAGAGGATCCGGTGTCACCCACATCAATGGCGGCGCGGATGCTGATGAGTTGCTTCACGATTGTGGCGCTCTCCGTGATGAGAAGCCCGGGCGGAGTGAGCACTGGAGTGATGCGGCCGTAAACATTGAGTCCGATGTGATTGGCCAAAATCTCTTGCCCTTCAGTCGGATCCAGGAAGTCCAACTTCATGAAATAAGTGATGAGTGTCTCACCCTCCGGAATGTCTTTTTCCGAAGTGTAAAAATTCACTCCCGCAGAAAACTGCATCGATGAGACGCCCTGTCCACGGGTGGGAAGGATGCGTGTGCTTTTGCCATCGGGGTCTGCCACAATCGCGTATCCGTTGGTGAGCAGAGTGGCTTCGATTAGTTTGACGGCTTCGTCTTTCAGGACAGGCTTCGGTGTGACGAGGCTAATGCTGGCTCCTTCAAAGATATTGGTGTCTTTGACGAGAGTCTTCCCCGTGAGCCTTTCATAAATGCTAAGCAGATCAGCCACGGGATTATTCGGGAACTGGAGGGAAACTTGATCACCGGTGATGGTGAAGGTTTCATCTCCGCCGCCATTGGGGCCGCCCATTCCAGGCGGCCCACCGAAACCGCCTCCGCCAAAGCCGCCGCGACGTCCGGCTCCCCCGCCGGGCCTCGTCCCACCATCAGGGGACGGGGGTGCAGTTTGTTCCGGAGCGGTCGGAGTTGGGGTGGCGGCCGGAGGCGTGGCAGGGGGTGTTTGAGCGGGTGTGACCTGAGCGAGGAGCCGGTCCTCAGGGAGCCGACCTCTCAAAATGGCAGGTGTCTCCGCTGGTGGAGGCGGCGCTGTTTGAACCGTGAGACGCTGCTCGGGACCCGGGCGAGCGGTCTGGCCGGAAAGTGGAACTGCGGAAACACCCAGCCAAGCCAAGACGAAAAATCGCGGCGACAATGCAGCAAAAAAGAGGGAGGGGGTGATCTTGAGGGAAGACTTGTGGTGTGACATTCAGAAAGGAGTGGGAGGGGTGGCTGAGGGGTGAACGTTACTTCTTGCCCTTGTCTTCTTTTTCAATTTTCTCGAAGGCACCACGGATGAATTGTTTGCGTTCTTCGTCGTTACCCGCATTGCGAATGCGGTCCATGTTTTCGCGGAAGAAATTGCGCATCTTTTCCTTCGCTCCGTCCGATAGAGCTTCGTAACGCCTCCGATCTTCTTCGGATGGCCCTCTCCCTTCGGATTTGCGATAACGATCTCCGCTGCCATCCCCTGGAGGAGGGCCATTTGATGGACCCTTGTCCTTTTTCTTCTTGAGGTTCTCAGGTGTCAGGGCATCTGCGTTGTAGCGGATGGTGATGATTTCTCCGCCAATCGAGACCTTAGCTTGAGCGCGGTTTAGATCGCTATTCGATGAGGCCTCCGTGAGTTTCCACCCCTGTGCATTCGGCTCTTCGGATACGACGTGATGTCGATTGGTGGCGGTGTCGAGAAGGGTGACCACAGGCTTGGATTCGATGTAAGCGAGACCGGTCAGAATGAGAGAGTCTGACAAATTCACCGAGCGGATGAAGGGTGAGTTTGCGATCAAGCCGGAAACGCTCTGCGGATCAAATGCAGAAGGTAAGTCCGGGTCAGGCCCGGTCTGTGCAAGACCTGCCACGGTGAGTGCAAAAAAGGTGGCGAGGTTCAGTTTCATGGAAGGATGAGAGGGCACGTCTAGAGGCCACTTTCGGGTTTAAACCAGCGGGCGACCGTCAGGTTGCATTGAGCCTGTGGAAGTTTCTCCTTCGAGCGCGTATCGAGCTCGAAATCCAATGCCTTCAGCGCCTGAAACCGATCAGGTGACTGCATGGAGGAGATCCATTGAAGAATGGTGCTTTGTTCTCCATACAGCTGAAGGCTCACTGCGATCTCCCGATAATCCGCAGTCGACGCAGGATCGAGCAGGGTTTGTTTGAGAACTTTGATGCCGAGATCGAGCGCTTCGTTCTGGAGTTCCTCCAAGAGTTGCCCCTGCGCGCGACCGAGGGAGTCGGTGGATGGCATCTTCTCATCCAGCCAGGCTTTCCGTTTTTCCCAGAAAGCGGCATCGCTGAGCCAAACCGCGTTTTCTTTTTTGAGGTTTTCGAGTTCGGCGATCTTCGCCGCCAGCTTTGCGCGCTTTTGAAGGACTGCATTGGTCACCAACAAGGTGCCCATGAAGAGAAGAACGCCGAAGCAAAGGAGGAGGAGTTGTCGCTCGCGTTGGGTGAGGGAGCGTGCTTGACTCATGGCTTGAGTTTTCCTTGGGCACGAAAGGCCGCTGTTTTTTCCTTCACACTCGGCTGGGGCATGGACCAGTCGTAACGACCGAGGTTTCGGTGTTTCTTAATGTCTTCCAAGAATTGGAAAGCCGTCTGGGCATCGCGCGCCTCACCTCGGATCTCGATTTCTGCGGTCTTTGCCTCGAATTCACGAATGACGATGCCGCTCGGTGGCATCAGTGAGGTGACATCATTCAACTGAACGAGAGGGTAACGATAGGTCTCGATGGCAGGGGCCAAGGCCTTCCAACGTTCGGCTGTGCGCTTCACCGCAGCGGCGGCAGGGGCTGTTTCATCTACTTCCACCGCGAGCCTGCTGGCTTTTTGATCCTGACTTTGAAGATAGGCAAAGCCAAAAAAAGCGAGCGAGGCATACAAGCCGGCCGCCATCAAGGCATAGCGGATGTAGCGCTGACGACGGCTCTTTCCTGCCTGCGCTTCCCGCACGGAAGTCGGGAGGAGTCTTGTCCAGGATCGGGTGTCGAGACCAGTGTTCTTTGGAAGGTGAGCGATGACCTCCGTGGGAAGACCCGTGGCGGAAGAGAGTGCGCTGGCGATTGACCGATCCCATGTTCCGACCAAGGTGACACCGGTGATTTGACCAAAGCCCTGCTGCCCTTCGAGGCTGAGGCGAGAAAGGTTGATTTCATCGGCAAGGTCTTCCGCAGAGGCCGTTGGCAGACCAAAAATATGGCTATGGAATAGCTTCCCATGATAGCCGACAGCGAGGATGAGCTCACCTTGTTCCTCAACGATCACGAGGTGACCCTGCGGGAGTTCTGAGAGGCGCAGCGCGGACGTGTAATTCGCAGCATGGGTGACGGCCAAGGCATCCGGGAAAGGCTCGGCCAAGACGTCCACGCTGAGGATGGCCATCGGTCCTGAAGCACCCAGTTGATGCCAGCGGTGGTTGCTCCCTTCATCACTGGATGGCTTGATCCCGCGCTTCTCGAGCTGAGCCATGATCATTTGCTCCAGCACAGCATCATCCGACTGAGGCAAAAGCAAGCCGATGGTTCGGCAGGCACTGGCGGGAAGGCCGACGATCACCGGCTTTGATTTGTCCGTGTAGTCAGCAGGGGAGTCCACCTCGCCGCTTGGCGTGACGGCGCGGGGCTTCCACACACGCCATGCTGTATCGGGGTCTGGGAGAAGGAGGGTGGCGGCGGAAACGGACATTCGGGGGTGGCTGGGATGGTTAACGTTGATTTTCAGCGGAGGTTGCGAAAATCAAGGCTATTCCTCAAGTCGGGCGAGGTAGGTTAACGAATTGTCATCTTGCCGCCTTGCGATGACTGTGATCTTGCGGCGTTTTTCACCCACCCAGCCGATGCTTTCCACCCGCCGGACGGAGTTTCCGCCATAGGTGATGTTTCCTTGGATGGCGGCCAGTCGATCCTTACTCAGCCCCAAGAGGCTGATGGCGGTATTGTCACTCAGGCGTCCGTCGTCCTCCGTGCCATGGATGCCATCACCTCCGTCTCGCTCCGAGATGAGACGGTCCACATCGCCTTCAGCCGCACCGGTGGAGGCGATGATCACGTCTTTGGTGGCGTGTAAAAGGTCGATCTGACCATCGGTGTAAACGGAGAAGTAGTTTTTCCAGTCGGGTTTCTTTTGCTCCACGAGATCCATGCCGCGCGCGAGCTGCATTTCCTCGACGGAGATGAATCCCTGATTCCGGGGGACATCAAACACTCCAAATCCTTTGTAGTGTTCCTCCTCAGCTCCTTGGGCTCTCTGATCGTCATCCGTGTCCACCCAATCTGCGAGCGATTGCGCAGCGATGGTGGCATCCTCAGTGCTCAGTCCCCAGATTTCAAAGAGCTTCACCACCCCCTCAGCGACACGGGGGTCAGTGATAAAATTGATCGGCATCCGCGAGCCCTCACTCGTGAGCCAGACTTCAAAGCCGCTATCGGTCCCGACTTTTTGTTTCAAGACCGGATCCGTGGATCGGAGATCAGGATGGAGTCCTAAAACGATGCCACATTCCGCCAAATGAAGGGTTTTGAAATCTGCTGCATCCAGCACCGCGGCATCCGCACTGAAGCTGACATATTGAACCACCCCCGCGACGGTCACTGACATGAGCATGATGGCCCAAACCATCAGCATCAGAGCTGAAGCGCGTGACCGCTCTCGATGGATGGGTGAAAGAATTTTCATCGTCCGCTGCTTGGGGGAGCGCTTGGGGTTGGAGCCGGTGTGGCGGTGCTGCTGCTCCGCTGAGTGCCTGCCCTCAGGGATAGGACGGGAACTGAAAAGACGGCCCGCAAGGGCTGCGTGCGTCCTTCCATGGTGAGGTTCATTTCAATGAGATCCGGCCATTTGGAAGCACTCCATTCTTCTTCCCAAACGTCCTCGCTCTGTTTGTAAAATCTCCATGTCAGCGATGAAACGCCAGGTAGCAGAGGCATCCAGAATCTGCCCTGATCATCGGCGGCAGTCGGGCTGTTGGCATCCTGCCGGACCGCAAGCTCGTTGTCTTCCGTTTGAGGGATGAGATCCTCCCGGGAGAGGCTAAGATTGTAGCGCACGCCTTCCGTTGGATTGACCGAGCCTGATGTTGGCGACTCGGGTCGGATCGAGAGAATCGTTTCTTTATACGAGGTGGCACTCGTGCCGAAACCAAAGCAATGGGGCGCCCCGCTGATGGTGAGTTCTTGGAGCAGAGGATCGGTGCGCTCGACGATCTCAAGACTCAGCGTGCCGGTGCTCGGCATGGTCTGAAAGGTGATTCGGCACAGTTCGACGAATCGATTGATCGAATCGTTTTCCCGCTGAAGGCGCTCAATGTCGGCAGCGCCACTGACGGCACCTCGGATGATCGCAAACAGAGTGCCCGTGATCATCGCGAGGATCGTGATCCCGATCACCACCTCGATGAGCGTGAACGCGGCGACCGAACGCAGCGCACTCGGTTTAGCGTTTGGTGGCTGGCTGGTAAACATACACGGTCACGCTTTCTTGTTGCGCCTCCGCTCCGATCTGGAAGCTGGCAGTGGCAGTCAATTTGTACAAATCACTCAAATTACGGCCATCACGATTCGTGAGTCCTGCGGGGTCGATGATGCTGGCATAGGTGCAGCCCAGCCTCTCATCCGCAGCGCTCATGGCCATCTCACCGGTCGTGGGTTTGTGCCGAGCCTCCTCCAAAAACGAGCGCAAGCCAATGCGGATCGCGTTTTCACGGTTTAATGAGTTGGCCACTTCCAAAGCGGAACTAAGAGAGCGCGCCAATCCCAAAACGGCGATGGAAAAAATGGTCAGAGCGATCACCAACTCGAGCAGAATGTAACCTTGTGATCTGGGAGTCATTTGATGTCCGTGCTCTCCCTCACGATGTCGGCTGTCAACGAAGCGAATTCGATTTGAATGGAGGCCGTTTCATTCTCTAAACTCACCTTGAGGGGCTGGCAGATTCCGGTGGGCTGAAAGACCCACAGTTTGACGATCTCGCCTTCGACGGCCACGGGCGTGAGTTCATGCCAATACTGAACCGAGACGCGCGTGCCCTCAGGTAGTTTGTATTCCTCCGTCCAGTCTTTAAAATCAGAGCTGCCAGTTGCCGACTTGGTGTAGATGACTTGGTCGCCCGTCGGTCGGCTGGCGTTGGTTTCATTCGCCAGTTCCTCTTCATCAGGTGGTGCTTCCGCTTCCTGTGCGACGCTGACCATGAACTCGTTCAAGTCTGCCAGCTGGAGATAGGGAGATAAATATCGGGAAGCGGTAAACCCACCGCTGTGAATCACAATCTGATACGCCTTCTTTTCCCGCATCGCCCGGAGACGCGCTTCTTTGGCCATTCGAGTAAGTTCCTGAATGGGCTCTCTCGCGGCCTGCTCTGCGCGGAGCCCTCTGAATGTGGGGATGGATGCCGCTGCAATGATGATCAAAAGGGTGAGGGCAATGACGATCTCAACCAGGGTGAATCCACCGCGAGAAAGTGAGAATGATGAGCGAATGGCAAACGAAGATGAGATGGTGCGTTGGGCCACATCTCCCCTTCGATTGGTCACTCTGAGCTCCTCATTCGTCATTACTTCGTGGCTCCGGCCTTCCAATTGCCGATGTCATCTTCATTCCCATCCACGCCGTCCTTGCCCACGGAGTAAAGATCAAAAGGTTTCTTCGATTTGGTCGCTGGGTAACGGTACTTGTATTCCATGCCCCAGGGGTCCTTGGGCATCTCCTCCAAAAGCTGCGTCCAGCGCTCGGGCTGGGGTTCGGTTGTGGGCTTCTCGACGAGGGCCTTGATGCCTTGCTCCTGAGTCGGCACCCGGAGATTGCGGGCTTCGTAGAGTTGAAGCTGAGTGGAGATGTTTTGAAGGTCACCTTCCACGCGGGTTTCTTTGGCGACGTCAACATTGCCTTTCAGCATGTAGATAGAACCGGCAGCCAGGATGCTGATGATGGTCAGCACAATGACAATTTCGATAAGCGTAAATCCAGCGGAGCGAATCGCGCGAGGATGAAGTCGGGTGGATGTATTTTTCATGGATTAGGATAAAATTAGCGGCCGCCGCGGATGCCGGAGACGGATTGGAAGATGGCTGACACAATGGAATACGCAACGAGGCCGACAATGACGGCCATGAACACGATGATGACCGGGGAGATCAAGGCTGTCATGCGTTTGATCTTTTTGTCCAGTTCCTTGTCATAACGCACGGCGCATTTCTCCAGTGACTTGCCCAAGTTTCCGGTTTGCTCACCAACGGAGATCATGTCGATGAGCAAAAGAGGGAAGTGAGACACCTTCCGAAGTGAGCTTGAAAGGGTGGCGCCCTCGCTCACAAGGTTGGTAACTTTTGCGAGGAGGCTTTGAATGAAAACATTGGCCGAGATTTTGGAAACGAGTCGGATGCTATTCAGCAAGGGCACTCCGTTTGAAATGAGATTACCTAGCGAGTGGGCAAACTGTGCGTAGAAGCGAGTGGCCATCACGGGGCCAAAGAGAGGCAGTCGGAGCTTGGTGTCATGCCACCACATGAGGCCCTTCGGCGTGCTGATGTAAGCGCGGAAGAGGAGGGCGATCATGATCACAAACGTGAGGATCAGCCACCACCAGGAACCGATGAAGGTATTGAACTTGATGAGAATCTGCGTGGCCATCGGGAGTTTCTGACCGCTTTTGGAAAGGAGGTCCGTGATTTGCGGCACCATAAATGTCATGAAGACAATCATCAAAACGATGCACGCACCAATCAGGAAGGCAGGGTAAATCATGGCCTGCGTGACCTTGCTCTGAAGCTCTGCCATCACCTGGAGATTGGCGGAGAGACGTCGAAGAATCGGTGCAAGCGAGCCGCTCACTTCTCCAGCTGCGGCGAGATTGCAGTAGAGATCATCAAAGCTCGGCGAGGCCTTCCGCAAGGCCTTCGAGAGAGTCGATCCCTCTCGAATCTCCTCCCGGAGAATGGTGGCCACAGTCCGCACGGCGGCTGCCTCTTGCCGTTCTTGAATGACTCGAAGTGCTTGATCGATCTGCAATCCGCCGTCGAGCAAGTCAGCCAACTCTTCCGTGAAGAGAATCAGTTGTTGGCGTTTCAGTTTAACAGGCTGAAGACTTTCCTGTTTCTGCGCTGCTTTTGCCAAAGCTGCCGCACTTTTCACCTCCTCCGAAACTCGAACAGGTGTCAGGGCCTGCGACTCGAGTTTGCGATAGGCCTCGGCACGTGATCCCACGCTCAAGGTGCCGGATGTTTGCTGCCCGGTTGCGTTGATCGCAGTGTAGGAAAAGGAGGGCATGGATTAGTCTCCTGAGCTTGTCACGGTCAGCACTTCATCGAGTGTCGTGCGGCCCTCAAATGCTTTTCTGTATCCGTAGTAACGCATCGGAATCATCCCGTCCTCCAGCGCTTGAGTTTTCAGGTCGGCGATGGTGGCACGGTCGTTCACTTTGACCTGAAGCTTTTCGGTCATCATGCAGATTTCCATGATCGCCATCCGGCCCAGGAAGCCTGTGTTCCGGCAGTTGCGACAGCCAACGGGTTTGGACAGAGTTGACTTCCACTCCAAAGGAAATCCGATGGAGTTCAGGAAGCTGTCCTCGTAATGCGCGGGTTGTTTGCAATGCGGGCAAAGCGTGCGCACGAGCCTCTGAGCTTGAATGGCCCGAACTGAAGACGAGATCATGAAGGGCTCAATGCCCATGTCCAAAAGGCGCGAAATGCCGCCGACGGCATCATTGGTGTGGAGCGTGGAGAATACCAAGTGACCGGTCAACGCACCTCGGATGGCGATCTCAACCGTCTCGTGATCTCGCATTTCTCCCACCATGATCACGTTTGGGTCACCGCGGAGGATCGAGCGCAGTCCGGCCGCGAAAGTGAGATTGATCTCGGATTTCACGGCGATCTGCACGATTCCGTCGAGCTTATTCTCGACCGGGTCCTCAATGGTGACGATGCGGCGTTCCTTCGTGTTTAGTTCCTTCAGAAAGGTGTAGAGCGTCGTGCTCTTTCCGGATCCTGTCGGCCCTGTTACGAGAATGATTCCATTCGGGCTGGCCAGCAGTTTTCGAATCTGCGCCTCGGTATCGGCATCGAGCCCAATTTTGGACATATCGAATTTCTGCCGCGTTAAAAGTCGGAGCGCCACGCTCTCGCCATTCACAGAGGGGATGGTGGCCACGCGAACATCGATCGGTTCACCATCGAGTTCCAGATTGATGCGACCATCCTGTGGCAAACGACGCTCGGCGATGTCGAGGTTTGCCATGATCTTGAGGCGTGAGATCAGTGAGGACTGAAGCAATCGCATGTTGGGTGGAACCGGAACCTCCAAGAGTTTACCATCCACTCGATAGCGAATGCGGAGATCCTTTTCGAGAGGCTCCACGTGGATATCCGTGGCGCGCTCTTTCAGCGCTTCACGGAAGACCTGATTCACGAAGTTCATCACCGTGGCTTCTTCATCCGCTGCATCGAGGACGTTGACTTCTTGGGCGAGATCATCGTGCTCGACGGTGCCGTCACGGCCTTCCAGGAGTTCTTCAAAGTTTTCAGCACCGACGCCATAGCCTTGGTGCAGGGCCTCCATGATCCGATGCCGACTGGCGATCTTCCAGTGAACCCGCTTACGCAATTCATGGCCCACGGCTTGGCGGGCATCCAGATTGAAGGGGTCGTAAGTGAGCAGTGTAACCTCGACGTTGCTCACATGGGAAGGGTAAACCCGGTGGCGCAGAGCCAATTTGGCGGGGAATCGATTGTGCATTCCGCCGGTTTCCTCCTCGGCGTCACTCTTGGCAAAACCGATGTGCAGGCTGTGAGCGATGATTTCTAAAAAACGATCCTCATCCACAAGATTCGTATCCAAAGCGGCATCCATCAGGGGTTGCCGATTATCCGAAGCGGTCTCGAGTGCCACCCGGAGCCTCGCTTCATCACGGCAACCGGCCTCCTTGGCGCTTTTGAGAAAGAGTTCGATGAGGGATGGGGCGGGCATTGAGGTTGGGAGGATAGAACGCGGAGCCAATGGCGAAGTTGCGGCGGATTTCTGTTTCTGCGATTCGAATCTGTTCACAAGTCGAAAGGGTGTTGATGGAAAGGGCTGAAGGCCTTAGCATCGGGGCTCTTTTTTCACTTTATGCTCATCCGCAAGAAGGCTTATGCGCGCGCCGGTTTGGTGGGTAACCCGTCTGACGGTTACTTCGGGAAGACCATATCCTTCATCATCCGTGACTACTGCGCTGAAGTGTCGCTCTTTGAATCTCCCGAGCTCAGGATCGAGCCTAATGAGAGAGATCACTCCGTTTTTGATAGCATCGACTCTTTGGCAAGGGACGTGCGCCAGTTCGGTTATTACGGGGGCATCCGGCTGCTGAAGGCGAGCGTGAAGCGCTTCTTCGAATATTGCACCAAACAGGGACTTCCTTTGCATAGCAGAAATTTCACCCTGCGCTACTCCAGCAATATCCCGCCCCAGGTCGGAATGGCGGGCTCGAGTGCGATCATCACGGCTTGTTGGCGGGCTTTGCAGCAGTTCTACGAAATCGAGATTGCCAAACATATCTTGCCGGGCTTGGTTCTCTCCGTGGAGAACGATGAACTCGGCATTCCGGCCGGACTTCAAGATCGTGTGATCCAATCGTATGAAGGGGTGGTCTTCATGGATTTCAATCGGGCCTCGATTGAGAAACGGGGTTACGGAACCTACGAAGAGCTGGATCCCGCTTTGCTGCCTCCTGTTTACGTGGCGTTCACGAAAAAGTTGAGCGAGGGAACGGAGGTTTTTCATAACGATATCCGCGGTCGGTGGAATCGCGGCGACCGTGAAATCGTGAGTGCCATGTATCACTGGGCGGGACTGGCTCAAAGGGTCCGTGATATGTTGCTGGCAGGGCGTGGCCTGGAGATCGGGCCGCTGCTGAACGAAAATTTTGATCTGCGTCGTCGCCTTTACAAGCTGGGGAAAGGAAACCTCGATATGGTCGAGGCGGCGCGTTCGTGTGGAGCGAGCGCCAAGTTCACCGGCAGTGGTGGGGCCATTGTGGGCACCTACGATGATGATTCCATGTTTGCCAAGCTCCAGGAAACTCTCAGCCCGATGGGCATCGAGGTGCTGAAGCCGAAGATCGTTGCTGAAAGCTAAAGACTCAGTGGCAGCCGCAACCGGTTCCACAGGCTGCTCCAGACGAGGTGCTTCCCGTATTGTCTGGCGCTAAAAAGTTGATGTTGGCACCGAGAACCCGGCGCACCGGCAGACCTGACTCTGGATCATGGGTGAGCGCGTCGTCTTTCATGCTTTGCTTCACCTCAAAACGACGGGGCGCCTGGGTGGCATCAGCGGGGAGAGTCTCGTAAACGTAGGTTGGCATGGTGTCAGCGGGAGTTTAGGAATGGGAACGATATACGCAATGCTTATTCTTTGTTAAGCGCAATTTGATTGCGTTAAAGAGGTGCTGTAAAGAAAGTCTCCTCGTGAATGCCGATCCCATTTCTGAAACCCCACAAATTCGAATCACCGTTGTCACTGGCTTTTTAGGTTCTGGAAAGACCACTCTTTTGCGCCGATTGCTCGCCGATGCTGAAAATCTGAGTCTGGGGGTGATCGTGAACGACATGAGCGAGTTGGAAGTCGATGGCGATTTGCTGCGCGATCCAGAAAAGAGAAACGAGGAGTTGGGAAATTTTGTCAGCATCCACTCGGGTAGCATCAGCGGCCCAAGGCAGTTGAGTTTCGCCTCCGTTTTGGATGATTGGAAAGGGCGTCGGGATCTGGATCACCTTATCATCGAGACCTCAGGGAGCACGCATCCTTGGCCCTTGATTCAGGAGGTCGCGGTGCGTCGAGAATACCGCCTGGAGATCTGGGTGACGCTGATCGATGCGCGAATGCTGAAGAGTGACTTGGAGTCAGGTCGGATGCTCCTCGGCACTCGCGAGGGCCATCTGGCACTCATGATTGATCAGGTCAAAGTGGCAAGCCACATCCTTCTGACCAAGACTGAGAAGCTTTCCTCAGCCGAACTAAGCGCGATGGCGAATCACCTGGAGAGTATCAATCCCGAGGCCTGTTTGTTTGCGGTGAACTACGGACGAATCTCGTTCTCCAAGCTTCTGAACTCGGGTCAATTCAATCGGAAACGTGCGAACCAGATCGCCCAGCCATGGAGGAAGAGGGTGAGTCTGGATGCTGCGGATTTTGGTATCGGAAGCACGGTTGTGAGTGACCCGCGTCCGCTGCACCCGAAGAGATTGTGGACGCTGTTTCGTGAGGGTTTGGGGTCGGGTATTCATCGGAGCAAGGGGTTCATCTGGTTGCCTTCGAGGGATCGAGATGTACTGCTTTGGAATCAGGCGGCGGGATCCATCGAGCTGGAACTCTCGGCGTATTGGAAAGCGGCCCTGGTGAAAAATCCCGATGGTAAATTGGTTCCCGAGGAGATCGCAGCATTGCAGGGAATGCTGGAGGGCACCCATCCTGTTTTTGGTGATCGGGCCTGTGATTTGACTCTCATTGGCAAGGATCTCGACCGGCAGATCTTTGCGGAAGCTCTCCGGGAGTGTTTCTGCACGGACGATGAAATCCGACACTGGGAGCAGGGTGGCGAATTCGAGGATCCATGGCCGAAGACCTTTCTACAGGTTTAGCCCATGCATTTTCTATTGGGCCAAGCAACGGACGGATTCACCGGGCGGTGCTTGCATAATCAGCCGCCTCTGGATTCTCGGCGGCATCCGATTCAACGGCGCACTTGCAATCTGTGCAGCAGTCGAGGTCGTCCATCATGAATCCGCGCTTCCTCCAAAGCCGAAGTGGCTCCTCCCAAGTCTGTCCCAAGCGAGTGGCGATTTCTCTCGCGATCACGCCAAATCGAGAGCGATACTTGTAGATGAAACAGAATAACATGGAGCGATGGGTGAGGGCGGGGCCGCTGTAAAAGAGACCGGGAGTGACGGTGGATTCATCAGCCGACTCAGTGAAGACGGGCAGTCCTTTTTTCCATTCCCACAATTCCCGGATGGGCTCGAGCGCATTTCGGAATCCCGTGCACAAAATCGGGGGTGTGGGGCTCAGAAAGGGGGTGCCCTCAGTGTCTCGGAGCTCATAGCCTAACGCGTTGATCTGGACGCTGACGATGTCGGCGTTCTTGTAAAATCGCACGCTTCCGCAGGAGTCCAAGAGTGCGGACCGGAGTCGATCCCGAGTGCGAGGGCTGAGGCTACGACTCGGGTCGGGATCATCCTCGCCCCAAGGCTCACCTCGGGAGAGGACATGAACCTCAGAGCCAGCCTGCATCAGGTGAATCGCCGCATCGATTCCACTCTCATATCCGCCAATCAGGCTGAATTTATGGCCAGTCTTCGCCAACTCTTTCCAGTCACGAACTTTGCTATTGTGCAAACACAATTCAGAACCCGTGATCCCTCCGTCATGGGGCTGTCCAAACTCTCCCGCCGCCCAGATGACAAAACGAGGGCTCAGAATGCCACTGTTTGTGTAAACCTTGAATGAGCCGGAGTGATTCTCGATCCTCTCGACACGCACAGGAGTGTGGACCTCCAGCTCGTAGTAGGCGCAAAGAGCGCGAAGGTAACGCGCATACTCTTTGCCATCAGGATGTTGCGTGTGCAGAAAATCAGCCGGGGAGGTTTCCGGCGTGATGCTATTTAAGTCCACATTGCCAAACGCATTGCTGTGGAAGGATGGCGTCAGCAATTGCATTTGTTGCGGCCAGTTTTCGAAGGTGCTGCCAATGCCTTTGGCATCGACGACTTGAGGCTTAAGTCCGCAGGCCTGAAGTGCAAGCGCACAACCGAGACCCGCTGGTCCAGCGCCTACGATGAGGATGTCGGGAGAGGTGTTTAGCATACGACTTGAGAAATGAGCCACGCACTTCCCACGGATGTCGCCGCCTGCTGCCCGGCCATTCTGCCAGCGACCCTCCAGCCCATCTCACGGCGCACGGTCCAAAGAGTGACCAAGCAGGCGGTGAAAGTGGAGGCCAGCCAGACGAGCATAAAAACTTGCCCGCCGGATAGGGCTGAAACGAGAGCTCCATCTGCGCTATTCAGCGTGAGCAGTCCATCTTTTCGAATGATGGAAAAAAGGATACCTGGAGCTACCTCGCGTGGAAGATTAAAAACTGAAAACAGAGGGCCGATGGCACCGGTGATCCCTTCGAGGATTCCTAGGTGCTCCAGCGATGCTGCTGCAAGGCAGATCAGAATAAAAATCGGCATGGCCTGTTTCAAAAACTGGCCCACAGCCGCCTTCACCCGCCATCGAATTGCACGCAAGGTCGGCTTCTGCAAAAACGCACGTTCATGCAGCGGCTGAGCGCCAGCGTCAGCGAGTGATCGATGCCATAGCCGTGTGTGCAAAGCACCTCCGACGAAAAGCGCGATCAGATACGGAAAGAAGAGATCCGCGTGGCCGCTGGATCCAAAGATGCTCAGAGAGGCACCAATCTGATAACTGCAAGCGCTGCCAAAACCAATCATCGAAACGCAGGCCTCACGGGTGCATTTGGAGCAGGATCTTGATTGAAAGACAGCCACGACATTGCACCCGAAACCAGTGAGGATGGGAATCAAGTCACGGCCACTGAGACCGATCCGCCTCAGCCAGGGGTCGAGAGCCGCGGTGATGCGATCTTTGAGTCCCGTTTCTTCAGTCAGCGCAACGGTCACGCTGATGAGCAAGACCACCGGAAAGGCCCAAAGAAAAGAGTACCACCCCAGCGTGATCGCCCCGTAGCCGTCCGTTAGCAGGGCCTGAGCGAGCGCCGGCCAATTCTGAGCCGCCGCTTTCAGCGGTGTGATGGCGAGTTCATCAACAATAGGTTGAGCCCAGTTTGCAAATAGGAAGGCTGCATAGACGGGCAGGGCGAACATAAGGGCCATGCAGGCGATCGCCAAAATGGGGCCCATGTGCTTGCTTTCAAAAAGCGTGATCGATGGCTGCTCAGGAGGGTGATTCTCCGGTCTGATGGGCGTTTCTTGCACCTGGATCGTCGTCGCATTCCGAATGGCCTCGAGGACTCGGGTGCGCCCCTCGACATTCAATTCACGCGCATTGACCACGACGACAGGAATGCCGAGTCGCTCGCGATAGACCTGGGCCAGGCTTTCGATTCGTTCCGGGGCTTTGTCCTTAAAGGTAATGGCAAGCGCGGCGCGGTTTTGCTGGAGATCCAGTTCTTTCAGGAGGGTCTCCACTTCTGAAACAGCGTGTGTGCCACGCGCTACGAGGAGTACGACATCGGCGCGCCCCACTGTGGCCAAGGCCGTTCGCGTCGTCTCCGCATCATCTCGAAGTCGGATGCCAGGTGTGTCCACGACATCGCACCCACATTCCGCGACGTGACATTTTCTGCACACCACCGTGCTGCCTCGGAAATTAGCCTCGTCTCCGAAGGCTTCACCCGTGAGTCCTCGAAAGAGGGCTGATTTTCCAACTGATTCGAGACCGGCGAGAACGATGGATGAAGAAGGTGAGATCATCTGGATTTGATTGAGAGTTCTATTGAGCTTCGAGGATTCGGTCACGCACTCGTTCGAGGCAGGCCTTCCAAATCGCCCTGCCTATCGGCACGTAGCGGGTGCTGCCGTCAGGGAAAAGCTTCGTCTCAAAGATGTTGCTGGGTTGCTGAATGATCTCATCGTAGAGCCCATGGACGAAGAAGGTGCGGGCGTCCGCCCCGTCAGGCCAAGGGCTCGGAGATCCATCGGCCTCCTGAATAGCTGCCTGAAGGGCGCTGACGACTTCCGTGGCCTTGAGTTCGATCTGGAGGCTCTCGCCTGATTCTAGATAGTCGGCGATCACCGCCTGGATTTTATTCACGACCGCTCCGAGTTGAGTCAGATCGACGTCTCCTTTTCCCTTGATGAGCCGCTTCAATTCGCCCTCGGTTCGAATGGCGCTGATGACGGAATCCGGTGCTCCGCTCAAATGATTCACCTTGATTTTTCGAGTGCTCACGAGTGTTCTGAATTCAGGGTTCTAATTGATGCGATCTCGACCTGAGGTAGGGTCTCGAAGAGCTCGGTGATCTGCTCCACGGGTAGGCCGACTCCGATGACGACTCCGCTCGGATCAATGCCGAGGACTTTGAACATGGGAAGAAACCATGTCTCAGCTTTCGGGCGCACATGTTGGAATGAAAAGGCGACCTGAGGCAGATCTGCAAAACGGCACAGGCCTTTCACACGCACGACGCTATCGGGTAGGGCTTGCAAAGTGCGCTCGAGGTCATTGCGATTGACGAGGAATGGAAGATTCACTCGCATGGAGGTAAAGGCGCGCTCCCCGTCGTGGTGGTGGTGATGAGATGCTGGGACTCTGCTCACGGGATCATAAATCGAGTTTCGTCCCGAGGACTCCTCTGAAAAACGGGTGGTGGAGCAGTTCAGCCGGATGAACTCAGCAAATTTGCCCAGATCGGTTTCCAGCCCACGCGGGCTTATCTCTTTCACCTGAGCTCGAATCGACTCGCGCCTTGATTGAGTCACGCCTTGATCATGGGTGAGGGTCCAGTGGGTCGAGGTCTGCACCTGCTCACGCTCGAGTTCATTTTGATCGGAACGGTTCTGCCATCGGATGGCATCGATCATCGTCACCTGGATCGGGGAGGTGAAACGACGGCACTCTTGGCGGGCGGTGATGGCCGCGATCAGGGTAATGAGGTCTGAGGCTCCATTGACCTCGATCAGCAGAACGCCCCCGCGTGGCACCTCGATCTTGCCCAGGGTTTGCATGAACTCATTGAGTGATCCACAACACACGCAGGAACCATTGATGGACCTCACCTCGGCATCGAGCACGCGCAGACGGCCTGCATCAATTTCAGCGTTCTCAAAATCGTTCACCACCACACTGACGCCGACCTTCCTCTCATGCAGGGACTGCATGAGCGCGCGCAGGAAGGTTGTCTTGCCTGCGCCGAGAAAGCCGCCAATGAGAATCAACGGGATCCGACTCATGAGTCGTGATCGTGGTTTTCGGAATCGACCGGTGCCCAAACCGGGAAGGGGTCCGGTAGTTGCATCCACGCGTTTGGACCTTTGGCAAATTCGGATTCCGTGAGAATGGCAGCGTCGAATTTCGAAGTCAGCGCAGCCTGATCCATCCCGCGGCCGATGATGACGATCTCGGTGCGACGGTCGCCGTAGGGCACCTGGAGATTGGCCTCAATCTCGGCGCGACTTTGAGGATCGCCGGGCCATTCGCTCTCAGGCACGGCACTCCAAAAGAAACCCATGGCCCGAGTTTCCCTTAGCACACCTGCCTGGGAGACAAAGCCTGCCAACTCCATGCGCGTGGCCAACCAGAACATGCCTTTCACGCGGATGACGCCTTCCCATGGCGAGCGCAGCAGTTCACTGAAGCGCTCGGGATGAAACGGCCGCCGGGCGCGATACACGAAGTTACTGATCCCATACTCCTCGGTCTCGGGTGTGTGGCCACTCAGACTGTCCAACCAACCGTGGCTCTCTTCAGCTTCACTCATGGCAAACAGTCCGGTGTCGAGCACGCGGTCCAAGGAAACGGCACTCTGCTGAGCGGTGTGCACCTGAGCTTTGGGATTCAGGGCTCGAATGATGCCTTGGATTTCATTGAGCTCCTCCTCCGTTACCGCATCGGTCTTGTTGATGACGATGACATTGGCAAATTCGATCTGATCCGTGAGAAGGTGTGCGAGGGTGCGGGCGTCCTCACGGGTCACCCCCAGTTCGCGGGTCTGGAGGTCGTCGGTGCTGTGATAGTCTTCAAGAAAATTTTTGGCGTCCACCACAGTGACCATGGTGTCGAGTTGAGCGAGATCGTTGAGGCATTTGCCTGTCTCATCTTCAAAAGTAAAGGTCTCGGCCACCGGCATGGGTTCAGAGACTCCGGTTGATTCAATGACGAGAGCATCAAATCGGCCTTCCCGAGCAAGCTTGGCAACCTCGAGCATCAAGTCCTCCCTCAGGGTGCAACAAATGCATCCATTGCTCATCTCGATCATTTTTTCCTCGGTTCTCGAGAGCTTCGCGTCGCCACTCTTCACCAATTGAGCATCCACATTGACCTCGCTCATGTCATTTACAATGACCGCGACGCGGCGGCCTTCCCGATTGCGGAGGATATGGTTCAGGAGGGTTGTTTTTCCGGCACCGAGGAATCCGGAGAGAACGGTGACAGGGAGTTTGGGTTGTTTTTTGGGCATGGTCATTGAGTTGGGCAGAGATGTTTGTCCCTTGCCTGCTTCTGGCCACGGGATCACTAACGCAATAAACTTGCGACTACTATTAATGCAAGCGTTTTGCACTAATGGGAATGAGGGCGACTGTGCGTCCTAAACCTCGATCACGATTTTCCCGAAATGCTTGCCACTGGCAAGGTGGGCAAACGCGTCCTTTGCCTGCTCAAAGGGGAAGATGGAATCGATCACCGGATGAATCTGCGCCTGCTCAAAGGCTCTGAGCAAATCGGAAAACATCTGTCGGCTACCGACATAAGTGCCATCAAGCCGAATGCCCTTTCGTAGGATCTGGACCGTTTGCACACTGCCGGCAGTGCCTGTGAGCACACCAATCAGGGAGATATGCCCCCCAAATCGCGTCGCCTTGATGGACCGGTTCAAAGTCTCGGGACCCCCGATCTCCACAACCTTGTCCACACCGATCCCTTGGGTTTGAGCAAGTGCCCAGTCGTCCCAGTTCGGATCCACGCGGTAATTGTGAACCGCATCGGCACCCAGAGTTGATAGCTTTTGGCATTTCTCGTCGCTGCTGGAGATTGCCAAGACCTTGGCGCCCACGAGTTTCGCGATTTGCAGCGCAAAAACGGAAACGCCCCCGCTGCCGAGAACCAGAACGGTCTCCCCTAGCTTCAGTTGCCCACGGACAATGAGCGCATCCCAAGCCGTCACCGCGGCGCAGGGAAGGGTGGCTGCTTCCGTGAGGCTGAGGTAATCGGGGACCGGCAGAAGGGCTGAAGCGGCGACAACGGCCGATTTTCGAAGAAGTCCATCCACGGTGCCACCGAGAGCACGGGCGGAGTGATGCTGAGAGAAGGGACCATCCAACCAAGAAGGCATAAACGGGCAGACAACGCGGTCACCGGGCTTCCAGCCTTCGACTCCGTCACCGCAGGCCTCGATCACCCCAGCGCCGTCCGAGCAGGGAACACGAGGGGTGGGGCCGGTGACGCCGTGAAGACCCATCACGTTCATGTAATCCCGGTAATTCAGCGACACCGCCTTCAGTCCGATCCTGACCTCGCCGAATCCCGGTTTCACAGAGGGGAGTTTAGTCAGGGACAGTGACGCGAGTCCGTCGATGCCGGTGATTTGGTAAGCATTCATGAGGTGTGGCGAAGATGCTCACAGTTCACAGAAACTGCAACCCGCGTTCCTCATTCCATCAACGTTCCATGGCGCATCCACCCTTGTTCCACGGGACCTGTGAATAAGTGAGAAGGAATGCCGAAAACTCATTCGCCTTAGTGGTCCAGATACCCATCTGTGTGTGACGTGTGAATCTGGCTTGGAGCTAGACCTCCTGAAAATCAACTCAGGAGAGATAAATGGAGATTTTTTATCTTTCGGAGAGCCTTGGGCGCGGAATCACCTCAGAAGCCGCCATCCCACGTGGAGGATTTCATGCCCAGGCGGGAATCGACTCAGTGCCGGCACCAAATCGACATTTGATCCATGCATGCCCTTGTTTGAATGTTTTGTAAACAGCACACCAAGAGCAGATTGGTGTGGTTTAGCCGAATTTTAAGTAACCAGAGGGTGTAAATCATGAGTGCAACCGCTCACGCGACTTCAGGCTTGTTTTGGGTTCGCTCGGATGTTCCACACCGGGGAAACGCGGGTTCCACAGTTGGGGTTCGGTTGGGCGAAGGTTGTCACTCATGAAAACGGGAAAGAGGCCACCTCCGCCGTTGCACAAGCCAACATTTCAAGAGTTTTTCACTCTTTTCCGTGCCTGTGAATAACCGGTGAATAGCTCCGATTTCCCTATGTGAATAAGGTGTGAATAGTCGGTGCAGAAAATGCACCGCCGAGCCGGAAGTCCCGTAAAATCAAGGGTTCCACGCTGCCGCATTGTGAACTTAATGTCACGCTCGGGATTTTAGCTGGACGAGGAAGATTCTTAAGCCCCCTCGGTTTCGCCTTCTCTTGCCACGAATCGCATCGAGTGGTCGATAAACTTGAGAGGGACGTCATCGGTGGGGCCGTTTCGGTTCTTGGCGATGATCAAAAGGGCGTCCCCCTTGGACTCGGGGTCTTGCTCCTTTTCGTCATCTGCCTCCATCTTGGCACCCGCATAGTCCGTCCGAGTGAGCAGTCCCACCATGTCGGCGTCCTGCTCAATGGATCCGGACTCACGGAGGTCACTCAGCACCGGGCGTTGGCCCTTTCGGGATTCCACCGCGCGGTTCAACTGAGCCAAGACAATGATCGGCACGTCCAGCTCTTTGGCCAATCCCTTGATTCCCGCGGAGATTTCCGCGATTTCGATCTGCCGATTGTCCTTGGCGCGTCGGGAGCCGGAGGTGAGGAGCTGAAGGTAATCGATGGCGATCATCTTGATGCCAAACTGCTTTTTCAGGCGTCGGGCCTTGGCTCTCAGCTCCATGACATCGAGACCTGGTGTATCGTCGATGAAAATTTGGGCCTTTTGCAGGTCTCGGGTCGCGCGCGCCAGAGATTCCTGCTGGGCGCGGTTCAGGAGGCCCCGCGTGAGGTCGGACATGCTTAGACGCGCACGCGAGACCAGCAAGCGTCGCACCAGCATCGTGGCACTCATTTCCAGGCTGAAAACAGCACACGGTGAATTTGAATCCACGGCAATGAACTCCACGATGTTCATGGCCAAGGAGGTCTTACCCATCGAGGGACGAGCCGCGATGACAAACATTTCACCGCCTTGAAGACCGGACGTCATCGAGTCCAGCTTCGCATAACCGCTCGGGAGTCCTCGCAGCTGGCCGGGGTGCGCCAGCATGTATTCGATGGAGTCGATGGCCTCCATCACGTGTTGGCTCAGGGAGCGGATTCCATCCTCGGCACCCACAGACTCACGGACGCCGAGCACCCGCTGCTCAGCGTGATCCACCAGAGTTGTGACATCCTCATCGGGCGATTCCTTCCCATGCTCGTAGGCCTG
>CAMBPV010000026.1 GCA_945869695.1 Prosthecobacter debontii
TCCGAGATCAATGGCCTCATTTCGTGCCCTTCCCTCATTCCATCCTCGATCGAGTCACGCACGGCTCGCAGATGCGGGGACGAGTTAGCCGTGCAAATCACGAAGTAATCCGTGATCGGAGACACCCCCCTGAGATCCAAGATCACCACATCTTCCGCCTTTTTTTCGTCCGCATAGCGCGCACACAGCCTAGCCTTTTCAATTCCATCCATCGTCGCCCAGACTCCACGAACAAGGCCAACAGGTCAAGCATCCCCTTTCAACCCCCGCACAGGAGCCCCTCACACCGAGATCCGAGACACCGAGATCCTTCCGCCGAAGCACGCCTCCACGTCCGACCCCTGATCCCGAGGTCGTGATGCATAGCTGGCCGCATACTGAAATGATCGCGGCCAACCCCCTCCCTCCACCGAGAAATCCACCGCCAGAGGCGATCGAGCAGGAGCGCAGCGCACCAGCTCGGGCATTTCCAGAGGACCCGGAGCCAAGTGAGGGAAATTGATGTTCCAAAAACTCCCACTTTCCTGATCCGACTCTTTCAGCAGTCCGCTCAGCACCTCCGCAGACCAGGCGGAAATGCGCGGCCACTCCAGACCTATCCCCTTGATCAAATAGTGAGAAAAAGCTGCTGCTCGGATTCCATGATAGGCCGCCTCCCTTGCCGCAGCCACCGTGCCCGAGATCACCAAATCCTGGCCCATGTTCCCTCCATGATTCACCCCCGAAAGCACGACATCCGGCTGAATGCCCAGACCGAACAAAGCCACTCGCACACAATCCGCCGGCGTCCCATGCACCGCGTAGCGGCCGTCACCGCGCTCCTCGACCTTCAGTGGCTCATGCGTCGTCACCCGGTGCCCGCACTGCGACTGCTCCCTCGCTGGAGCTACCACTGAAAAAGAGCCACCCGGAATCGACGCCACCGCGTCCTCCAGAGCCGAGAGCCCCGCCGCATCGATCCCGTCGTCATTCGTCAAAAGAAAATGCATCAGCCCCCAAGCTCCATCATCCCCTGCCTCCCGCAAGGGAAGCTTCGGCCCCAATAATGGCGCTTGCTGGCGTGCCCGGCTGATGGCACAGAATGTGGACTCTGCGTCACACATGTTTTTCCTCACACCTCGGTACATCAAGAATGCCAGACTCCTGCACAAAGGGGTGGTCCGTTTCATCAGTTACAAACGCGATCTCCTGCCGCAGGCAAAGCTGAATGAGATCACGGCCCTGAAAGTTGAATTAGAGGGCGCGATCAAGAATCGCGACACGAAACGTGTGGCGGAGGTTTCCAAACAAGTGACCAAGGCGTGCGAGGTATCACTGCCTGACAGCGGTCACTCCGAACTGGCTGACAATGTGGAGGTCTTCTTCGTGGCTATCGTGGTGGCGTTGGGCATCCGGGCTTACATTGCCCAGCCCTTCAAGATCCCGACAGGATCCATGCAGCCCACGCTGAATGGTTACGTGGCGCGGCCGACAGAGACGGACCCGACTCCGAACATTCTCCGCAAGGCGTTCGACTACACGCTCGGAGGCCGCACTTACATCAATGCAATATCAGATCACGATGGCTACCTGCGTGAGCGGGACCCCGTGACGGAGCATAACTTCCTTTTGTTTTTCCCTTATTGCACCGTGCATTTCCAAGACGGCCACAAGCTAAACATTTCCTCCCCTTACCGCCAATTGATGGACGAGGTGGAAGAGGGCGGCCTCGGCTTTCCGAGGCACACAGGAGCTCGGGCCGTGGACATGGGCGGCATCACACCGGATGGCAAAAAACACACTCGCTTGATGACCTCATCGCCCGTGATGATCCGGAAGGGACAGGTCTTGGCGCGGGGTATTTTGGACAGCGGTGACCATGTTCTGGTGAACAAGTTTGCCTATAACTTCAGAGCTCCCGCACGCGGTGAGGTTTTCGTTTTTGTGACCAAACACATTTCAGGAATCGAGAACAGCCCCTCGTTTGTGAAGGAGCACGGAGCTCAGCATTACATCAAGCGTTTGGTCGCTGTGCCAGGGGACCATTTTGAAGTGAAACCACCCGAAATGTGGATCGATGGAAAACCCGCTAAAGAATTCGGCACAAAGCGGGTGGGTGAAGCGAAAGGCGATTACCGAGGCTATGCGACCACGAGTGCGATGCGACGTTTCAATGAGGGCACATTAGCAAGCGGTGAATACCTGGCCTGTGGGGACAATAGTAACAACAGTCTCGACAGCCGTTGGTGGGGTCCGGTGCCGGAGAAGAATCTCATCGGACCTGCCCTCTTCTGTTACCTGCCGCTGAATCGGCACTGGGGCCCGATCCGATGATAACAAACAGGGCAGACCTTTCGGCCTGCCCTGCGAGGTTGATCCATTCAGCAGAAACGACTAGGCGCTCGTGCCGTTGGCAACTGTATCTTCAGGCTCGATGAGTCCATATTCTCCGTCATCACGACGGAAGAGAATGGCGAGCTTGTGAGTCTTCTGATTGTGGAAGACGACAAAGGATTTTCCGCTCATGGCCATATCGAGCATGGCTTCATCCGTGTAGAGCGGACGCACCTTGTACTGCTCCTTGTGGACATAGGCGGGCTCGATGTGATCCTCCTCGGACTCGAGGGCGGTCTCGTGGTAGACATGCTCCTGAAGGAGTTTGATGGAGCCTTTACGTGGGCGGTGGCTCTTGAGCATCCGCGTTTTGAACTTCCTCATGCGGCGGGCGATCTTGGAGATCGACTCATCGATGGCCGCGTAGATGTCCTCCGAGGTGGTATCGACCTCGATGACGATGTGGTTGGCGCAGAAGAGAATGATTTCTGCGACTTGCTGACGGTGAGGCTGGACGTCGAGAATGACTTTGGCCTCGATGATCCGGGGGTAATCCAGGTGGAGTCCCTCGACTTTTTTCTGCGCGTATTCCCGCATGGCGGCGGTTACTTCCACATGACGCCCTGTCACGGTGATGGGCAGATTCACATTGTGCACTTGCATGGTTTTGTCTCCTTTTTGGTTTTCTGGGTTTGGTTAAAATTGAGTTACATCGAGAAGTCCTCGCCGAGATAAAGCTGACGGGCCACCGGATCATTGACAAGAAATTCCTTCGGCCCGTGGCGCTTCACCTGCCCCTCGAAAATGAGGTACGCACGGTCCACGATGTTCAGCGTCTCGCGGACGTTATGGTCGGTGATGAGGATGGCCAATCCAGCGCTGCGGAGCATCCGGATGATCTCCTGGATCTCTCCGACGGCGATGGGGTCCACGCCGCTGAAGGGCTCATCCAGCATCAGAAGCTTCGGCTCCGTGACGAGGGAGCGCGCGATGGTGAGCCGACGCTTTTCACCACCGCTCAGAGTCAGGGCCAGGTTATCAGCCACATGAAGAATGCCAAACTTGTCCATGAGCGCCTCACTCTGTTCTTTGCGCTCTTTGCGGGTGAAATTTTGCGTTTCCATCACGGCGAGGATGTTCTCGCGCACGGTCAGTTTTCGGAAGATGGACTCCTCCTGAGGCAGATATCCCATCCCGAGCCGCGCGCGCTTGTACATCGGTTGGTGAGTGGCGTCTTTCCCATCAAACATGACCTGCCCACCAGTCGGACGCACAAGGCCCACGATCATGTAAAAGGTGGTGGTCTTTCCTGCTCCGTTGGGACCGAGTAGACCCACGATTTCCCCGCTCTTCACCTCAATGTCCACGCCATTGACCACAGCGCGGCCATCATAGACTTTCACGAGACCTTTGGTGTAAAGCAGAGGATCTCCGCCTTCACTGGGCGCATGAACGGGAGATGAGTTTTCCCAGTAGATGGATGACTTATCGGGTGCGTCTTGAGCAATCACTGAGGGTGCTATTGGGGGCTGGGATTGGGAGATGGAACCGGAGCAGCGGGCGTGCCGAGGGTTGTTTTCTTCTTGGTCGGCACGTCTTTGACAATGTCCGTGCGGCTGGGACCCGACGCACTGAACTGACCGTTCTTCTTGATGGTCATCGTGGTGGAGGGGTCTGTGGCAACCTGAAGCGTGTTGCCACGCTGCACCTGCGGAAAATCACGGAGCAGCATGTCCTCCGTCGAGCCCTCAAAGGTCGCATGTCTGCATTTCCCCACCTGGAGTTCTCCGGTCTCTGTCAGCTTCTCAATCACGACCATCCGCCCGCGTGCGATGGCGAACTTGACGCCCGTCGCATTCTCAGGCGTGGCAACCTCCACCGGAGGCGCTGCCGGGGCCGGATTGGGCGGCTTGGCTTTTGCGGCCGCACCGGGCTTGGCGCCGTCTTCCTTGACCATGTGCACTTCGAGTTCGTCACACGAAATGAAAAACTGCGGATGCCGCACTTCGACGTTGTCGGAGAAAATGGCGATCATCTTGTTGGCATCAAAAAAGGTGGCCCCCGTGCAGGTGATCGTCGTCTTGACTCCGCCAGCGGTATTCGGGTCAGCCAGCGAAGTCACCTTTAGAGGCTTGGGGCCAGCCCCTCCGCCCGCTCGAGGGGGGGTGATGCCGGGTGGCGCGCTGTCCTCCGTCGCCGCCTCAGGTTTAGCCGGAGCCGAAGTCGGGCCGACTGCGTTCCCTTGGGCGATCAGTATTTCAGCCTCTGGCGTCACATTTTTCATCGCCGCAGCCATGGAGCGCTCGCCTTGCTCCTTGAGCGCCGTTTCCCGCGGGTTAGGAACAAGCGTGAGATCCGCCTCAGCCTTTTGGATCCGAGAGGTTTGAGCCCCTTCCTGCGATTTGGCTTGATTCAAACTGGACTCGACCGCGGATCGACCCGTGATGGCCGCTCCCAGGCGGGCAGCCGCTTCAGTGGTATCGCGATTGACCTCCTTGGATTCACGCATCCGTTCGAACACCTTGTTCAACTGAGCCAAAACGGGAGAAGCGAGCGCGAGGAGGGCAACGATAGTGTAAAACGGCTTCATGGTTTCGGGGCGGCGGGTTTGCCTGCGGCGGCGGGCTGGGTGGATTCCGCTTTCGGTTCTGCCTCGGGTGCTGCCATGTTTTTGGCGAGCGCCTTCATGTCATGAATCACCATCTCAACATTCCCGACCATCTTTCCTTGCGAGGTCTTGGTATCGAAAACCATGCCATCCCCTTCAATCTGAAAGTCCGCCCGGCTTACCCGGCTGCGCTCGTTGCTGCTGAGCACCTGTTGATCAATGTTGTAAGTGCCGGTTTTCAAATCAATCCGAACATCCTGTGCTGTGACATCGCCATACATGCGGATGATCATTTTTTCTGCAAAAAGCCGACTTTCATCCACCCGTGTCATCGCATCCGCAGTGACGAGCGTTTTGGGCTTCCCATCTTCGAACGTCGGAAGCACAAATCCCCGGCTCCGGCTCCCGAGCGGGATCATGTCACCGAAGGCCTTCATCTCATTCACAGGTGCCGCGGCAGGGTCCACCCCTTTGACCGATTCGGCCTTGGCTTTCCCTTTCTTCTCAGATCTGGCTTTTTTCTCGGTCTGCCCCGAGGCTGACACTACGCTCAAAAGACCCACGAGGAGAAAAACCAACCGAGGCGGAAAAGAGGCTTTTGGAGCTTTAGGGGTTGGTTCGAGTGATTTCATGGATCTTCGTTAGCTGCTCCAAAACTCCAGCCAGCTCGCTTAACGGTATCTGATTTGGGCCATCCGACAACGCTTTATCTGGCTCAGGGTGAGTTTCCATAAAAACTCCATCACATCCGGCCGCGACGGCTGCGCGGGCGAGGACGGGCGCGAGTTTTCCGTCGCCTCCCGTCGTCGAGCCCAGTCCCCCGGGCCGCTGCACGGAGTGGGTGGCGTCAAAAACAACCCGGTGCCCCAGGTCACGCATCCAATACAAAGAGCGCATGTCAGCCACCAGGTTGTTATAACCAAAGGTGGTTCCCCGCTCCGTGAACATGAAATGCTCGCAGCCCGAGTCTCTCAGCTTTTTGGCAATGTTATCCACGTCCCAGGGAGCCATGAACTGTCCTTTTTTGACGTTCACCGTCCGTCCAGTCTGAGCAGCTGCGACGATGAGATCCGTCTGACGGCAGAGAAACGCAGGGATCTGAAGGAGATCAATGTAATCCGCTGCGATGACGGCCTCTTCCGGCGTGTGGATGTCGGTGGTGACCGGCACACCGAGTTCAGCACCGAGTTCGGCCAGGAGTGCGCAGCCGTTCTGACACCCCAGGCCTCGGAAGGAGTCGATGGAGGTCCGATTCGCCTTGTCATACGAGGCCTTCAAAACCCATCGGACACCCACGCTATCAGCGATCTTTTTGATCTGCGCCGCCACATTGCGGATGAAGCCCTCGCTCTCGATCACGCACGGGCCGAGGATGAACACCGGCTTTTCGCCGTCCATGATGAGGTTGCCAATTTTGACCGGAGGGAGTTTTGTTGTCACCAAGAGAAAGGTTGGATGGAGCACAGAGCTAAACCAGAGAGCCCCGAACCTGCTCGGAACCCATTGATCAAGCTCAACGGAAATGAACTTAGCAATGAGAGATGGAAAGACAACCAATGAGTGAAGGTTGACTTCCCTGCAGCTCCAGCGGATGGGACCATCGCTCTCTCTATGGACCTTGTCATTTTCGACCTTGAAACAACGGGTCTCTCCCCCTACTCGGAAGAAATCATTCAGATCGCCGCCGTCAAAATGTCGGGCGGACGGATCTTGGAGGAGAGCGCCTTCTCCACCTATGTGGACCCCGGCAGGCGGATCTCCTCTTTCATCACGAGCTACACCGGCATCACCAATGACCAAGTGCGGAATGCACCACCACCGGCTGAAGCTCTCACGGCTTTTTCAGAGTTCGCAGGCTCAGGAATGCTCATCGCTCACAATGGGCGGCGCTTTGACCTTCCCTTCATTCGGGAGAGCTGCTCAAGGCATGGACTGAGCACCCGTGAGGTGGGTTTTGTGGATTCGATGGCCTTCTCCCGTAAGCTTTGGGGAGGCCGTGGCGGTCATGGGCTCGATGCGGTGATGCAGAGACTCCAGCTTCGGGGTGACGGGGTGCGTCGGCATGATGCCCGCGGGGACGTGGCCATTTTGGCGGAGGCCGTCCGCCGCATGTGGGCTGCGCTCACGCCTGATTTCCAAAGTTGCCCCGTTCCCTGCGGCAGCGGCCTGCTGGCGGATGGGATGCGGAGGTAAATCCGGCGCAGTTTGCCGTTGCAAGGGTCTCGAATGCCCCGAAAGTTTGATAAATCACAGTAATTCTTGTGATTCGACCCCATGCCGACCCTCCCTCCACCCGAATCGAAGGCACTCAGCCCCCGCTGGATCCCTTTGACCTTGGCGGCAGGCACCTTTGCTCTCTACGCGCTCCTCTCCTGGCTGTGTCACTCCGACCAGCTGGTGTGGGATGAAGCGCGCTACCTCGACGGAGCGACCTGGATGCTGGAAGGCTCCTATGTCCAGAGGGATAATCCCGACATTCTGAACGGCCCCGCCTACCCCGCCGTCCTCGCACCCATCGTGGCGGCAAAGGCATCATTGATCTGGGCTCGGCTCCTCAATGCCCTCTTCATGTCAGGGGCTGCGGTCTTCATCTATCTCACCGTTCTGCGATACGCCGGACGCCGCTGGGCGATCGCAGCCAGTCTCCTCTTGGCCTTGCACCCGAATTTTCTCAGAGTCAGCCCCTACCTCATGACGGAGCCCCTCACCGTGCTCTGCCTCTCGGCTCTGGCTTGGAGCCTGACCACCACCCTGCGTCGTCCGTGCACACCCTGGCTGTGGATGGTTCTCACGGCCCTCCTTTTCACCACCCTGATCATGACTCGCGTCATCTTCGGGCACGTCGCGTCCGTGATGTTGATCGCCAGTTTGGCCTTGCTTCCCCTGATCAAAATCTGGCGCATTCAGCTCGCACGCGTCGCCGTCATTTCGGCGCTCACGCTGGCCTTTTGCATCCCCTACCTCAGCTACACGAAAGGACTCACCGGTCAAAACCTATGCTGGTCCACGGGCGGCGGCGAGCTCCTCTACTGGATGACCAGTCATCACCCCGGTGAAAACGGTCACTGGTTCAGCTACGAGGACGCCATGTCACTGCCAGATCTCGCCCCGCATCACGGCGATTTCATCCGCAGCATCTATAAGCTCCCCCCGCTTGAGCGGGATGGCCTCTTCGCCGCTGCCGCCAAGCGCCAGTTACAGGAGGCACCTCGACAGGCCCTCATCAACTGGATCAGCAACATCTCACGACTCCTTTTCGGATTTCCGCGCTCGTTTCGGCCTGAGGAGCTCGGTCCCCTGCCCATCATCCTGTTTAATGTCCCGCTTCTTTTCCTCGGGATCTTGGCGGGAGGTCTCATGCTTCGCAGTCCCCGATCCGTGCCGCCCGAGATTTGGTTTCTCACCTTTTTGGGGCTGGTTTATTTGGGCGGCAGCTCGCTTCCATCGGGTCTGCCGAGGCATTTTGTCGTCATCGCGCCCGTCTTCTGGCTGGTCGTGGCCACCGTTTTAAAAAGCTCCGTCAGCGTCTCGCTGATCTCGTCAAAAAAGACCGAAGGATAAAGTGGCGGTGAGAGAGGGATTCGAACCCTCGGTAGCGGATAAGGCTACGCATCTTTAGCAAAGATGTGCTTTCGACCACTCAGCCATCTCACCAGTTCGCCGGAAGGATCTTCCTTCCGAAGCGAATTGAGTTTAGAACGCGCCTAGCGAACACGCAAATTGATTCTGACATTCTCACGAGATGGATCTCAACCATGCCCAACGTCTGGGCGAAAACACACATTTTGCAAAATGAGTCAAAACTTCTACACTTCCGGCACGTTCCAACCCGAACCGCCTATCCCAGCCATGTCCAAGCGCACCACCCTGACCCTGCTTTCCATTCTCGGCATCTCCGTCCCTGCGTTTGCTCAGACACCCGAGACACCCATCGTTGAGCCCAAGGCCAGCACCAGCCTGCTGACCGAGCAACAGATCGCAGCCGTCACCAAGCAACTGGAAGAGCTGGAGAAAACCATCACCAACCTGCGCGGGAACACCCTCGGCTCCGCACTCGAACGCCTCCGCAAAGGTGCCTCCAGTGATGCCGCTGCCCTGGCGCTCTACGCCGAGTGCGAAAAAGAAGTGAACATCGAGCGGAAAGAACTCAGCCGCGAAGAAGAGCGCCGCCAGAAAGAGCAGATGGAGCGTCAGGCCGAGCGCAACAAGGAAACCAAAGACGAGGATGAAAACGGCGATTTTGGAACCGCCGTGCGGCTCCAACTTCAATACCTCATCCTCAGTTTGGAGGCCAGCAATGCCAAGGACGTGGGTCCTCTCCTTCCGAAGCTAAAGTCCTATGTGCAGGACGTGGTCTCAAACGCCGAGAAGCTGAAAGGACGCGCCGGGGGATACCTCAGCGGCGGCGGTGGCGGCCGCAGAGGCGGCGGCGGCGGTGGCGGCGGAAACCCCATCATCTCAGCCCTGCGCTTGGAGCGTTACCTCACCGCCGAGAACTGGAGCGCTTCTCCGACCTCCTTTCAGCAGATCTGGTCCTCCACCATTCTCCCTTATGTCGCCGAAAAGAAGCCTGAGGAACTCGCAGCCCAGTGGGATGCCTGCGTGAATGCGGAAGTCGCCTACCGTCAGGGAACGATGCCAGCTCCCGAGTTCGAAATCTGGAAAACGGACGAATTCCCGCTGCTTCGCTGGAGAAGCCTGCAATACCTCTACGCCAATGCGCCGGAAAAAATCAAGACCCTGGGAGCCATGCTCGAGCTCATCAAATCAATACCCGGTCACCCCAGCGCAGTCAGTTGGCTTCAAGAGTTCCGCACTCTGGTGACCCCCGCCCCAGCAGGAGAGCCCGCTGAAAAGCCCGCCATCTGAGTTCCCCCACTCAGACGCCATCCACCATGCCCGAGGCGCTTCAGAAACTGGGATTGAGTTTCCGTCACGCTTTCCGCGGCCTGTCACTCCTGTTCAGCTCACAGAGAAACGCGCGCATTCACCTGGCCGTGTCCATTTGCGTTCTCACCGCAGGAATCCTCGCCCGCATCTCCAAGACCGATTGGGCACTGCTCGCGCTCGCCATCGGCTTGGTCATCTCGGCCGAGGCCTTGAACACCGCCATTGAGATCTTATCAGACCGCATCACGCTCGAGTCCGATCCCGCCATCGGCAGAGCCAAAGACGTCGCCGCAGGTGCCGTCCTCGCCGCCGCAGCCTGTGCCATTGTTTTAGGACTCCTCGTTTTTGTTCCGCACCTCCTTGCCTGCCTCTCATGAAATCCACCCTCGCCGCTCTCGCCCTCTTCATCGCCGGCCACGCCCTCGGGCAGACGCCCCCCATCACGGAGCCAGCCCCACCCCCCGCGATCTCAGACGAGGACACCGCCCGGATCTTGGCCGAGATCACCAAGGTTCAAAAGGAGTTCGCCCAAACCAAAAAAGACCTCCTCGCCAGCGCCCTCACCCGATACAAAGCAGCCGCTGCCAGCGATGCCGAGGCCCAGTCCTTTTACCTCGCCTGCTACAAAGTGGTGAACCTCGATCGGAAACCCGCCACCACGAAAGAAGAAGCCGAAGAGCGGACCAACGGCGACTGGCAAAAACGTGCCGTCGCCTCCCTCGGAGAAGGAGGCTCCGCCACCCTCTTTCGGCTCCAGCTTCAACTGCTCGCCATGCTCCTCGAGCCCCGCACGGAGGGAGACGAAGCCGCGAGAGTCACCACCCTCAGAATCGATGTCCAAAACGTCGCCTCCCTGCTCCCCAAACTCAACGGCGCCGCCGAGGACGAAAAACCCGAGCGCAAACCCGGCGCCACCGTCGGAAAAAAATCCAAACGGGAGGACGACGACGTCGAAGAACGACGCAAAGGACCGCGCAAGAACGGCGCCTGGGCCGCACTCCAGCGCGGCGTGATGGGCACCCTCTTCACCCAGGCCTACCATTTGGAGACCTACTTCGACGCCCCGCCCGACAGCCTCAAGTCACCTGCCGATTTCAGGACCGCCTACGCCAGCGTGATCCTCCCCTGGTATCGCACCCATGAAAAAGCCAAACTCCCCGAAGTCTGGGACGAGTATCTCCGCGCCCTCACCACCGTCGCCCAAATGAACAGTCAGCCCGCCGAACTCGCCGCCTGGGGCGCCAACGAATACAAAGCGCTCCTCTGGGACAAATCATTGGACCTCCTCAACCAAGGCGTCGACGCCACCCAATCCGCCGCCAATCTCATCAAACTCGTCCGCGAGAATCCCCAGCATCCCCAGCATCCCCAGCTCAAAAAATGGATCGCCGACCTCGCCCAAGCCGCCGAAGCCATGGGCGGCCTCAAGTTCGGTGACCCCAAGGAGTGAGGGGTTCGCTTCGCGGCTTCGCAACCCAGCCCTCACCCCCCGTAGCGGCGCTCGCAAGAGCGTGGCCACCCCCAAAGTCCAACAGATCACCATCTTCAGGATCTCCCCGTACGTTGTTCAAGCTTTAGCTTGTCAGGAAGCCCACCCCACCCCAGAGCCCAACTTCAAAGTTTCAGATTTCAGCCTTCCACATTCGTGGTTCGACATTCGGGAGGGATGACCCACGAAAGACACGAAAGACACAAAAAGTGAAGGGCTCGCTTCGCAGCTTCGGGTGAGGAGAACCGAGTTCGTTAGACATCTTTTTCATTTGTTCGCCGAAGAAACAGAGCGCACATTTATCGGCCGCTATATGAAAGCCCTCTTTGCTGTCACGGTCGCCTTCCTAGTGCTTTCACTTCTTTGGCTTTCGTGGGACGAGATAACCATCAGAGGAGACACTCGCCTGCTGAACACGATTCGCACCATACGGGTAGGCCAGACCATGCAGCATGTCCGTGATACTCTTGGGAGAGAGCCAACAGTAGTTAAGGCTGCTTCACTTCCACAATGGCTACGAGACGAAGTCCCTGAGCATCAGGATGGTGAGTATTGGTGTCTTTTTATGGGCTATCCACCACGAAACATCATCATCTATTTTGATCGCGATGGTAAAGTTGGGTTTGTGACTTGGGCCCCGACATAGATCACGGCCCAATCCCACCATGGGCCTTCATAATGTCTGGCATCTTTTTTGGTCTGGTCTCGGTAAGATCAGGTTGCGGTAAGGTACTTGGATATGATTCTTGACAGAATCTCGTATTTGGAGATTCGGAGACGTGGAGAAAGAGTTGCCAAGGGACGCGAACTTGAACAGACTGCGGCACCCGATCCTTGCGACCGATGAATGGAAAGACGGAGATTCCGCAAGATGAAACACCTGACCTCTTTGGCATGACCCCCCACCCGAAACGGAATCTTCTCACCGCAGCTCTTACCCTTCCGTGCAAGGCGGTTGGCCTCCTGCTTGGACTGGCTTTGGCCTCCTGTTCCACCCCAACCAGCACCCTCACGGCACCCGCCACGGCCAAAAGCGTGGACCTGAAACGTTACACCGGACGCTGGCATGAGATCGCCCGTCTGCCCATGCCGTTTCAAAAAACCGATGAGTCGGCGATCGCCGAGTATGGAAGCAATCCGGATGGCACGATCTCCGTGCACAACATCGCAATCCGCCCCGATGGCACGCAACATGACATCCGTGGCGACGCCAAGGTGCTGAACACACCGGAAAACACCCAACTGGCCGTGCGCTTCAACACCTGGTTCGGGACGCTGATTCCCGTGCCGAAGGAGGGCAACTACTGGATTCTCCATGTGGATGACCGCTATCAGGAAGCCATCGTGGGCACCCCGGACCGGAAATACCTCTGGCTCCTGGCCCGCACCCCCCAAATCCCACAGCCCCACTATGCGGCGCTCGTCGCCAAAGCCCGCGGACTCGGTTACGACGTCTCGCGCCTGATCAAAGATCCCAATTGATAGCGGTCAGGCGACCTGTTGCAGGATTCGAGAAATGAGACACGCGGAGGCGGCTGCGCCGGGGACTTGGAGACTCGGAGAAAACAGGATGCAATCCTGTTCCCCTTTCTTTTTGGGTGTCGGACCTTCTTCTCTCGGTTGAATCACCCTCAACTCGGCCCTGAGTTTGGCAGAAAGATTGAGGCAAAAAGATTCAGAGCTTCAGATTTTCCTGCCCCCCCTTTTTTGCTAAAAACAATCCTTCGAGAAATGGGTCGGGAGACCGCTCGATCAAGGAGCCCGACTAGTAGATCATCGCATTGTCAGGTGCGGTGGTCTCTTCGATCTTTTTGACCTCGATCATGGGCACCGTTTGCCCGCCTTCCTGCTTATATCCCATTTTGCCCACCACTTTCACCCAGGTCATTTCTTTGAACTCAGGGGCTTTCTCCGCAAACTGAGCGGGGATCGAGTAGGGTCTGGCATCGGCTGCGCAGCACTGCACCAGCATTCGGAAAATCCTCAGTCGTTTTCCATCCTCATTGTTCACTTTTTCGGGCAAGACTTGGGCGATCGTCTCGATGGACTGGCCCGCCAAGACACCCTGCACTTCTTTATCGCCGGCGGTGTAATAGATCTCGGGCACTTCGAGGATGAAGTTACCGTCCTTGCTCCGAGGCACCTGCGCCTCCAAGTCGGCGAGGGTAAAGCCACCGTAGCTCTTGGTCTCTGCGGCACCACTGGCGGGAGTAGCCGCCACCTCGGTGGCTGCTTTTTTGACAGGGTCATCCGGTAACCCCTTTGCCTGTCCAGCCGCGATCGCTGGAGGAAGAGGCTGGGATTCTATGGCCGCTGTCTTCTTGGCTCCAGCGTCGTCACCCCGAAGCGAAAACTGATCCGCTCTGGCTGTGGACGCATAGTTTTGATTGTACAGGCCCTTATTGATGATGGCATTGGCGCTGTATTGATCGGGAGTGCGGACAGCGGCCCAGGTAACGGGGGCTGCGATGATCAAGATGGCAACCCAGCGCCCGACAAAACCCGAGTCCTCCAAGATCCCATGCGCATGATCATGCCCTGCATGAGCGTGGGCGTGACCATGGTCGTGACTGTGTTCGTGACCCTGATCGTGGCTGTGGCTGTGAGAGTGATCATGACCGTGGTCATGATCGTGGCCGCAGCATCCATCATGCGTGTGATCGTGGTCATGCGAGTGATCGTGACCACAGGACTCCGCCCCGGTGTACTGCGTGGTGGCTAAATTGAAAAGCCCGAGCACGATCAATCCAATGCCCGAGAAGAGCACCATGGGACGAAAAATGCCGTCGGGCGGGAGGTAGTTTACGATGCGTCCGCTCGCGTAAAAGTAGAGCAACACGCTCCCCCACAAGAACAGAAGGGCGACGCTGATGAAATGAATGGAATTTTTCGAAGAGGTCATGGCTTTGGAGTCGCAAGAGTTTGAATCAACGTGCTCCAAGGGACCGCGAGCGCCCCGACGAGCACAAAAAGTCCGATGAGCATGAACACGACCACCCGACGCTTAAAGACGGCCGAGTACATGAAGAGGAGCTTCACGTCCATCATGGGACCAAACGTAAGGAAGGCGAGTTTAGCCGCATTCGAGAACACGCCCATGGGTGCGGCAATGAAGGCATCCGAGGTGCTGCAAAGGGACAGGATGAAAGCCAACCCCATGAGCGAAGGAATGGCCAGCCACTCCCGGCCAGCCACTTGATCAAGAACGGCCTGATTCACCTGCGTGTTAAAGACCGAGGTGATGGCCACGCCGATGGCAAAGTACATCGCCGTGTCGAGGAAGTCCCGCATGGCCGTGCGCATGGCCATCACCAGCTTGGTGTTAAAATCCGGACCTGCTGCGTGTCCCCCTTCATCTGCGTCCGTGCCCTTGATTCCCTCAACGATCGACGGTTTCAAAAGCTGTGCGGCGGTGAAGCGAATCACAAACAGCCCGACCAACACGGCCACCACATAACCGAGTGATAAGCGCGAGATCGTCATGGTCGCATTTCCCAAGGTCGAGAGGCCATCGACCTTCTGAAACTCCTTAAAGGCCGTGAGCGTGCTGATCGCCACGATGGGGTTCATGATCGGAGCTGAAAGCATATAAGTGATGGCACATGAAACGGGCAGTCCTTTTTGAACCAAGCGCCGAATCACGGGAACCACGGCACACTCGCACACGGGAAAAATCAGCCCGAGGAATCCCGCCATCAGCGTGGAGAGCACTTTATTCCGCGGAAGTACCCGATCGAAGAGCTTCGGAGGCAGGAAGGCGTCGATCAAACCGGAGAGCAACGTGCCAATCAGGATGTAGGGAGCCCCTTCGAAAAGGATACTCAAAAAAGCCATCAGGATGTCACCTGTGCGGCTGGGTTCAGGAAGGGCGGCCAAAAGCGTCATGCGTAGGGATTCATAAACGCTCGATGCCACTGGGTTCAAGCGACAAACGCATCTGAATCCGTGTCTGGCCCGGTTTGAAGGAGGCCGTGGCTTGAATTCAACCGTAATGGACATGATAATCTTTGTGCGATCATAACCCAACCCTTCTTGATGCCCGAGCACCCCGCCCTCATTGCTGACCAACTCTTCCGCAGCTACCCGAGCGGAGAAGGCCGCGTCGAGGCCCTGCGAGGCGTGAGCCTCACCCTTCAGAAGGGCGACTTTGTGGCGATCATGGGCCCCTCCGGCTGCGGAAAGTCAACCCTTCTCCAACTCTGCGGTGCCATGGACAGGCCTACGGAAGGCTCCATCCGAATCTCGGGTGCAGAACCGGCTGATCTGGGAGACGCCGCTCTCACGGCTCTGCGGCGCGAGCGCATTGGTTTTGTGTTCCAGTTTTTCAATCTGCTGCCCACGCTGACCATCGGAGAAAACATCGCTCTTCCCCTGCTCCTCGGCGGAGTGCGCGGCTCAGAGGCTGAGGAGCGTGCCCGCGCGACGGCTGATCGAGTCGGTATTGGCCGGAGGTTCGACCATCGCCCATCTCAGGTGTCAGGAGGAGAGGCTCAGCGTGCAGCCATCGCACGCGCCGTGGTGCACCGGCCCGCGCTGCTCATCGCTGATGAGCCAACCGGAAGTCTCGACAGCGCAAGCAGTGGACTGGTGTTGGAACTCCTGCGGGAACTGAATGAGCAGTCGGGGATCGCCATTCTCATGGCGACTCATGATGCGCAGGTGGCCTCCTTTGCGCAGCGAGTGGTGCGAATGAAGGACGGGCAGATCATCGAGTGAGAATCTGATGCTCTTCCGCACTGTCATTCTCCGTCACCTCAGGGGCGAACCGGCACGGGCTCTGGTGACGTTACTCGGAGTCGCGCTCGGAGTGGCCGTCGTCCTGGGGATACGGCTCACGAATGAATCATCCGTTCGAGGGTTCGACACGGCGATCAGCGCCGTCTCCGGCCGCACAGCTCTTGAGATTAGCGGAAGATCGGGTGGTCTGGATGAACGATTTCTCTCGCAGCTCCACTGGCTCAGGGACTACGGCATCGCAACGCCCATCATCGAAGCAGATGCGACCTTGGAACTAGCAGGGGATCAAACTGAAATGCTGCGCGTGCTCGGCATTGATGCCCTCCGAGATCCGGCACTGAGAGACTACCAGATGAGCGCTGAAAAAGCCGCGCTCGACAGCGTCTCGCCCATGCAATTACTCCGAGCATTGGGCACCCCGAATGCGATCATTTTAACTGAAAAACTAGCCGCTAGACACAGCCTCCGCATCCACGACTCGGTCAGCCTCGCCCTGGGCGATCGCGCGGAAAAGTTTATCGTGAGTGGCCTCATCGCTGACACTGGGCCCGGGAAAGTGGTGGATGGAAACATCGCGCTCATGGACATCGCAGCAGGACAAATGGCGATGAACCGCGCTGGACGGGTGGATCGGCTAGACCTCCGTTTGCATGAGGGCCTCGATACCGACGAGGCGAGGGCAGCCATCGCCAAACGGCTTCCGCCCGAGCTGACCGTCGAGCGACCCGCACGCCGAAGCCAGCAGGTGGAGAAAATGCTGGCCGCGTTTCATTTCAATCTCACGATGCTTTCTTCCATCGCTCTCGTGGTGGGCGTTTTCCTGATCTACAACACCATCTCGGTCTCCGTCATCACCCGACGCCGTGAGATCGGGATGCTACGGATGCTGGGTGTCACGAAGCGAGGGGTTCTGGGTCTGTTTTTGAGCGAGGCCTTGGTCCTCGCCGTGCCGGGCGCCTTGCTAGGCACAGCCCTTTCCGGCTGGCTGGCCAAGGCGGCGGTCGGCATCACCTCGACGACGGTGAGCACGCTGTATGTCGCACGCGCAGCCGTCGTTCCGCCATTCGAACTCGCTCATCTCGGATTGGCACTCGCCGTCGCCATTCCACTCGCGTTGCTGGCCGCTGCCGTTCCTGCCCGCGAGGCCTCGAGTGTACAGCCCATGGAAGCCATGGGCGGAGCGGAGAGGTCTGCCCAGGCCTTCAAGATGAGACCGTGGCAAACGTTTGTTCCTTTGGCGCTTCTAGCCGCTGGAGCTTGGGCGGCGTATCAGCCAGCCGTCGGTGGACTTCCGCTTTGGGGATACTTCTCGGCGGCCTGCGCCATCTTGGGTGTCGCCTTCGCCACGCCTGCGATTCTCTGGCTCACGGCCACTTATGGAAAAGCCTTTTTGACTCGTTTCTTCGGGATTCAAGGACGGCTCGCGGCGGCTGAGATCGCCGCTTCCACGCATCGGCTCTCCGTCTCCGTGGCGACGCTCGCGGTGAGCCTGGCTCTCACGCTCGCCATCGCGATCATGGTGGGCAGTTTCCGGCAAACCGTTCTCGTTTGGGTGAGCGAGTCCCTCGGCGCAAATCTCTACATCCGCCCCGCTGGCACTGCGAGCAGCGCGTCCGCTGCCTCTCTCTCACCCGACACGATTGCGAAAATCAGATCCCAGCCTGAAGTCGTTTCCGCAGACGTGCTGCGCTCATTGGATGTGAGTTACGGTGAGTCACTGATCAAAGTGAATGCGAGCCGTTTTCAAAGTGTTTTGAAGCACGGCACCGTTTCGTTCAAGGCTCCGGCTGATTGGAGGCCCATGCTGGATGCGGCCCGTCTCAGCGGAGACGTGATGATCTCCGAGAGCCTTCAACTCCGTAACGGCCTCCAAATCGGGGACAGCCTCGAACTCCCAACTCGAAACGGCCCCCAACGCTTCCGAATCGTGGGCATCAACTACGACTACTCGAATGATCGGGGAACCGTCACCATGGACGAGGCGTTCTTCCAGAAACACTTTGGCGAGCTGCCACCGCTTGGCATCGCTGTCTATCTGAAACCGGGCAGCGATGCAGAGCGGGTGAGAGAAAATTTACTCCGGGATCTCGGGCCGAAGACGCGACTTTTTGCAATGACGAGTGATTCGCTGCGCGCCGAGGTTTTGAGGATTTTTGATAGCACTTTTGCCATCACTTGGGCATTGGAGGTGATCGCTGTTCTGGTGGCCATCGCCGGGATTGCCACGACCATGCTGACTCTGGTCCTGGAACGGCGAAAGGAGATCGCTCTCTTGCGGATCGCGGGCGCGGAGGCAGCTCAAGTCCGCGGCATGATTTTGATCGAGTCCGGGCTTCTCGGGATCGTTTGTCAATTCCTCGGACTCATCGTTGGTTTTCTGCTCTCGCTTGTTTTGATTCATGTGATCAATCCACAGAGCTTCGGCTGGAGCATCCAGTTTCACTGCCCGTGGATGTTTCTCATTGCGTCCACCGTGATCACGATCACTGCCACCTCTCTGGCTGGCCTTTACCCCGCCTGGCGCGCGACCCGGCAGCCACCCCAGCCCCCTTCCCTTTCCTCATGAACCGAGTTTGTCTCCTCTATCTGGCGTGGATCATGATCGTCCCATCGGACCTCGGGGCCGAGGCGGGGTGGAAGCCTGCAGTTGCGGGCTATCCCTTCGCATTCCCGCGAGATCACGGCTCACACCCTCAACAAAAAATTGAGTGGTGGTATTACACCGGACATCTCCAGACCGATGAAGGGAGGCAATTTGGCTATCAGCTCACCTTTTTCCGAATCGGCGTTGCCCCCAATCCGCCGCTCAGCTCGCCATGGGCCGTGCGCGATCTTTGGATGACTCATCTAGCTATCAGCGACATCCAAAAAAGCACTCACCACCACGACGACCGCTTGAACCGTGCTGGACCTGGATTCGCAGGCGCGGCGGCCGATCACCTGAAAGTGTGGAATGAGGACTGGACGGCGACGCAGTCCGCCACGGGCAAGGGTCCCATGGTTCTCACCGCAAAGAACACTGAGATCAGACTCAGTCTCGAACTCCAAACCGGGAAGCCGCCCGTTTTTCATGGGAAAGAGGGCCTGAGTCAAAAAGGAGCTCAGGAGGGGAATGCGTCTCACTATTACTCCCTGACTCGCATGCCCACGGCGGGCACACTGACGATCAAGGGTGAGCGCTTCAAGGTCAGCGGCGAGAGTTGGATGGACCACGAGTTTGGCACCAGTTTCTTGGAGCCCACACAACGCGGCTGGGACTGGCTCTCCATTCAATTGGTGGACGGTCGCGAATTGATGCTCTTCCAATTGCGAAAGGCAGACGGAAGCGCTGACCCACATACCGCCGGCACTCTCGTCTCGGCGGATGGCACCAAACAACCCCTGAACTCGAACGACTTTAAACTCACACCGGGAGATAAGCGGTGGACCTCGCCCGCCACCCAGGGCTCGTATCCGATGACGTGGCAGATCGAGATTCCCCGTGAACAGCTGCGACTGACCGTGAGCGCCGTTTTTCCCGAGCAAGAAATGACTGCGAGTTCCAGTCCCGGGCTTCATTATTGGGAGGGAGTCGTTTCCGCGCAGGGCGATCAATCCGGGAAGCCGCTGTCTGGGAAGGGCTATCTGGAAATGACAGGCTACGGAGGTGCCGCGATGAGCCGTTGGTTTTCCCCTCCCGGATCGAAATAAAAGAGTGCAAAGAAACGGCACGCCCCGTTCGTTAAGGTGGATGTTAGCCTCTCTGCCAGTGAGACGTTACCGCAACATTAACCCATGGCCCTCCTGGCCTCCTCACTGGCAAAAAGTCAGCGTTGCGTCCGGGCGGTCTCAGCAGTATCCATTACCATTATGAACACCCCCATCATTGCCCTTGGACCTCTCGGCACGCCAGAAATGGTGATCATTGCCGTTCTCGTTCTCGTCCTTTTTGGCGCCAAAAAGCTCCCCACCTTTGCCCGCAGCCTCGGCCGCAGCATGGGAGAGTTCCGCAAAGCGAAGGATGAGTTTGAAGCTGAACTTCACCGCAGCGTCGATGAAGTTGAGAAGCCCGCGATCAAGGCACCCGAAGAGAAGCGCCAGCCGGTTTCTCACGACTAATTGAGTCCACAGTGTCCCCCGGCAGACCTCCAACCCCCAGTGAGGGAGTTCGCTCGACCGGGTGGACCCGGGCAGCATTGCCCCTGGCAGTGCTGATCTTTTTCGCGTCAGGTCTCCGCGCTCAGGACTCGTCGGGGCAGAAGACAGCGGAATCCATCCGGTTCTGCACCTACAATGTTAAAAACTGGCTGTCCATGGACCGCTTTGACGGTCAAAAAACCATCAAAGGTGCTAATAAACCCGAGGAAGAAAAAAGCGCTATCATCGCGATCCTCAAAGCTATCAAACCTGATATCTTGGGCCTCTGTGAAATTGGAGGTGAAAGCGATCTGAAGGACCTGCAAAAGCGCTTGCTTGAGGCGGGAGTTGACCTCGGTCACCACACCGTTTCCCATGGTGGTGATCCGACGCGGAAACTGGGCTTCCTCTCCCGATTCCCGATTCCCGCCACGAACCATCAAACGAGTCTCGAATACAAAATCGGCGAGCTCACCATGCCGATCCAGCGTGGCATCCTCGACGCCACGGTGGAGGTGTCAGATCTGTTCACGCTTCGCTTCCTCGGGGTTCATCTGAAATCCATGCGCACCATCCCAGAGGCTGATCAGGCGCTGATGCGACGCAATGAGGCTCACCTGGTGAAACAACACATCGACAAAATTCATGCCAGTGCGCCTGGAACTCACGTTGTTCTTTACGGTGACCTGAATGAGCACCGAAATGAACCGGCGATCGAAGAGATCATTGGCAGCCGCACCGAACCATCCCAGATGCACGAAGTGAAAGTCTGGGACCGAAACGGCGAAGTCTGGACTCACTTCTGGGACGCCGCAGATTCCTATGCGCGCTTGGACTATATTTTCGTCAGTAAAGACCTCCGGAAACAAATCGATTTCAAGAAGTCATACGTTTATCAAAAGCGGACGTTTTATGAGGCGAGCGATCATCGCCCCGTCGTCATGGAACTCACCGTGCCAACGGCACCCGCTCTTTCGAAATAGTCTGCTTACCCCCTGTTCGAGATCGTGCCGGACTTTTACACCCTTCAAGATTTAGCCCAATGGCAAGCAAATGGAGAGACCTTAATTCCTCCAGCGAGACTGGCCGTCATCGGCGACCCCATCGGTCATTCCAAGTCGCCTCAGATGCACAATCCGGCGCTCCGGGAAATCGGGTTGGATGGGCAATACATCCGCGTCCTCGTGCCGAAGGGCACGGTCGAAGTCGCGCTGCGGCAAATGGCTCAAATGGGATTCATCGGCATCAATGTGACCATCCCCCACAAGTTCGAAGCGCTGGACGCCGTGGATGAGGTGGACCCTTTGGCTCGTCGTCTCGGCGCGGTCAATACCGTTGCCGTGCGTGATGGCAGACTCGTCGGTTTCAATAGCGATGGACCCGGCTTTTTGCGTTCAGTGGAGGAAGCCTTTGGCACAGACGTCTCTGAACTCCGAGTTCTGGTCCTCGGTGCCGGTGGCGGTGCGGGTCGAGCGGTTTCCGTTCAGTGTGCTCTCGGGGGCTGTCCCCAGCTTTTTTTGGTGAACCGAACCGAAGAAAAAAGCCGGGCCCTCAAAAATGAAATTCAATCATTCAGTGGCTCAACGGTTGTGAAGACCGTGAGTTGGAATGATGCCGCTTTGCGCGCCGTCCTGCCCGATGTTGATCTGATCGTGAATGGAACCTCACTCGGCATGAAGGATGAGGATGAAACGTTTATCCCCGCAAATTCATTGACCAAGATGCACTGCGTCTTTGACATGGTTTACCGTCCAGGCGGGAAGCTGACCTCACTGGGGCAAGCTGCCGCCGCCGCCAACGCTGCTTACACCGACGGACGCACCTTGCTTTTGCACCAAGGAGCCATTTCGTTTGAATTCTGGTTTCAGCGGCCCGCGCCCATCGAAACCATGAGGAAAGGTTTGACCGAGGCCTTGCTGGCTCAATAGTCTCCGCCTCCCGAGTTATGAAACCCACCGCCTACTTTGTCCTCAGCATTGGTGGCCCGATCTTCGCCGCAGTGATGGCGGTTTCGACCCTTTACGCACTTAGCGACTGGCTTGAGGAGAAACGACTTCCCTTCCTTCCTCTAGCATTGATTGGTTTTGTCGCGGCTTGGGTTTTGGCCCGCTGGTTGGTTCACCATTTTGCGTGGGTAGCCTGCCCGAAGTGCGGTGCGAAGTCCTACGAAATGGATGGAGTCTCCAGCCGCTTCCGCTGCCAAGTCTGCGGAAAGGCTTTTTAGCTTGCCGCAGAGCGCTGCCAGTCTTCGAAATGGGACTTGGGTGTATTGAACACCGCCGCACACCTCGGACAGGTAATCTTCGCGTAGCCATCACTGAAAATCTCCGCGAGATCATCTGCCGGCAGCCGGGTAAGCAGAGGATACAGACGATCCACGGAGCAACCGCATTCAAAACCGTAAAACCGAGTTTCAAGGAGCGATAGCCTCTCCACACGCTCAAGCTCCGGTATGTGCTCATCCGTTAGTCCCTCAAGCCAAGGAAGATCACAGTCAGGCTGGGCAGTGAACATCCAGAACTCCTCATCTGGCAGACGGAAAAGACGCGTCGGCCTCTGTTCACTCTGCTGATAAAAAAGCTCGGCGGCCACAAACAAGTCCGTGCCCTGAAAGGCAACGACACTCTGTCGGGTCTGGTGGTCGGGACGGCTCGTTTGAGAAATGAAAAGGTCGGTATCCGCCTTTTTGACGTCCTCGGTGAAAATCCGCCCCGTCACTCGACCTGGCCTGCTTCCTCCGGTGACAAATAGATTCATCAAAGGCTCCTGCAGATTGATCGTCCAAGCACAGGTCTCATCCTGGGGCCGGGAGCAAAGGTGCAGGGTCATGGCCGCAAGCGCTTCCTTCAGCATCAAATCAGCCGACTCCTCATAGCGGATACCGTGCTGCATCAAATGAAGGTAGTAGTCCACGTAGAGAGGACTGAACTTGGCGCGAGCGAGCAAGACATTGCGCTCGCGCACGAACCATGATTTGACCTCTACGGGGGAGAGATTGCTGTCGAGGGATTGGCTCATGAAAGGGGCTTCCGGCTGGTGCACCTGTCAGATGCACCAACCCATTCGATCCAGCAATCTAAGGCAGAGCCTTGATGTAGAGATCCTTGTAAAAAACGAGACTCTTGGGGTCGTGACCTTGGAGAGCCATGGTGCCTTCACCAAGTTTCCGGCCCGGCATGTTCTTCAGCGCTGTAGCAGGGTCCCAGCCCTCGGGCTCAGTCCAGTCACTGGTGACGACTCCATTGATCGCGATCGTGATGTGCTTGCCCTCGACCTTGATCGAGTAGTCGAACCACTGGTCATCCGGCACAGGTGAAGTGTTCAAGACATCCTTCACGGCATAGAGACCACCTGTCTTTTTCGGATCCTTGTGCTTGGTCGAGTTCACCTGGCACTCGAAGCCCTTGGATGGCCAGCCTGTGGGTTCGAACTCGGTGTGAATGTAGATGCCGGAGTTCGAGCCCTGCTCGGTTCCAGCGATCTTCACCTTGGCCTTGAATTCGAAATTCTTGAACTTAGCAGCCCCATCTGACCCTACGTAGAAGAGATGAGCACGACCATTGCTCACCTTGATCGTTCCATCCTCGACGGTGAATGAGCCAGCCACTTCGTCATTGGATTTCCATCCGCTGAGATCCTTGCCGTTGAACATTGACGTCCAGCCATCGCCCTCAGCGGCAGTCAGGAGTGAAAGAGAAATCCCAGCCGCAGCCAGCCATCCGATTAAGTTCATTTTCATGCAGGGCTTTCCTACATGAGGCCGCACAACTTGTCCAGCATCGGACGCATCATCCAAACAAGCTCGTGAGAGGCTGCCCCCTGTCCGCGATGGTGAAGGGCCGCTTCGTGGGAGAGAACAAGACCTGATCAAGAGGCAAACCAAGCGCATAGCCGATGGTGGCATTGAGATCGGGCACATTGATCTTGTTTTCGGTCACTTCGATTCCTTTGTCAGTCTTACCGTAAACCTGCCCACCCTGCACACCACCGCCCCAAAGCACGGAGCTGAAAGCCTTTGGATAATGATCGCGACCCGAGTTTTGATTGATCTTCGGCGTGCGTCCGAACTCAGACGTGAGAACCACGAGCGTGTCTTTCAGCAGACCGCGGCGCTCGAGATCGCTCAAGAGCGCTCCGAGAGCTTTGTCCAATTCGCCGATCTTCTCCGGCAACCGGGCGTAAATGTCATTGTGCATGTCCCAGCCTCCGAGACTCACCTCCACAAATCGCACACCGTGCTCAACAAGACGGCGAGCCAGGAGGCAGCCCTGGCCAAAATTGGTCTCACCATATTCGCTCTGAAGTTCACCCGACTCCTGACTGAGGTCAAAAGCACTCAGGTCTGCGCTTTTCATCACGCGCACCGCATCCTTATAGACGTCCGAGTAAGCCCGCACAGCACTTTGATTGTAAGTCTGTTCGAAGGTTGCATTCAGTTTGGCAGACAGATTGAGCCGATAGTCAAAATCAGTCTCCGTGAGGTTTGTGAGCCTCTTGCTGTGTTGAAGTCCCGTGCTCGGATTATTCAAAACCAACGGTTGGAAGCTAGCCTCAAAAAAGCCACCTCCCGGATGCTTGCTATCACCCGAGATAACCACGGAGCCGGGAAGATCAGGATTGCCCTTCCCTTGGAATTTCTGCAACCAGGCACCCATTGTCGGATGGCGCGTGGCGCCGCGCAGGGTGTAGCCCGTGTGCTGAAAGTAGTTCCCCTGTTCATGTGCACCTTGGGTGCTGGTCATGCTGTTTAAGATCACGCCGTGATGCATGTGCTTGGCCACTGTCGGGAGTCCCTCGCCGATTTGCACACCGTCAGCACTGGTCGGGATGCACTTGGTGTCACCCATCGTATCTGCACCCGGCACACATCCGAAGGTATCGAGATGGGTCATGCCGCCCGACATGTACAAATAGATCACGTTCCGCGCTGTCGGCACTTGTTTGGCCTTTGAACTGCCTTCAAAAGCGGCTCGAGCATTGCCCTCCATCAAGGGAAGCACGGTCACTCCCAGACAGGTCTTTGCAATGCTCTGGACGAATTCACGACGCGTTGGCTCGTCAGTTTTCAAAAAGGTGTTCATAGGATTGAAAATGGGGACTACTGAATGAAAAGAAACTGCGAACCCGTCAGGAGCGCGTGAGTGATGTCAGGGATGGCTTGCTCACCTCGCTCATCGACCACACGGGAAAGCATCACGCGCTCATTGTTCGTCGGGCGTCGACTCAGCAGTGCCTCATAAAGCAGCGCCACCTTTTGATCCGTGCTACCCGCTTTTGCGATCTCCTGACTGAGCAACGAGATCGGGCTGGTCAGAGCCTCAGCCACAGGTCCATTGAGCAAGGTCAGAGCCTGAGGGACAGACGCATCTTTGTTGGCGTTATCGATCACCTCACGATCACTCTGGCCAAAGGTGCGTAGAAAATGTCCCGGGCGTGAAGGGCTCGGAAGCTCGGAGGCTCGCGCCGTCATCACGTTGTTGTTACTGCTCCGCATCGCATCCTTTCTTTGTTCCTTGGTCATGCTGGCGAAACTCGCTTTATCGATCGCGGGACGTTTCGTCTGCTGTCTTTGTGGATTGTAGCCACGGATCAAATCCTCGGCCCGCTCTTCTCCGACGAGGTTCTCCAGAAGATCATTGGTGGTCTCCCGGCGCAGTTTGTTTGCCGCATTGGCCAGCATCTTGGCATCAGCAGGTGAGGCGGTTCCCGTCTCTTTTTGAGCAGCCATCTTTGCGCGCAGTTCATCGAGCTTCAGATCATTCGCCTTTCTCTGCTCCATGCCCTGCTTGGCAGCAGCGATGATTCCTTCCGGACCTTTCTCCTTCATGGTGCTCAGGAACATCGCCAAATCATCAAGGTATTGGTGGAGACGTGCGTTCTCATCATCCACTGAACCATCCAGATTACCCTTGGTCAGAGTCACCATGCTATCCCAGACTTGCTCTGCGCTCATTCGACGGAGAGTGGGACCCGTGAAGTGATAGGTCTCACCCAATGGAACCTCCTGAGTGCTGGCCATCCGCTGATAAGCATCGGTGTTGTAGAGCACACGGAGATAGGATTTGAGAGAGTACTTTTTCTCAATCATCAGCTGCGAGAGGTAATCCATCAGCGCAGGATTGGCGGCCACTGTCGAGTCCATCATTTCATCCACTGGCTCGATCAGTCCGAGGCCAAAAACCTTCTTCCACATGCGATTGGCGATAACCGTTGTGAAGCGGGGATTCTCAGGGCTCGTCATCCAATCGGCAAATGCCTGCAATTGAGTCTGCCCTTCCATGGGTTTCACATCGTGACCAAACATGGCGCGCGCCTCGATGGTCTCGCCTGGTTTTCCATCGGCATATTTATAATCGTCGGGCAGCTTTGGCTTTTTGCCTTCATCGTAGCTGATGGAGGTGTAGCGCAAAGGCTTCATGATATCACCCAGCGCCTTGCGGGCCTGCTGCATGTCCTCCGTGCTTGCCATCGGCTTCTTCGCCTCTTCACGCAGCTTGGCAACCTCCTCAGGATGCTCCTTCATGTAGGCCCTCCGATCCTTTTGCGACATCTTGGCCAAGAACTCGGGGAGTTGCTTGGTCCCCTGCTGGCGTTTGGGAAGCTTGATTTCATTGGCCCCGCCCTTCGTGTCCATTCCATAAGTGAAGGCCGCCATTCCATAGTAGTCCTTTTGCGTCCACTTGTCGAAAGGGTGATTGTGGCACTGCGCACAGACGATGCTGGTGCCGAGGAAGACCTGCACGGTGTAAGCCAGATGATCGAGCTTGTTTTCATCCCGCTGGTAAAATCCGATGCTGCCGCTGTCCCACGCTCCGCCTTCGGTGGTCAGGAGTTTTTTCACCAGTTGATCATAAGGCGTGTTGGCCTTGAGCTCCTTCTTCATCCATTCCTCGTAAGCCTCAGCTGTGATCCGGCCCTTGGTATTGTCCGTGAGACGCAATACATCCGCCCAGAAATTAAAGAGGTGGCTGGTGTAACCATCGCTCCCTAAAAGCTGATCGATCAATTTCGCCCGCTTCTGTGGATCATTGGATCCGATGAAATCTTGTCGCTCCTGAAGCGAGGGAATCCGACCCGCGATGTCGAGATAAAGTCTCCGCACCAACACGTCATCCGAGGCCACCGGATTCGCCTGAAGTCCGTTCTTTTGCCAGTCGGCAGCCAGGAGACTGTCAATCTTGGCCGCCTCGGGCAAGACGGCTGCTTGAACGGCAGAAAGAACAAAAACAGAGGCGAGGCAAAAAAGGATCGATTTCATAAGCAGTGGCGGCTCGAGAGGTACTGTCTCCCGAGCTGGAAACGACACATCTTGTCGCTTCTACCTCTTCTTTTGTGCAAAATCAGGAACCGTCCCTGAGTCAACTCAGCGTCCCCACCTTCGTGGACCGGGCTGACCTTGGCGGTTTTGCCCACCTTGACCACCACCACCGCTTCTCCCACCACCGCTTCTCCCACCACCGCCTTGGCCACCGAAACGACGGCGCTCACCGTCCTCCGTGCGCGGTGGGGGCGAGGCTTTGTAATCGAATCCCTCAGCCACCTTCCTCACGATGCCGCGTCCGATGAAACGCTCCAGCGATCGGAGCGGTGCGTGATCTTCGGGCGTGACAAAGCTGATGGCATCACCAATCGTCTGAGCGCGCCCGGTGCGTCCGATCCGGTGCACGTAATCTTCTGCGTGCATCGGAAAGTCAAAATTCACCACGTGAGAGATTCCATCCACATCGATGCCCCGAGCCGCGATATCAGTCGCCACCAAGACGCGGACCTCGCCAGACTTGAAGTCTTTCAGAGCACGGATGCGCTGATTTTGGGAGCGATTGGCATGCAGCGTTCCGCATTTGATACCCAGACTTTCCAGACGACGGGCGACTCGATCCGCACCGTGCTTTGTTCGGGTAAACACGAGAACACTGTCCATCGCCGGATCCTCCAGCAGATGGGAAAGCAAACCCTGTTTCAGATGCATCGGCACTTCATAGACCATCTGAGCGACGGTCTCGGCGGGATTTGAGCGTTTCCCGATTTGAACCGTCTTCGGGTGCCTCAAAAACTCTCCCGTGAGCTGCTCGATCTCCTTGGAAAGAGTGGCTGAGAACAGCAGCGTTTGCCGACGCTGCGGGAGCTGTTTCACGATGCGGCGGATGTCAGGAAGAAAACCCATGTCCAGCATCCGATCCGCCTCGTCGAGCACAAGAAACTCAAGACCGGAAAAGTCAGCGTGCCTTTGATTGATGAGATCCAACAAACGACCCGGGCAGGCGATGATGAGGTGCGTCCCAGCACGGAGCGCCTCGATTTGAGCGCGCTCGCCCACGCCTCCGAAGACAGTGGCCACACGAAGGGGAAGATGCTTGCCATAAGCTCTCACATTTTCATCGATCTGCACCGCCAGTTCCCGAGTCGGTGCGAGGACGAGCCCTCGGATTCCACGCTGCGAGGTCGAGGTCACGATCGAAGCCAGACGCGTGAGCATGGGCAGCGTGAAGGCCGCCGTCTTGCCAGTTCCTGTTTGTGCGATGCCAATGAGGTCGCTGCCCTCCAGAATGGGCGGAATGGCGGCAGACTGAATCGGGGTGGGCTCAGTGTATCCGGCTTCTTTGACGGCCTGAAGAATTTTGGGGTGCAGACCCAGCGTTGTGAATGGCATAGCCTTCTCACATGGCCCAGAATATGCCATTGCGCACGGGATAATCGGAAAAAGGTTGTTTCGCCCCCATCGTCTCTATGTTGGAGATCCCCACCGCTCATGCCCGTCATCACCAACATCGCCGCCTACAAATTTGCCACCCTCACAGACCTCAAGTCTCTGAGAGAAAGGCTGATCACCCAATGCAAAAGCTGGGGCCTGAAGGGAACCATCCTGCTGAGCACCGAGGGGATCAATCTCTTCATTGCTGGGCCGCAGGAGGCCATTGAGAAGTTGCTGACGGAGTTGCGCAGCATCCCCGGACTCGAGGACCTCACCCCGAAATACAGCGATAGCGAGGACCAACCCTTCACTCGCATGTTGGTGAGGATCAAAAAAGAGATCATCTCCTTTGGCGTCGAGGGCATCGACCCCGCTCATCGCACCTCACCGAAGCTGAGTGCACAAACGTTGAAGCAATGGCTCGACGAGGGTAGACCGCTCACCCTTCTGGACAGTCGAAACGACTACGAGGTCAAACTCGGAACTTTCAAAGACGCGCTCACTTTCAAAATCGATCACTTCCGCCAATTCCCCGAAGCCGTGCGCGGTTTGCCTGAGACGTTGAAAAAAGAACCCATCGTCATGTTTTGCACGGGTGGCATCCGCTGTGAGAAAGCTGGCCCCTTCATGGAGCAAGAAGGGTTTGAAAACATTTTCCAACTCGACGGCGGCATCCTAAAGTACTTCGAAGAATGCGGTCAGGCCCACTACGAAGGCGAGTGCTTTGTTTTCGATCAACGCGTCGGCGTGGACCCCAGCCTGCGTGAGACCGACTCTGCTCTGTGTTTTGCCTGCCAGACACCTTTGGATGCGGATGATCAAAAGGACCCTCGCTTCGTCGCTGGCATCTCATGTCCTTACTGCTTCAAAACATCGGAGGAAGCCATGCAGGAAAACCTCGCGACGAGGCATGAAGCCATCCGCGCGGCTACCCATCCCCTGCCCGGCTGCACGCCCTATGAAAACCGCCGACCGCTGAACATTCCGGCTGAATTTGAGGGCCGGACTCTGCTCGATTTCTTGGGCGAGATCTTTCCGCACATCGCCCGTGAAGAGTGGCTGCATCGGTGCGAGAAAAAACGCTTCATCAACAGTGAAGGCACCGTCATCGATGCCGACTACCTGCTCAAAGCAGGCGAGCGCTGCGTGCAAATCATTCCGGGCACCACGGAACCGCCCGTGAATCCGGATATCCGCATCGTGCATGAAGATGAAGTTCTCTTCGTCGTGCAAAAGCCTGCCCCCTTGCCGATGCACCCGAGCGGACGATTCAATCGCAACACGCTCCAACACATCCTTGGTGAGGTTTACGCACCCCAGCGGCCCAAGTTTGTACATCGCCTGGATGCAAACACCACTGGACTCGTGCTATGCGCTCGGACCCGACACTCTGCCAATCTCTTGCAGCTGCAGTTTCTTCAGGGGCGAGTTGAGAAAGTGTATCTCGTTCGCGTTCAAGGGCACCCCGAATCAGACACCTTCACCTGCGATGCACCGATCAGCCCCGAACCCGGCGGCCTCGGCACCCATGGCATTGACGAGGAGGATGGACAGCACGCTCTTACCGAGTTTGTGGTGCAGCAGCGCCTCGAAGATGGCACCGCCCTTCTCTCCGCGCGCCCCATCACCGGCCGCACCAATCAGATCCGCGTGCACCTCTGGCACCTCGGTCTCCCCGTCTGCGGAGATCCCGCCTATTTGCTTGGCCAAAAACTGGGGGACACCCAGACTCTGAGTCCGGAGTCGGCACCCCTTCAGCTTCACGCCTGGAGACTTGCGTTTGATCACCCGATCACAAAGACCCGGATGACTTTCGAAACCGAAAGACCGAGTTGGGCCTGAGTCCGGACTAAAAATCAGTGTCCGCATTCACCAGATCCAGTTCCTTGATCCATGCATTGCGGTAACGCACGTCATGCCCTTCGCATTGGAGCTTGAGACCTTGGGGCGTGTCGGTGATTCCCTTGCCTCCATCATTGCCACCATCCACGCCCGAGTTGGGTCCACCCCAGACCTTTTGGATCGCCACATTCGTGTGCACCTTCTGGCCATTGAAATACATCGAGACCAAGGGCTTCTCCACCATTTTGCCATCCTTAAAACGAGCCGCGCGGAAGACAATGTCATAGGCATTCCATTTCCCCAGTCCGGCGAAGGCATGGTAAGGTGACTCGGTTTCATTGATGACCGCTCCCATCCCGTGCTTCGTCTTGTCACCTTCTTGGATCTGGATCTCAAACCGGTTTTGCAGATACACCCCACTGTTTCCTCTCGGATTCATCACCAGAAACTCAATATGCAGCCGAAAATCCCGGTACGCTTTTTTCGTCACAATATCCGCCGCGCCATACTTTCCACCATCACCCGCGCGATCGTCCGTCATCAGGCAGTTACCTCCATCCACGATGTCATCCACGATCTTCCATTTGATCGGCAGGGCTGAAGCAAAACGTGGCCCCTCCCAGTAGGTCCACTTGGCGTCCAACATCTCGCGGGTGCCGTCGATGATCACCTCTGCATCCGCTGGAGGCGCAATTTTCAGACCCACACCATCCGCCCCATAGCTGAGGGCCGTGCATGCAAAAAGAGAGAGGAACAAACGATGAGATTTCATGACAGAACCAAACGCTGCTGCGGTCAAAATCCTGCAAACGAACCACGCCATCACCGCGATACCAGACCGATTTACTCTCGAGGGTCGATTCAGAACCCGCTTTTCGAGTCCTTATTTTTTCGCTTCGTAGCCCGGCATTGGTTTTCCATGGTCATCCAGTTTACCACAGGCCCAGAGAAGACCGCGCGTCACGAGATCCAGGAACACCGGATCCTCCATCGTGCTGTTGTTATGCCCCATGGTCGTGCCAAACACCTTGCCGAGGCCGTTCGTGTTCACCCAGATCAAATGATGATCTTTCTTCGTGTCCTCGCCATAGGCTTTCGCCAGCGGAACAAAGCCTGAGTAAAGCACCTCGTTTTTGTAAAGCTCATCCGCCTTATCCAACCACTCCATCGGGAACCCCTTCATCACCGGGTGCTCAGTTGCGAGATTCTTGACCTTGAGATCGCGATTCTTTTCGTGACTCATGCTCTTCATCCCCACCACATGCCGCCAGGCATCTGTGGCTGCCATGCGGTAGCTGTGGGCGGAGCAGTGCAGCACCACCGCCGGCACGCCATCCGAGTGCGGCTTTGCGATCCGCTCCACAAAGGCCACATCCGTCACCGCGCCGAAGCATTCATTATGCAGAACCAAGTCGTATCCCTTGGCCCAATCCGCTTTTTCATAAATGCTGATCCGGTGGGACTTGTCCTTCTTTCCCTCCGGACCTTCTTCATGCACCACCGTGAACTCCACATTCGCCCGCGCCATGATCCCTGTTTGGAGAATCATCTTCTGCATTTCGTAATCGTGGCAGCATCCACCAGTCACCATCAGAACCTTCAACGGCTTCACCTCCTCCGCTTTTAAAAATGAGGAGCTCAGAACAAGGAAGGAAAAAAGCAGGAGGGATTTCATGGGAATCGATTGAGTTGAAAAGAGGTGACGGAAGATCCTGAATAGGTCTATCAGGGATCGTAAATGCTCGATGCCTTTCAAAACAAGCCCAACGCCGCAGACACGGGCATTCCGGCGTTTGCAGGAGATGGCTCATGAATCATTCAGGCTAGCTTCATCGGTTCCCCAACGCGATCTGTCAAGAATCGCCAATCTAGAACTCATGCCTCTGCGGATGAACGGAAGCCAAAGCAACCGCCTAACCCTTTCCTACCTGTCGCCACGCGCCATCACTTGGTAAACCGCGCAGGCGTGCTGGATGCGAACTTGTCTGGGCATGACTCGTGCGAGTCGAATTTCTGGAATCCTGCAACATGAAACACCTGACCCCTTTCACGTGGACCTGATTTCCTGAAGTCACCAGAAAGCCTTCGGTCATCGAGGTGCGATTACCGATCCCATCAAAGGCGTAGGCGAAGCTGTCATTCCCCCGGCTCGCGGAGGTGACCTCTCCGAGAGAATTGTATCCGTAAGACCAGTTGAGCCCGTCCTCGCGTGCAGCAGCGGCGCCGCGGCTGCGGGCAACCTGCTTATGACAGGAATCGAATCATCGAGAACGCTCAGAATCAACATATTTCACCTGTGTGCCTGGCAGCTATTTTTCATGACTTTCATGACCCCTTTCATAACCCCTTTCATGTGGGGCCCT
>CAMBPV010000027.1 GCA_945869695.1 Prosthecobacter debontii
AGAAACTTGTCGCGCCGCGTGGTCTTTTTCTTCCGCGCGTACTCCTGTTGGGCAAAGCTCAGTTGTCGTTCCATGCCTGTGAACTTACCCCACCGCGCAACTTCTTTTTGCTCCTGATTGTCGCGCCGATTAAATCAGCGTTTCCCTAGTGATTGCTATTCGATTCAGTTATCTTATTGTTGGAAGTTATGGCAATTCAGCCTTCCAAACTCACTCAAATGGCCGTCCGTTTCGGGATCGCCATTTTCCTTTGGGCTGACCAGTCTGCCTCTGCTGCGGACCCGACGAATGTGCAGCAATACTGGCTGGAGTTAATTAATCGGATGCGGATCGACCCCGCTGCCGAATTGGAAAACTTAACCAATTATTCAGTCCCCGGCACCAGTTTTGCCCCTTCCTCCTCGGACGACCCTTTCGTCAGGCAGGCTCTCGCCTACTACGGCACCAGTGCCTCGACTCTGGCCAGTCAATGGACGTCGCTCACACCCGCCTCCGCTCTGGCCTGGAATGGGCTGCTATCCAATACCGCCGTCACCTATTCCAACGTGATGGTGAATCTGGATACCCAAGCCCACGATCTCGATGGGCAAACCCTCGATAGTCGGATCCTCAATGGCGGTTACACGGCACAGTATCTGGAACTCGGAGAGGCCCTCTTCGCCACAACGGAAAACGCCTTTCATGGTCATGCCGCCTTTGCGATCGACTGGGGTGACGACGACACCAACCCCGGCAACGGATTTGGCACGGGCATTCAAAATCCGGCCTCACACCGGTTGGATTTGATGTTCGAGAACTACAAGGAGATCGGCATCGGTTTTCAGACGGAATCGCTCTTTGGCAAAGTGAATGTCACAGGCCCGATCGTCACCACGCAGCATTTTGCCAGCCAGTTTCGACAAGTAGGGCTGACTTATGTGGCGGATGCCATTCTCACCGGCTCGGTCTATGCTGACACGGTCTTGAATGATCAATTTTACACACCGGGAGAAGGTGTGGCTAGCGCAGCACTCTTCGTTTACAATGACACCACCAATGCCCTCGTGAAATCAGGTGCTACCAATTCCGCCGGAGGTTTCAATATCCTGCTTGATGGTCTCATCGCCGGACAGACTTATCGAGTTGAGGCCCCTTCTACCGGCCTCGCTGCACAGACTTTTTCCATCAACTCAAGGACCGTGCTTTACGGTAACTCCGTCCCGGGTAATCCTGACGTGCCGGTTACCTACTACGACAATGTTTACGCCGCTTTCGAAATGGTCCCCGAACCCGGAAGCGCATTCCTAGTCGCACTCGCAGCCGCCTGGTTCGGTGGCAGTGCCAGCAGACGAAGGAAGCACGCCTAGATTCACCTTTGCCGCCGAATGAACCGCGCCTTTTTGAGTCTTCTGCTTCTCGTTCCCGCACTGGCCATGAAATCCATGGCCGAGACGGTCGTCGAAAAGGAGGTGACTGGAATCATTGAGCAATTCAACACTTCCGTGCGGTCGATGATTGTAAGTCTCTCCAGCGCGAAGTCGGACGCCGAGCGGGCTAAACTCAGAGCCAATGGACCCAAGCCTGATGCATGCGCAACCAAGCTTCTCGCTCTCGCCGCCGGAGCCATGGATGAAACCGATGCGGTGAAGGCCAAAGCTCTGGACCTCATCCGCACCCGATATGCAGGGAGCCCAGGAGTCTGGTAGGCTTCTCAGGAGCTCCACCGAACTCCATGAACCCTCGCGGAACCGGTGCTGCGAGCCATCATCAGCACCAATGAAAATCCAGAGGATCGCTGCACGGCGCTCCATGGTCTCGGAACCCTTTTGTTCAATGCTTCAATCAATTTGAGCACCCCCAAAGCCATGGCCGAACAAGAGGAAGCAAAGCAATGTTTCCAGGAAGTCATCGCCTCATACCCTGACGCCACGAACCGTGGGTTCAAACCTGCCAATCACCCTGTCGCAGTTCAATTCGAAATGGAGAATCTCGCCATTGGAAAAATCGTGCCAGAACTCGAAGGCAAACGCGCCCAAAATGCAGACCTCAAGCTAATTAACTAGCGAGGCAAGGACGTGCTTTTGATTTTTTGGGGAGGTTGGTGCCACTCCTGCCATCATTTTTTGCCATCCTTCAAGACCTCCACACACGTTTGGGCCCTGAAGGATTCACCGTGGTCGGAGTGAATAGTGATCTGCCTTCCGACCTGACCACCCTCCTCAAAAAAGAGCCCCTGCCCTGGCCCAATTTTTCAGACGGAAGCTCCACCGGGCCCATCTCAGTTGTCTGGAACATTCGAAGCTGGCCCACCCATTATCTCATCGGCGCGGACGGCGTGATCCTCGCCATGCAACCATCGATCACCAACTTCGACGAGACTTTGCGCCCCCTGCTCAAAAAGGGTTCCTAGCTCAGCCAATTTCAGGCAGCTTCCAATCGCCCCGAAACGGCCTCGCTTTGAGCAGTGCACTAGCGTTGGGATGATCGATGAAATCTTCAGCCACCGGATCCCAACCCAATCTTCCCGACTGCTTGATAGAAAGAAGTGCCAACTGGCAAAGGGTGTCTGAACGCACCGCTGTCTCAATATCCGCATTGGCCTTTGTTCGAGTCAGGATGGCATCGACAAACTTCCGCGTGTGATCATCGGTGCCACCGATCCGTTCTCCCGGCTCTTTGACTCCACCACAGCAGCCTGCGAGTTCAGGATCGAGAGAGATTGGCATGGTTCCCATTTTGTTTTGCGGATCGCGCAGGATTTTCTCATCACTGGCTTTGATCTGACCGCGCACCACGTGCACCCATCCATTTTCACCGATGAACCGCACGCCGTGACCGATTTCGTTTCCTTGGTTGACGAAGGTGATCGGCGCGGCGTTGGCAAATTCATAGCGCACTTTCCATTTCAAGACGGCATCGCAACTACCGCCCTTCGGAAACTCGCCAGCGCCTTCCACGCTTGAAGGTCCAGTTGCATCCGTACCGTTTCCCCAATTCGCCATGTCAAGGTGGTGGATTCCCCAACACGACACCATGCCGAGGGAAAAGGATGTCATGTTTTCATGAAATCTGCGCTGGAGCTTTTTCCCATTGAATGAGCTACACGGAGCGGGGCCGACCCAGCGCTCCCAGTCCACCTGATTCGGCACCGGTTCCTCAGCGAACGTCTCGACCTCGATGCCACCCTCGACTCCGACTTGGACTTCTTTGAGTTTTCCCACCCTGCCATTTCGTGCCAACTCACAGGCCCAGCGGAACTTCATGTCTGACCGCTGCTGGGTGCCGAACTGAAAAACGACCCCCTTCTTCCTCACGGCCGCACGAACATGCTTGGATTCCTCCACCGACATTCCCATGGGCTTTTCATGATAGATATGCTTTCCCTGAAGCACCGCATCCGTCGAGGGGATGCTATGCCAATGCACGGGCAATGCCATCAACACGGCGTCGATGGTTGAATCGCGATTGAGCTCACGGAAGTCGTAAAAAATCCTCACGTCATCACTTCCGTACTTTTCACGCACATGACCTCGAGCGCGATCCACATTGCCTTGGTTGACATCGCAGATGGCGGTCACACGCACTTCATCGTGATTCAAAAAGGCTCGCATATCACCAGTGCCCTGCGCACCCGCACCGATCACTCCCAGAGTGATCTTGTTGGAGGGGGCAGACGCTCCTCGCAAAACCGATGCAGGCACATACCAAGGTGCAGTACAAGCGGCGAGCATGACCTGAATAAAAGAGCGGCGGTTGGATTGAATTAATGACATTGAGATGCGGAGGCTTGAGTTCGCTATGGACCAAAACGCTCCGGTGGAGTAATCCTAACACCCCTCTTTTTTTCAAATGATCATCACCAGTTCATCCAATGCCAGCATCAAGAACGCACGTAGCGTGCGTGATGGGCGGGAGCGTGATCTCATTTTCGTCGAGGGTGAAAAACTGGCCGCAGAATGCATCGCTTCAGGTCTAACACTTCATAACTGTTTCGTGCCCCCAGAACCTACAGAGGTCATGCTGGCACTCATCGAAAAATTGACCTGTCCTGTTTCTCACGTTGCTGAGTCGGTATTGGAGTCGCTCAGTGACACAGTGGCCACGCAGGGCATCATTCTCATCGCAGAGCGTCCATGGCCAACGCTCGAATATCTTTTTGCTGGTGAGTGCCCGCTGTTACTGGGATTGGATCGAGTGCAAGACCCAGGGAATCTCGGCACGCTCATTCGGACGGCTGAGGCTGCTGGCTGCACGGGTGTTTTGGCTTTCGCTGGCTCAGCCGATGCTTTTTCTCCGAAGTCATTGCGTAGTTCAATGGGCTCAGCATTCAGGCTACCGATCATCTCCGGGGTGACTGACGCGGGTGCGGTTGGCGCATGTCGGAGTCGGGGAGTGAGAACCGTGATCGCTTCGGGTGATGGGGAAATCACTCACTTCGCCCAGGATTGGCGTCAACCCTCGATGCTCATCCTCGGCAATGAAGCGCGGGGTGTGAGCGCGAGCTTGAAAAGCCAGTGTGATACCAGCGTGCGCATTCCCCTGCACACGCCTGTCGAATCACTCAACGTAGCGGCAGCTGGTGCCGCGATTCTATTTGAGGCCGTCAGGCAGAGAATGCTGTGATGCCTGCGTCGATCCGTTACCCCGCAGATCTGCCCATCACCGCGCGCCGCGAGGAGATTGTGCAGGCTATTCGCGATCACCAAGTGGTCATCCTCGCAGGCGAAACAGGCTCCGGAAAAACCACGCAGCTCCCCAAAATGTGCCTCGAAGCTCTGCCCGAAGTGCGTGGCCAAATCGGCTGCACCCAACCGCGTCGTGTGGCCGCCATGAGCGTGTCCAAACGTGTAGCGGAAGAGCTCGATGTGATCTGGGGCCGCGAGGTGGGTTGCAAGATGCGTTTCAATGATGACACCGGTCGTGATACGCGGATCAAGTTCATGACCGACGGCATCCTGCTCGCAGAAATCCAGGGCGATCCAATGCTGCGAAACTACTCGCTGCTCATCCTCGATGAAGCCCATGAGCGCTCGCTCAACATTGATTTCCTCCTCGGCTACCTCAAGGGACTTCTAGCTAAGCGAAAAGACCTCAAGCTCATCGTCACCTCGGCCACCATCGATACGGAGGCGTTTTCTCAACATTTTGGTGGCGCGCCGATCATCGAGGTCTCTGGACGACTCTATCCAGTCGATATCCGCTACGCGCCGATCCCCGCAGCCGCTGACGGCGATTTCATCGAAGCGACGGTTTCCGCTGTTGAGGATGCCCTCATTGAATCCAATGAGGGCGACGTCCTCGTCTTCATGCCGACGGAGAGAGATATCCGTGAAACCTGCGATCTGCTCGAACGCCGTCTTGGCTCCGGCATGGAAGTGCTCGGGCTCTTCGGTCGAATGCCCGCCGCCGAACAACAGCGCATCTTCTCACCCGGCCGGAAACGACGCGTGGTCGTGGCCACCAATGTAGCAGAGACCTCCATCACCATTCCTCGCATCCGTTTTGTCATCGACACGGGTCTAGCTCGCATCAGCCGATACAATCCCCGAAATCGAACCAAGCGTCTTCCTGTTGAAGACGTTTCACAGAGCAGCGCCAATCAACGCGCGGGTCGTGCGGGCCGTGTTCAGGATGGCGTATGCGTTCGGCTCTACTCCGAGGAGGATTATGACAAGCGACCACGGTTCACCATGCCAGAGATTCAACGGTCCAATCTAGCCGAGGTCATCTTGCGCATGAAGGCCTTCAAGCTTGGGGAGATCGAGACCTTTCCCTTTTTGAATCCACCCGCCAGTGCGGCGATCCATTCAGGCTACGAACTTCTTCATGAACTCGGCGCCTTGAATGAAACGCATGAGATGACCAAGCTCGGGCAGGAACTCGCTCGACTTCCTGTAGATCCCACCCTTGGCCGAATGTTAATGCAAGCCCGACATGAAAACGCCGTGCCGGAGATGCTCATCATCGCATCGGGCCTCAGTGTGCCTGACCCTCGGGAGCGCCCTGAGGAGAAACGCGAGATGGCCGCAGCGGCGCACAAAGCATTCGCAAGTCCAGACTCTGATTTCCTCTCTCTGCTTCGCATTTGGCAGGCTGCTCCAGAGGGTGGCAGCAATGCGCTCAGGAAATTTTGCCGCACTCACTTTCTCAGCTTCACGCGCATGACCGAGTGGCGAGATATCTGGCGTCAACTCTCGCAAACTCTTGGGGAAATCACCGGAACGAACTCAGCACCCGGCGCCAAACATCACGCGAGTGATGATGCCCTGCACCGTTGCATACTCGCAGGCCAACTCGGACACATCGCGCAAAAAGCCGACCGAAATCTCTACAAGGCAGCGGGCAATCGAGAGGTGACTGTCTTCCCGGGATCGAATCTTTACGAACGACGCGAGAAGAAGGGCAAGCCCGGCCAGCAAACCACGAAACAACCGCTCTGGATCGTCGCCGGTGAAATCGTGCAGACCTCACAGCTCTTTGCCCGCACCATCGCACGCGTCGATCCCCTTTGGATCGCGGAGCTCGGCGCGCACCTTTGCCAGTTCAAATACAGCGAGCCTCATTACAGCGCCAAGGCTGGACGTGTGCTCGTCACGGAGCGCACGCTCATTCATGGGCTTGAGGTGAAGCGTCAACACATCGACTTCGGAAAGGTTGATTCAGTCGGTGCCACTCAGATCTTCATTCGTGGTGCGCTGATCGACGGCGAGTCGATCCTTCCGCATCGCTTTCATCAGCACAATCAAAAGCTCCGCGAGAAGATCGAGACCACCCTCACTCGCGTCCGGAGCAATCGAGTCTATGACATCGTGGAAACGCTCTTCGAGTTTTACGACAAGCACATTCACGACGTCAGCTCCATTCCTGATCTGAATCGTTTCGTTAAAGAAGGCTCCGCTGAGAAGCCCAATTTCCTCTGTGCCACCGAGGCCGATTTGACCGGCGGCGGCGATGAGCTCGCGCCCGATCTCGCTCTTTTTCCTGACCGAGTTTCTTTCGGTCCCTCGGTTCTTCCCGTTACCTATTCCTACACGCCCGGCCAAGAGCAGGATGGCGTCACGGTCCAAGTTCCCCTGCCCATGGCCGAGCATCTCACCTCAGGACAGATCCAGTGGATGGTGCCCGGTTTGCGCGAGGAACTGAGCAGTGTGATGCTCCGTGCATTGCCAAAAACCATTCGCCGACAACTCATGCCGCTCGACCCCAAAGCACGGGAGATTGCGAGAGAGTTCGACCCGGGCCGCGCCGAGTTTCTCGAAGCCGTGGCGGACTTCATCACTCGCCGCTATCGCGTCCAAGTACGCGCATCCGATTGGCCTCCACAGAGTCTGCCACCCCATCTTCAACCGCGAGTGGAGGTCATCGACCAAAAGAAGCAAACCGTCGCCTCGGGTCGTGATTTGCAGGCGATCCAGGCCAGCGTGCAAAAGCAGGAGATCGCCAACTCCAATGCGTGGGAAAAAGCCGTTCAGCGCGTGGAACGTTTCGCGCTTTCTTCATGGTCGTTTGGTGATTTACCTGAGAGCGTGCACATCGAGGACATCGGCGGCGCACCGGTGTTCGGCTTTCCGGGTCTGTCACTCGGCACTGATGGCACCATCGCGCTCCGGTTGCATCGGCGACGCGAAGAGGTCCTCCGAGACTCTCCAGCGGCGGTTCGAAAACTGGCGGAAAACATCCTCGGCAAAGACATCGCTTGGCTCCAGCGCGAGCTCCGGAGTCTCGATAAGCCAATCAGCAAGAGTCATCAACCCGCCAGCTTCACCGCCGCACTTTCGCAACTGAACAAAACCGTGCCCGAACCGGCAGCATCCCCTGCCCTCGATCACATTCTCGCTTTTGCCCTCCGACTCGATCCGCTGTTACCACTCACCGAAAAACGATTCAACACCCTTTGCGAGAATGCCCGACGTGAGTTGCCCGCCATTACCCAAAAAGTGCGCACTCTCTTGACTCAGATTCACGAACTTCGAGATCGCATCTTGAGCGGAAAAAATCGCTATCCGGGCATGGAGTCTGATCTCCAACGACTCGTGCCACCCGATCTTCTGGCCCGGACTCCCCATTCTCAACTTCAGCATCTCCCTCGATTCCTTAAGGCCATCCAAGTCAGAGCAGAACGCGCCGCTCACAACGCGGCCAAAGACGCGGACAAAGCGGCCCTCATCTCGGACTACGACAACTGGGAATCCCACGTCGCCAAATCCCAACACGAGACGTTCCGCTGGATGCTGGAAGAGTTCCGCGTCTCGACCTTTGCGCAAGAACTTGGGACCGCTCAGCCTGTGAGCGTGAAGCGACTCGAAGCCTTTTGGGTCTAAGTCTAGGGCCTCGACCGGGTCTGAAAGGTGCGTGAGTGTTTTTGCGAGGGCACCTCAAGCGTGTAGCTCTTTGAATCTGCGCTCACGATGCAATGGATGAATTGAGAGGCACAACCTTCACCTCTGTCGCCTTGATTTGCGATCATCGATTTGTCTGAGGTATTCAACGCATCTTCGCGAATGTTTTCATGGACCTGATACATGGCCTGAACGGATGGCGTGCTCTTCAGCGCATCCATGGCGGACTGGCTGGTTCCTTTTTTGGGTCCGTTATTCATGACAGAAACCGCGGGCCGGAGGCTTCTGACCAACATCGGATTATTGCTCGAATCCAATCCATGATGGTTCACTTGATAAAGGTCCACGGTTCCTGCGAGATTAAAGGGTGAGACAAGTTTCTCCTCGGCATTCCAAGTCAGATCCCCGCCATCAAAGAATCGAAAGCCACCGAACTCCAGAACCATCACGACACTGTTTGCGTTATCCGAGGGATCGGGAGCCTTGGCGGGCACCGATCCTTTGAGTGGGTTTTCGGCCAGCCCAGCGGCGGGCTGAATAAATTTTTGATTGGCTCCGAGGCATTTCAGTCTCAAGGGCGGGCCTCCTTCCAGTTGCTTGAGTGGAACCAAATCACCAGCTGCGAGTGTAACGTGTTTTCCGACTTTGGCATCGAGATAGGGACGTCTGGCGAGCGCCCACTTGAGATCTTGCGGTTTTCCATCCGGACTCCCATCCGGCACACCTTTGTCATAAAGAGTTCCAATTGGCATCAGCCCGGCCAGCTCTGCAAAGCCGCCAAAGTGATCGACATGAAAATGGGTGATGATCACGTTATCAATCTGAGTGAGCCCGGCTACTTCCGTTGCCACCTTTTGGATTCGCTGCGGGTCACGACCGCCGGGATTTCCGGTGTCCACGAGGATGGATTCACCGGATGGGGTCACGATCAGAGTGGACCCACCGCCTTCTGAGTCGATCCAATAGATGTCGAGGGTCTTTTCACGCGCCATCGAGATGATGGGCAGGGAGAGCAGAAGGAAGAGCGGCTTGATGAACATGGCCGCTTTAACACCCTCCTAGAGCCCCAAACCTTTCACGGGATCGCACATTTTCCAATATCGCCGCGCCTTGCATTTACCAATGTAGCCGTGCATAGGTAGCCACCCATGCTGTTGATCATCGACAATTACGATTCCTTCACCTACAACCTCGTCCAGTACTTTGGCGAGATGGGGGCGGACATGCAGGTGCACCGCAACGACTGCATCACGCTTGATCAGATCGAAAAACTCAATCCTGACCACATTTGCATTTCCCCGGGTCCTTGCACACCGAAGGAGGCAGGAATCAGCAATGAGGTCATTAAGAAATTTGGACCTCGGATTCCTCTTCTCGGTGTCTGCCTTGGTCACCAGTGCATCGGCGACGTTTTTGGCGGTGAGGTCGTGCGAGCAGGGCGTCTGATGCACGGGAAGGTATCGCAAATCAAGCACACCGGAAAATCAGTCTTCCAAGGGCTCCCAGACCCTTTCCAGGCCACTCGATACCACTCCCTGCTCGTGAAACGTGAGACACTCCCCGATTGCCTTGAGATCACGGCCGTCGCGGCAGATGATGAGAGCGAGATCATGGGAATGCGTCACCGCGTGCACCCTCTCCATGGAGTTCAGTTTCATCCGGAGTCCATTTTGACTCTCGAAGGAAAGCAATTACTCAAGAATTTCCTCGCACTCAGCCGCTAGCGCCGTTTAGTCAGGTCAGGCGGTGCCTCTCGGCCGTCTCGATGCAAAATATGTCACGCCTCTCTGCCATCCGCGACGCACTGGCCCAATCGCCTGAAAACATTTCTCTCCTCCTTCTCTTCGCTCGGGAATGCTTGGATGAACACAACACCGCAGAAGCTCGGGAGATCTTTGAAAAGGTTCTGACCTTGGATCCCGGGCAAATCGATGCCCAGCTCGGCATTGCCCGCGTCCTCTACGCTGAGGGTGATCTCTCCGGGGCCGCAGTGAGAGCTGAACGTGTTTTACAAGGCGATCCCAACTATGCTCCTGCTCACTTGCTCCTGAGCCGGGTTTGCCTCGGTGAGGGGGACAAGGCCAGGGCCACGCTGCATTTTGATCGTGCCGCCCAAGCCGACGTTACCCTCGTGGATCCCGCGCTCGAACGTGAACTCGGCCGCACCGTCCGCGACGCCCGCCGCACGGGGCCGATTCTTCCACCTGAAAGTGTTTTTGGTGATGCCCTCTTTGATGCTGATTCTGGCCCCGAGTTCTTTGACGATCCTTATTCTGGGGACCCTCCTTTCGAATGGCGGCCCGAGACCTTCTATGCGCCCGGCGATCCCGAACGCTCGAGGGTCACTTTTGCAGATGTGGGTGGCATGGATGAGTTGAAGGAGGAAATCCGCCTCAAGATCATCTACCCCTTGCAGTATCCCGACCTCTACAAAGCATACGGCAAAAAAACGGGCGGTGGCATCATGATTTACGGCCCACCTGGTTGCGGAAAGTCTCTCATTTTGCGAGCAGCTGCGGGTGAAGTCTCCTGCAACTACTTGTCTGTGGGGCTGCACGAAATTTTCGATCCTTATTTCGGCAGCAGCGAACGGAACCTCCATCAAGTCTTCGAGACGGCTCGGGCCAATGCTCCCTGCGTTTTGGTTTTTGATGAGATCGACTCTTTGGCGATGGATCGGCGAAATGTGCGCGAAAGTCAGTTGCGGAATTTGGTCAATCAGTTTCTCCATGAGCTCGATGCGCTCCGCAGCGATGATCAGCGGATTCTCGTCATCGGCTCCACCAATCAACCTTGGTTAATCGATCCGGCTTTCCGTCGTCCGGGGCGTTTTGATCAGGTCATCTTCGTGCCACCACCGGATGAATTGGCCCGCACCCAAATCGTTGAGCTTTTTGCCCACGATAAGCCCATCTCAGGTCTTGATTCCGCAAAACTGGTCGGCATGACTGAGGGCTTTTCCGGTGCTGATTTGAAGTGGGTCTTTGATCGTGCTGCCGAGCTGACGCTTTCTTCCGCGATTCACGCTGGAAAGTCCAAGCCCGTCACGATGGAACTCCTCATGGATGTGGCCAAGAGGCATTCACCCAGCGCAGCTTCTTGGTTCGAAAGCCTGAAGAGTCAACCTCAATTCAGCAATGAAGACAGCCTCCTCAAAGAAGTCCGGAGCTTCATGAATGCTTCAAAGGCGAAGTAGTTTTCAGGCACCGACGGCAGCGAGCCATTCCGCCAAATTGTAGTAATTGGTCACGCGTGAGATCTTGCCGTCTCGCATTTCAAAGAACGCACCCACTCGCAGACGGTAGGTCTGTCCGGTTGCAGGAGGCAATCCATCGTCAGTGGCAAGATAGGCGCCCTCAATGTAGAATTCTGCCGCCCCTCGGGTGCCATCGTCATTGGCAAACACGGTCAACTCAACGACCTGCTCCCGATAGCAACGATCCATCCTTTCAAAGAAGCGCTCGAAAACATCTCGTCCCACCTCCTTCCCCCCTTGGTTTACTTCATGCACCACGTCATCCGCCAGCAGTGCTAAAAGGGCTTTACGATCTCCAGAATTGAAGAGCTGGTAGTAGTGACGAAGAAGGGTAACGGACACAGAGGAACTCATCCCACCAACATAGCGAGAACATCAAAGCTTCAAGCCCCACGGCTCATCACTTGCGAGTTGAGCCTCACTATTCGCCCCCCCCGCCAGTCGATACCTCTTTCTCGGTCACGGCGGACCAGATGAAATCGCGATTCAGTTTGGAAATCCAATCCACACTGATCTCCTTCGGGCAGGCTGCCTCACATTCGTATTGGTTCGTGCAGTTACCAAAACCTTCTGCGTCCATGGCCCTGACCATCCCCAAAGTGCGCCTGGTCTTTTCAGGTTTGCCTTGAGGCAGCAGATTGAGCTGACCAGCTTTGGCGGAAACGAAAAGCATGGCACTGGCATTCTTACACGCCGCGACACAGGCACCGCACCCGATGCATTCCGCCGCGTCCATCGCTGCATCAGCGGTCTCTTTCCCGATTGGCAGGGCGTTCGCATCAATCGCAGAACCGGTTCTCACTGTGACAAAACCACCTGCTCGCTGGATCCGATCAAACGCACCGCGATCCACCACTAAGTCACGCACGACCGGGAACGACTTCGCCCTGAATGGCTCCACAAAAATGGTGTCTCCCGTGCGGAACTTCCGCATGTGAAGCTGACAAGTCGTTGTGCTTTTCTCTGGACCGTGAGGCCTTCCATTAATCACCATGGAGCACGAACCACAAATCCCCTCCCGACAATCGTGATCAAAGGCAATCGGCTCCTCTCCCTTTTCGATCAGGCGCTGGTTGACGATGTCCATCATTTCCAAAAACGAGGCATGGTCAGGAATCTCCTTGGCTTCGATATCCTGAAAACGGCCCGCTGCATTTGCACTGGTCTGACGCCAGACTTTGAGGTGGAGATTAAGAAGAGACATATAAGCTAAAATTTATAGTAGTGAGCGAAAACCTATTTGTAGCTGCGCACAGCGAGGTGCACTTCCTCGAACTTGAGTTCCTCTTTGTGCAAGTTAGGCCTGGCAAGATCGCCGGTGTATTCCCAAGCCGCCACGTATGCGAACTTTTCATCGTTTCGCCTGGCCTCGCCGTCTTCAAACTGATGCTCGACACGGAAGTGACCTCCGCAGCTCTCCTCTCGGTCCAGTGCGTCCTGACAAAGAAGCTCAGCGAACTCCAAGAAGTCAGCCACACGGCCTGCCTTCTCGAGTTCCTGATTCAAGGCCTCCCCTGATCCAGGAACGGTGACGTTATTCCAAAACTCCTCCCTCAGTTCGGGGATCTTTTTCAGAGCTTCTGTCAAACCTTCGCGGCTACGAGCCATCCCGCATTTATCCCAAACCAACAAGCCCAGTTCCCGATGGAAGCTCTCCACCGTCCGCTTGCCCTTGATGTTGAGGAACCTCTTTGTGCGTGCACTCACATCCTCAAGCGCTTTCGCAAACTCCGGATTTGCTGTCGTCACACTGCCTGGTTTTTCACCCACAAGGTAATTGGCGATCGTCGTGGGAATCACAAAATAGCCATCAGCCAGACCCTGCATCAGCGCACTGGCACCAAGGCGATTCGAACCATGGTCAGAAAAGTTTGCCTCGCCCAAAACATGCAGCCCCGGGAGATTACTCATCAAATTATAGTCCACCCATAGGCCGCCCATGGTGTAATGCACGGCGGGGTAGATCCGCATCGGTTGCTGATAAGCGTTTTCACCGGTGATCCGTTCATACATGTCGAAAAGATTACCATAGCGCTCAGCGATCGTTTTTTGACCAAACTGTTTGATCGACTCTTCGAAATCCAAATACACACCGCGACCACCGGGGCCAACTCCCCTGCCCTCGTCGCAAGCCTCTTTAGCCGCACGGCTAGAGATGTCGCGCGGAGCCAGATTTCCGAAGCTCGGATACTTTCGTTCCAAATAATAGTCTCGCTCATCCTCAGGAATCTGTGAAGGCGGCCGATTATCACCCTGCTTTTTCGGTGCCCAGACCCTGCCATCGTTTCGGAGCGACTCCGACATCAACGTCAGCTTACTCTGATAATCTCCGCTTACCGGGATGCAGGTTGGGTGAATCTGAGTGTAGCACGGATTGGCAAAGAAGGCCCCCTTCTTATGTGCCCTCCAAGTGGAAGTCACGTTACAACCCATCGCGTTGGTCGAAAGGTAGAAAACGTTTCCGTAACCACCTGTGCAAAGCAAAACGCAATCAGCAGCGTGAGCCTCGATCTTACCCGTTACGAGATCTCGTGTGATAATGCCCTTGGCATGACCGTTGACGATGACGAGTTCCACCATCTCACAGCGTGAGTACATCTGCACTCCACCACCAGAGATCTCTTTATTGAGAGCCGAATAGGCACCCAAAAGTAGTTGCTGCCCAGTCTGACCCCGAGCGTAAAAGGTACGTGAAACTTGAGCGCCGCCAAAAGACCGATTCGCCAGAGCGCCACCATACTCACGGGCAAAGGGAACACCCTGCGCAACGCATTGGTCGATGATATTCACACTCACCTCAGCGAGGCGATGCACGTTTGCCTCCCGCGCACGGAAATCGCCACCCTTCACGGTGTCATAGAAAAGACGATGAACGGAGTCGCCATCGTTCTGGTAGTTCTTCGCACCGTTGATACCCCCCTGGGCCGCAATCGAGTGCGCACGTCTCGGGCTGTCCTGAAAGCAGAAGCACTTTACTTTGTATCCCAACTCAGAGAGCGAAGCAGCCGCCGAAGACCCGGCCAGACCACTGCCGACTACAATCACGGTATATTTCCGTTTGTTTTTCGGGTTGATCAACTTGGAGTCGCGCTTGTGTTTCGACCACTTATCAGCGACCGGCCCGGAAGGAATTTTGGAGTCTAAAACAGATGACATAGCGGGCAGAGGAGAGAATTAGCGAGGATAATTAAAGCAGTAAATAGCAATGGGGATCGAACAATTTCCGACAAGGATGAACAAGGCATAAGCCTTGCCCAGCTTCTCAAACAATGGACGAGTCTTATCAGTTCCCAGTCCCAAAGTTTGGAACATGCTGGCGACTCCGTGACTCAGATGGCTGCAGAGGAGCACCATTGCGATGATGTAAAAGGCGGCAGCCGGAAACCAAGAGAATCCAGCAATGACCATGCGGTATACATCGTGCACCTCATGGCCGTCCAAGAGCGTCTTGTAGGTATCGTAGTCGTTAAACTTCCTCGCCGTGAAATGAAGAATGTGATAAATGAAGAAAGCCAAAATCGTGAGCCCGCTCACAATCATCATCCGTGACGATTTGCTTGCGACTTGCGTGTGCTCCTTGCCGTACTTTTGCTCTCGGGATGCACGATTCCGTCTCGTCACCTGGATCGTGAGAACCGCATGAAGAATGATGCTTCCAAAGATCACCACCCTCGCGATCCAAACGAGCATCCCATGTCCTGCAGTCTGGAGAAAATGCCCATACTCATTGATCGCGTCGCGACCCGCAAAAATGAGCAAATTCCCGACCAAGTGGCCGAGAAGAAATCCAACGAGTATCGTGCCCGTGAGCGCGATGAGAATCTTCTTCCCAATGGAAGAATCGTAGAACCGGAAGAGAGAGGCGGTAACTGCTGTCATGAAATAGTGCTCTTACCATTGCGATACGCCGAACAATGGCAAGAAGGGATGACTCTTTTTGAAAGATTTTCAGCCGCGAGGGTGGCTCAAGGTTAGACAAACCGCGGGTAGTTACTTCAAATCCTGACAAAAACGCCACCCTGTGATCGTAAACGGCTCGACATGACCAGCCGACTTCTCTCTTTCCTCCTCTTTGCAGCCACCTCCGCGGGAACAGATCTCACTTCTCTGAAAAAGTTAGGAGCCAAGATCACGGAGACCGCAGGTGTCGTCACCCAAGTCTCTGTGAAGTGCGATGCCTTTTCTGAGTCCGATTTTCGTGTTCTCGGAAGCTTCACCAACATCAAGGACCTCACCATCAGCGGAAGAACGATCACGAATGAGACCATGGCCTTGCTGACCGGCCTCACAGAACTGGAACGTCTCAGCAGCGATGGAATCCAGCTCACGGACGAAGGCTTCAAGCATTTCGCTTCATTTAAGAACCTGAAATCTTTATCGCTCTTTCATCCTGCCTTTCGGTCCGAGGGTTTCACCGGCAGTGGCCTCGCTCACCTGAGGGCCCTACCCTCGCTGGAGCGGCTCACGTTTGCCGGTTCAACCGCAGGCGACATCGCACTCGAAGCCATCGGTCAACTGACCCAACTCAAGGAATTCCGCACTTGGCACACGGCGCAGACTCAAGCCGGCAATGCTCATCTACTGAAACTGCCACTGACTGCCATACGCATTGGTCAGCGGCTTCCCAATTGGGGCAAGGATTCACCCATCAGCTTCGATGAATCAACACTGCCGACGCTGGCAAAGCTCAAGACGCTGGAGTCCCTCGAGCTCACCGAAGCTCGACTCACGGCCAAGATCATTCCTCATCTTCTAGCGCTCCCAAAACTCACCAAACTCAAAATCGAAACTGTGGACATCTCTGCCGGCGACGTCGACGCCATCAAAGCCGCATTACCCAACTGCAAAGTCGACTTCAAGCCAATGAGCGATGCGGAGAAGGAAGCGCTGCTGGTGAAGAAATTGAGGCTTTAGTTGTCAGACTGCGGCGACTCAATCGTTTCCAAAACCAACCATCATGAATATCGCCACTAAATGCCACCTCGACCGCCGTGCATTTTTACGCGGGACTGGAACCGTTTTGTCACTGCCCTTTTTAGAGGCAATGGTGCCAGCCTTTGCCACACGGGCGCAGGCCATGACCGCGCAACCGCCGCAGCGCTTTGTTGCCATGTGTGCGACGCTCGGCTTTCACACGCCTTTTTTGTTTCCAAAAGAAACAGGCACTGATTACACGCTGACACCTTACCTGGAACCGTTGAAGGATTTAAAGAATGATTTCTCGGTGATCTCTGGCTTGCAGCATGAAGAGCAGAATGGGGCAAACGGCCACACCTCTGAAATGACTTGGCTGACCTCTGCTAAGCATCCTGGACTCGCCGGATTCAAAAACACGATCAGCATCGACCAACTCATCGCCGAGCATATCGGGTCACAAACACGGTTCCCCAGTCTCATTTTTGGGACCGGTAGCGATTCGATGTCATGGTCGGCCAGCGGTGTGCCTTTGCCTGCGGAGTCATCTCCCTCAAACGCCTTTCGGCAACTCTTTGTGGATGGAACAAAGACAGAGATCGAGGCGCAGGTGCGTGGTCTCACTCGGGGACGGAGCATTCTCGATACGGTGATGGGCCAGGCGAAAAAACTTAGAGGTGAATTGGGAAAGCGGGATCAAGAAAAGCTCGATGAATACTTCAGTGCCGTCCGCGATCTGGAGGGTCGTCTTGTGCAAAACGAGGCATGGGTGCAACGCCCGAAACCCAAGGTTGATGCCAAGCCACCCACGGATGTCCAAAGTCGCACCGACGCCATCGGGCGCATGAATCTGATGTTTGATCTGATCGTGCTTGCGCTGCAGACAGACAGCACACGCACGATCACACTGCGTCTCAGCGGCATGAATGCCGTTCCGGAAATTGAAGGAGTCAAAAATGACTGGCACAACCTGAGTCATCATGGTCAAGACCCTGAAAAAATCGAAGAACTCAAGGTCATCGAAAAAGCTGAATTCACCGCCCTCGCCGCTTTTTTGACCAAGATGAAGTCGGCATCCCTGCTCGACAGCACATCCGTCATGTTTGGATCGAACCTCGGCAACGCCAGCGCGCACAGCACCGCCAACATTCCCCTGCTCTTGGCTGGCGGCGGTTACCGCCATGGTCGTCATATCACCATCGACAAGGAGAAACATGTCTTCTCAGATCTATTTGTATCCTTGGCCCAGCGCTTGGGTGCGGAGGTTGGGAAGTTCGGCTTCAGCAAGGGAGTCTTGGACATCGATCAAGCATGAGGCAGACGCTCCGAATCCTCGCTGCGCTTTTGCTGGCACCCCCGGTCAATCAGGCCGCCACCCCCGCGATCCAACCCTTTTTGGATCAGCATTGCATGGACTGCCATGACGGCGATGTAAAAAAAGGCGCTCTCGATCTGAGCACTCTACCCACGGATGCGACCGACGCCGCAGCAATGAAAAAATGGGTTCGCGTTTTTGATCGTGTGGCTGCAGGTGAAATGCCACCCGCTAAAAAGAAACAGCCCACTCAAGACGCCATTCAGAATTTCATGGCCAAACTCGGTCGTGATCTCGTAGCAAAGTCGCAGACCCAAAAGGGCACGGTGCTGCGCCGTTTGAATCGACGCGAGTATCAAAACACAGTCAATGAATTACTCGGCGTAACGGTCAATGTGATCGACTTACTTCCCGAGGATGGACGCTCACACGGATTTGATAACATCGGCGAAGGCCTTTCGATCTCGGGTATTCAGATGCAGCGCTACATGGAGGCTGCGGAAATGGCGATTAACGCGGCTTTAAGCCTGAGCACTCGACCTGAATCCACCCTTCAAAAATCAACCCTCGAGAGTGATCGAAACAAAGACGTCATCGGTAAACATTGGCTCAAGCGCGAGGATGACAGCATCGTCGTCTTTAATAACGGCGGCTTCCCGAGCACCGTCATTCCAAACCTCCGAGCCAAACAAGCAGGCACCTACAAACTGCGCGTCACTGGCTATGGATATCAAATCGAAGAACCCGTCGTTTTTGCCCTGATCACTGGAAGCTTCAATTTCCGCAATGCGGACAACGTCACGCGCAGCTTCCACGAGCTCCCCATCGGTAAACCCGGCACGGTTGAGGTCACCTTGCATCTCGATGCAGGGAAAGGCATCTGGATCAGTCCCCAAGGACTCAATGGACCCGATGGCCATTCTCCGATTAAAGACGGCCCATCTAAGTATCCAGGTGAAGGCATGGCCTTCCAAGAAACGACCCTCGAAGGCCCGATCGTGGAGTCATGGCCACCCAGAGGTCAAAACCTCCTACTCGGAGACGCTAAACTACGCGAGTTAACCCCGGACAAACCCTGGATGCGCAACAAGACGGGCTATAAACCCGTCTTCACCACAGACCTTGCAGACCCGGTGGCTCATTCTCGAAAGTTGTTACCCGCTTTCATCACTGCGGCTTTTCGACGCCCCACCATAGCCTCCGACGCCGAACCTTATTTGAACCTCTTTGATGAAGAATACAGTCAAAGCAAAGACTTCCTGATCGCCATGCGCACCGCGGCCATTGCGGTTCTCTGTTCACCGGAGTTTCTCTTTCTGAAAGAACCTGCGGGCCAACTCAGTGACCACCAACTGGCCGCACGACTCAGCTACTTTCTCACACGCAGCGCACCCGACGCCGAGCTTCTCGTTGCAAAACTCACTCAGCCCGACGTTCTCAAGGCTCAAACTGAACGCTTACTTAAAACATCGACCTCAGAGCGTTTCGTGGCCGATTTCACGGATGGTTGGCTAAACCTGCGCGAGATCGACTTCACCACACCGGATAAGCAGCTTTATCCTGAATATGACGAGTGGCTACTCGACTCAATGCTGCGTGAGACACGCAGCTTCATCACTATCCTCATCCTGCAGAATCTCAGCGCTGCCAACATCATCCAAAGTGAATTCGCCATGCTCAATAGGCGCCTCGCTCAGCATTACGGCATCTCTGGAGTCAGTGGCGTGGAAATGCAAAAAATCTCACTTCCAATGGGCAGTCATCGAGGAGGCGTGCTCACTCAGGCCAGCGTTTTAAAGGTCAGCGCGAATGGCACCAACACCTCACCAGTCGTGCGCGGCGTCTTCGTCATGGACCGCATCCTCGGCATCGAGCCGCCGCCACCGCCTCCAGGCATTCCGGGAGTCGAGCCCGACATTCGCGGAGCCACCACCCTTCGCGAGTTGTTAGATAAACACCGCAGCAACGAGAGTTGCAATGGATGCCACCGCGTGATTGATCCACCGGGTTTTGCCTTGGAAAGCTATGACGTCATCGGTGGCTGGCGCGAGCGCTTCCGCAGCATTGGCGAAGGCGAATCTGTCAAAGCCACAGTCCAAGGCCGCAAAGTGCGCTACCGCTTAGGCCGCCCCGTCGATGCCGCGGGAGAGCTAACCTCCGGCCAGACCTTCAGCGGCATGGCCGAATTTAAAGAGCTCCTCCTCGCCGATCAGGAACGCGTCGCCCGCTGCATGATCGAAAAACTCCTCACCTTCGCCTCAGGTCGGCCCATGGGATTCTCCGATCGCTCAGAAATCGATAAGCTGACCGCGCTATCGAAGTCCAAAGGTCATGGCCTGCGTGACTTGATTCACGCCGTCGTGCAAAGTGAGATTTTCAGGAACAAATAATCATCCCTCTGCGCTTCTGATTCTTCCTTGAGCGGGCTTGGGGCTTGAGACACCGCCGAGTTGATTGCGGAACTCGTAAACGTCACTGCGATAGAGCGTTTCTTCATGCCAGAGGGGAATGCCACCTTCGAGGAGACCTGTGGCAATGACCTGGAGGCAGGCTGCGCGGATTGGGATGCCGAGTTGAATGGCTTGCGATTGGGTAGCGTTAACAGCCCGGATAGATTCCTCGGCTCCGGAGAGGTTGAGCTTACAACTCGTGGTCCAAAAGGCGTAAAGTGAGCCCTTCGCATCGGTCTTGGTCATGGCTGGACAAAGGCGGGCCGCGATGTGCCGACACTCATAGATGACGGCTTGGCCATCGGCGAGGCGAAGTCGCTCCATGTAGAAGAGCTGCTCGTTGGTTGTCAATCTGAGCGCCTGAACGATTTCGCCAGGGGCTTCTGCGGTGGTCATTTTTTTGAAAACGAGGACGCGTGTGCTCGGCACCTTTCCAGCCGCTTCAGCTTTGTCCGTGAAGCTGACGAGACGCTGCAGATCATAGTCGAGCACGCTCTCCCGAACAAAGGTGCCCGCACCCTGACGAAACTCCAGCAAGCCCCGGGACACGAGGTTGCTGAGGGCTTTGTTGGCCGTGGGACGACTGGTCTGAAAGCGCTTGGCAATCTCACGCTCGGTCAGGAACTGAGAACCCGGCAAAAACCGGCGACTGCGGAGAAGTTTCCTCAGCTTGGTGATGAGTTCCTGATGAAATGACGCTGGTTTGCCCACGGTTTTGATATTCGGGCAAAATGTGACTTTGACAAGTGGCTAAGCCAATTTAGAAATTGGCTTAGCCAATCAACACACCATGAAATACTCTTACTCAGATCTCGCCAAGATGATCGACCACTCATTGCTTCACCCGACAATGACCGACAAAGACCTGCAAGAAGGCTGTGCGCTGGCGGCGAAGTATGATGTGGCCTCCGTCTGCATCAAACCCTACGCGGTGAAACAGGCAGTCGAGTGGCTGCGCGGCACGGATGTAAATGTTGGAGCCGTCATCGGCTTCCCTCATGGCAATAGCACGACGGAATCGAAGCGCTATGAAACGGAACTAGCCTGCAAAGATGGCGCGGTGGAGATCGACATGGTGGTCAATCTCGGCAAGGCACTGAGTGCCGACTGGGATTATGTGGAGGCTGATGTGAAAGCCGTGTGCGATGAAGCCCATAAACACGGAGCCAAGGTGAAAGTGATCTTTGAGAATGATTACCTCACGAGCGGTGGCGCAGGCCTGAGCAGCGATGATTTCAAAATCAAACTGTGCCAACTTTGCGAGCGCGCAGGTGCAGATTGGGTGAAGACGAGTTCGGGCTACGGCTTCGTAAAACAAGCCGATGGCAGCTACAATTACAAAGGTGCGACTGAGCACGATCTGGCCCTGATGCGCGTCCATGTCTCAGCGAAGGTGCAGGTCAAAGCTGCGGGCGGTGTGCGAGACCTCGATGGCCTCATCAAGGTGCGCGATCTCGGTGGCTCCCGCTGCGGTGCCACGGCGACCGCAGCCATGATGGACGACTATCGCAAACGCGAAGCCGATGGAACCCTGAATGCTGCGGGTGGGAAGATCGGCGCGGGTGGCTATTGATCCACCTCAATGTCGATCACCCTCCCCTCTCCTTCCCTGGCGGGTTTTGGCTGAGTCTGCCCAGCGAGGAACTGTTTGTATTTCTCCAACTCTTTTTCCACCAGCTTGATGCAGAAGGCGAGGACGGTGACGTCATCCAGATATCCCACTCCGAGGAACACATCGGGTATGAGGTCCAAAGGATTGAGCACATAGAGGAGAGCCAGCGAAACGGCACTGAGCACCCAGTAGGGGATCTCACGATACTTGCCGCTGATGTAGTCCCCGACGAGCGATAAGAGAACCTGGCCGAGGTCAGCCCATTGCTTCAAAGACTTTTGGTTCAAGAACTTCTTCTTGATGTCGGCGGCCTTGCTGGCCACGTCTCTGATATTCTCGTCTTCCGGTTCGGAGGGTGCTTTCATGATTTGGGGCTTTCCGCCACCCCAGGAGGAAGGAGCGGCGATTACTCTGACAAGAATCGGATGCGTTTGTTGATATCCGTATTGATCGAGTGATAAGGCTGCGAGAGATTTCCCGCTGCAAAGAGCGTCTGGCGCATGTGCTCCATGTCATCCTCACCGATGGCATCGGTGAAAATGGGCATGAGGTACTCGATACCCTTCTGGGAAGGCTTCATCAAGTGAGGGTCATAAAGAGATGGGTGCATGGACCGTGCATGAATCAGGCCCCATCGGTCCCGGAAACGATTGGCATCATAACCCTCCACATGAAATCCTTTGCTGGAATTGTATTGAAGAATCGAGACAGCATTGTTTTGACCTTCGACCAGTAGGTCGACCGCTTTGGCCCCCAGCTGCGCCCCGTAAAACCGATCAAAAAGGATGGGACGTCCACCGCGCTGGGTATGCCCCACTTTACGCGTGAAGATGGCCTCACGAGCGGATTCACCGCGACGATAGCTCTGGAAGTACTGGTCGCCGATCATCTTAATTAGACGAGATCGGAGAGCCTCAGAAGCACCCGAGAGAGCCACATTACCGGCAGGGTCATAGCTCTTCACTTCATCCCCGAGCTCGCTTCCGTGCTCGTCGACGATGCCTTCACCACAGACGATGACGACGTTCTTTTGAAGATCGTAGATCTGCTTCACCCTCTCGACCAAGTGCTCGAGGTTCAATGCGTGCTCAGGGACGAGAACAAGGTCAGGCCGACCGTAAGCGGAACCGAGGGCGATGTAACCGGAGTGACGACCCATAACCTCAACGATGCAAATCCGACGATGACTCTCAGCGGTGGTGCGAAGACGCTCCACACCCGAAGCGGAAACGAAGACGGCGGTGGCATAACCGGGCGTCACGTAGTTGACAATGTTTTGAAGATCAAAGACAGCGCGGGAGTCGGCTTTGGAATAATCGAACCCCTTTCCGTTTTCCTTCGGGGTGCGCAGCACTTCGTCAGGCTCACTGGGATAATTGAGTCCCAGATCATTATCGATCGTTTTGGGCGCAAGGACTGTGGGAAGGCGTTCAGCCAAAGGTTGGAGGCCATTCAAGGTGCCGTCGCCACCTACGCAGATGAGCCCTTCGATCCCGAGTTTTTGAAGTCGGTCCACGACCATGTCGAGGTCCTCCTTTTTGTTCGGATCCACGAAATCTCGGGAGGAACCGAGGAGGGTCCCACCTTTCGTCGGATCCAACTCTGGGATGTCCTGAAAAAGCGGATTGAGATGCACGTGCGGAACCCGTGGGTTAAAAAGACAATTGAAGCCTTTGATCAAGCCGATGACCTCGACTTTGAGTTTGTTGGCACGAGTAACCGCACCTTGAATCGTGGCATTGAGAGCCGGCGTGTCGCCGCCGGCTGTGAGGATTCCAATTCTTTTCATCTGTTGAGGAAGGGGTTAGAAAAAATGAGCAATCAGCGTTCCAAGTTCAGACGAACTGTGGAGCAAGAGGCAGTGCTGCGGCAGTGGCTGTGTCTAGATGACATCCAACTCGGGCTTAAAATCCGCAGCATGGTAAGAGCTGCGAACAAGAGGAGCGCTTGCCACATGTCGGAAACCCTTTTTGAGAGCTATCTGCTTGTAGTTTTCAAAGGTATCCGGGTGGATGTACTCGATGACCGGCAAGTGATTGGCCGAGGGCCGGAGGTACTGGCCCAGAGTCAAAACTGTGACGTTGTGTTCCAAGAGGTCATCCATAGCCTGAAAGAGCTCGGTCTCCGTCTCACCAAGCCCCAACATCACACCGCTCTTGGTGGCACAATGGAAGCCCATCTCGCCAGCCAATTCTTTTGCCCTCTTTAAAACGTGCAGCGAGCGCTTGTATTGAGCGCGGGAACGAACGAGAGGCGTGAGGCGCTCCACGGTTTCGAGATTGTGATTGAAGATGTGCGGCTTGGCCTTCATGACGACCTCAATGGCATCGTCTTTGGCATTAAAATCGGGGACCAAGATCTCGATCACGATCCCCGGCACGGCTGCTCTGACGGCTTCGATGGTCTGGGCAAAATGATCAGCCCCGCCGTCCGCCACATCGTCACGGGCAACGGCAGTGATAACGACATGTTTAAGCCCAAGGCGCTGCGTGGCCTGAGCGACGCGCTGTGGCTCATCTCCCTCCAAGGCAAAGGGCTTGGCTGTCTTTACCGCGCAAAAACCGCAAGCACGGGTGCAACGGTCACCGGCGATCATAAAAGTCGCGGTTCCCTGGCTCCAACACTCCCAGCGGTTCGGGCATTGGGCCTCTTCGCAAACAGTGTGCAGTTTAAGGTCGGATATCAGCCCCTTGGTGCTCCAAAAGGCAGGATCACGCGGTAGTTTGACTCGAATCCAGTCAGGTTTCTTGTCACGATGGAGGCTTGGATCAATTTTACAGGCCATTGAAAGGTGGAGGACCATCGCAGGAGCAGGCCGCTTTTGCAACCAAACCTATCGTTTTTGCGTGGTCATCGAAGCATGGCTTTGCTAGGATGCTGCAAATGAGGTCAAAAGCGTTTTATTCCGTTCGATTCAGGCTCGTGCTCGTCGTTTGTGTTGGGGCTTTGAGCGCCTGTCAGACAAAAGCTCCGTTTGTCGAAATCCGACCGGTGATAACTCATTGGAAGCCTTACCAGACAGGAATCGCCTCCTGGTATCGGGATCACCGCACCGCCAGCGGAGAGCGTTTCAGTGGCTCAAAACTGGCAGGGGCGCACCGCACTTTGAAGTTTGGGACCCAGGTCAAGGTCACGAATTTGAGGAATGGCCGCTCCGTCGTCGTCAGGATCAATGACCGGGGGCCGTATATCCGCGGTCGAGTGATCGATCTCACCCATGCCGCAGCCAAGGCCATCGGACTCACGGAGTCTGGAATCGCAAAAGTTCGCTTGGAACTGGCTCATTAGGCCTGCTCGGATTGGGCGCAATCAGGATTCCTTGATCATTTTACTTGGTTGTTATGATATATTGAGTGATTTTACTCAATGTCGTATCGTCCACCCCGCCCAGAAGACAGGCCAATTTCCCAACGTCCCTTAGCTGAAAGAGTGACCGTCGTGGTTCAGACAGACCAGCGCGCGATACGTCGTTGGAAAAACTTGTCATTCTTTCTGCTCGCTACGGGAATCTCTTCCCTCGTTTTCTGGGAGAAAGTGAAGCCAGTCGTTGATTCCGTGAGATCTGACGTGATCGCAAAATGGGAGAAAAAGTCGCTAAAAGCCACCAAAACCTGGCCGAAAGCTGTGCCGGTGAGCGCCAAGCACCTTCCCGTCTCAGTACCGACAACCAACACCAAGAACGACACTTAACCCAAAACCACGCCTCCTGCCCTCGTGGATCTGCCAGCCTTGGCGCTCAAAGCGAACGAGTTCCCTGCCTAAGACGACTGGCCGACCTTGATCGGTTTACAAAGCTTACCCGATGTGGAGGTGGTGGAAGACAGCGCGAGCGGTGGCCCCTACGTGTATCGCTCGGCCTACTACGAGTTCAGGTCTGACATTCCATCAGGACCCGATGTGGTGAGGAGTTCTCCGAGGTGTTTGAAGCCACCTACATGGCGGTGAGTCGACTCCCCTTGGACAATCGCCCTCACCCTGAGCCAACCCGTAAGTTATTCGTGGCTCAGCTTTTTCGAAACAAGGAAAAGAACATGAAAGCAGGTGGCATGGCGGGCTCTGCAGGGTGCTACAAGAGAGCCGAAAGTCTAATCCTCGTGCCCCGAGATAGCCTGAGCATCAAGGTCCTGCGGGAGGCCGCACCATCTTTGAGCGCGGTGGTGACTCGAATGGCACGCTGATCCACGAGATCACGCATCAATTGATGAATCCGTGGCTGCCCGGACTGCCGATCTGGCTCACCGAAGGCGCAGCCGAATACACGGTGGTTCCCGATTACATGCATGGTCGGATTAACTTTGGCCAGATTCAGAATCACCTGAGCTCCTATTTCAAACAAAGAATCCGAGGCAGAGAGATCGGGATTCTCTCACTTTGTCACCGTGAACTCAAGCGGTGGGGAAAGGTGGGCGGCGCCAGAGCCAGCTCAATCGCACACCAAGTCCTGAATCAACGCAGCGTCCCAGTCAGCCTCTCAGCCCGCTGGTCCTTTCCATTTTGATGAAGGACCACGGACTTCATCTTCCCGTCTGCGCCCTCCTCAAAGGTGAGTTGCGCATCGACAGCCCGGAGGAAGAAACTCAGATTTCCCTCCCAGTAAGCTGGATTCGGATTCTGCCCGGTCATCTGCACGCTGAGTCGGTTGGCCTCCGATTTGACGGTCAATTGGCCTTCCCCAATCTGATAGATCCCCTCACAGCGCCTCAGAAGAGATGCCGGAGCTGTTGACATCTTGCGAGGTGTTCGAAGCGGAAGGTCAGGATTGAGCAGGTGAAAACCAATGTCATCGACGATCACCGAGCTATTTGCCAAAACCACAACAGACCTGCCCGCTCGACGATTAAAACCAGTCCACGCGCGGGTCCCACCCGTTCCACCACTGTGCCACATGAGGTTTCCCTGGCGAGAGGGGCGGATCAACCAACCGATGGCCACTTTTCCCGTTCCCGGACCGGACTTGCCTTGTGAGGACTGCACCTTGTCCATGGCCAACCGCAAAGGGCTATCGATGATGCCAGCATGCAGAGATGACCACCGGAGAACATCACTCGCGGTGGAGCGCAGGGCCCCTGCCCCGGCCAGAGTCGGTATATCCCACATCGGTAAGGCTATCCCTTCTGAGTAAGGTTTGGCCGAGCGTCGTCTCTGCTCGGCCGATAGCGACACGACGGTATCGTTGAGCCCCAGAGGCACCGCAATCCATGTGCGCATCAGGGACTCATACTTCGAACCCGATCTGATCTCGAGCAGTTGCCCCAAGAGGCCCATTCCTGCGTTCGAATAGCTGAACTGAGGCTCCCCTAGATTCACCTTCCTAAGCCAATCAAAGAACTGGTCTTGCGAGTAGTCGGCGTATGGATTCCTGGGATTGGCGGGCCGGAAATTATCTGGCATTCGAGGCAGGCCTGAGCAGTGCGTAGCCAACTGCAACAGCGAGATGCCGCCCACCTGCGCGCCCAAATCCAAACCCGGAGGCAACTGTTTCTTCACCTGATCATTCATCCGGACCCTTCCTCCATCCACGGCCATTTGGAGTAGCAAGGCCGTGAAGGTCTTCGTGATGGAACCGATCTCGAAGACGGTTTTTTCATCAAGCGGTCGACCCTGTGCATCCAATCGGGGCACACCAACCGAAGCGAAAATCTGCCCCTGCCGATCAGCCACGCCAACGATGATCCCGGGACTCTCGCCGACGGCAACTCGATCGCCAAGATGCTTTCGGACCCGATCAGAAATAGAAGCAGCCGAAGCGACGGTGGCTAGTGCCAAGGAAAAAACAAGGATCGGAACAGAAATGACGCCATCAGAAGTGGGAGAGAAGGTACACGGACTAAGAGCGGTGACCAGCGTCGAATGCAGGTGATGCAAGTCGATCAATAGAGTGAAGGACTCCAGCCCACAGATTCGAGCTTTAATAAACAGTTAAAATGGTAATTTCCATATTTAATGTTGATTTTAACAAATCTTTACTATATATTTTCCATCATTAATTCGATTTTCAATATGATCATACCCCTACCTATCCGCATTACTGAGTCTGGAATGGAGTCCTTTGACTGGGTGGGTTTCGGAACGCTATCCGTCCCTGCCGAATCTGTTCGTTTCGGGTTCCAGCTCGACATGGTCCCTTCATTCGATCAGCCAGAGGTCTCATTTGGGGTGATTCAAAAAGATCTCGACACAAACACCCTCAAAATGGGATTTGCGGTTCGAATTGATTTTGAGCGCGGTGAAATTTGGGACCTTGCCAATAACATGGGCCTCATCGGCTGGCTTGAGCACCCTTACGGACTCCAGAGCTACTCGGCTGAAGAGCCGATGCTCTTGAGTTGGGAAATCGAGCGAATCGGCTCCGCCCTTATTCCGAAACTTCAGGTCGGAGGCGAGGAGTGGCTCTACCCCTCCATCCGCAGCCCAGAGGCCCTGGAATTGAGTGCTGTGGCAGGTTGCACGGCAGGGCTGATCAAACCGGAGGACTGCTTCATCCATCCTGCCCTATGGTTAGAGGAACAGCACCGCTAGCCACTATTTTTTGACGCGCCCGCCCATTGCGCCGATCCAGTCGCCCGATAAATCCAGACGGTACATCAGTTGGTTATAGTCGTAACGTGCGGGTGCGAGCGGATTTCCTGAAAACTCGAGGGAGTAGGTCCCCTCAAAATAAATGATGCGCCCCTCTTCTGAATCAAGGAAGGAATGGTGAACCGGGTTGTAAAATGAGTAACGAGGATGAGTCGCTACCTTCACCCCTCTCGTCCATGGCCCGGCAACAGCGTCGGATTCAGCATACCAAACTTCCCCAAGCGGCGACGGATCCTCTTTCCCACCGCTCTGGACTCCGATCAGAACCCACTTTTTTCTCCAAGCATTCCACTCAATGCTGGCTCGATGCAACGTCACCGTCTTCCCTGAAGTCACCTCTTTGAATTGGTATCGCGCCAGATGATCTGGCATGTGCCCTGCGTTGAGAAGGACCGATTCCTCCTTCTGCGACGTCGGCGGTGACTCCTTTTGCCAGCGCCAAGTTTGACTCACCTGATCAAAGGCAAGTGATTCGTAACTCTGCGGATCGCAAACTTCTCGGAACTTAGCTCGAACGCGCGTGTGCGAGAATGGGAATGCAAAGTAGAAGAATTCACCCCCGGCTTCCGTTACCCGCACAGCATTTCCGCGGGGAAATCTCCAAGTCTCGGACATGTCGATGGACTTCACGCTTTCGAAAACACCTGACGTATCATTCAACCGGCAGATCCCTTGTTCGGCCGGAGCACTCAAAGACAAATACCGACCGTAGTGAGCCAGCGCCACCTCTTCTCCATCGTCATCTCTTACCACCAACAGTCCGAAGAGCCAAACCGCCCCCTGCTCCTTGATTGGCATCATTTGACGCAGGCGTGAAGGCCTCGCCGCATCCATCAAGTAATCAAATACGATGCCCACTTCGGGTTTCAACAAACGGGGCGTGTTGGCGCAGGTAGTTCTGAAGTTCCCGAGCGGATATTGTGGATTGTTTGTGTCACCCCAAAGCCACAAAATCTGGTTACGATAGGGGACGGCTTGGACCGAATCTTGCCCCATCACCTCTGCCATTAAGGCAGGCACAGGGACCGGTAAACCCAGCAATTCAGAGTCTCGGAAAATACCCTGTCCCGTTGTGCGCCCGATGCGCTCAGCCGGTTGAAGGCGCTTCACTTTGAATGTGGCTGTATCCCCAAGCCGAGGTGTGACTCGAATTCCCCGATAACCAAATCCATCTTTCTCCACTTCATACCCGGGTCCACTGAGATAGAAAAACAATTCACGCTTCATGAGCCCTGGCTCGCTAAATGCCGCCCAGCCTGCGCGATCCGTTACGCATCGGATATCATTCACGGTCCGAAGTTCCATCAGTGGAACACCCCGCCCGGTCTCGGCATCCACAATCTGAATACCGAAGGGTCGATCTGGCGCTTGTGCAAATCCCCAAAGCTCAACGAGCAAAAAAGAGACGCAAAGGGTTCGGCTTTGAAAGCTCATCTCCTAACCTTGGCGCGCCGCTCAGAAAACACCAGTTCAACCGCGAGGTTGATCATTAGAAAAAACAGTTCTTGTCGGATTCGAAATGAACATGATAGCCTCTAACGAGTTACTCTTCTGATCCGATGACTCCTCCATCCTATCACAGTCTCATCCTCCTCTCCTGCTTATGGGTTACCCTTCTCTTTTCAGCGACTGAAGTTGAATCGGCTGAAAAATTCGACTTCGCGAGAAGTTCCTTCTTTCAGCTGCTCATCGGGAATTGGCAGTCTGAGGGAAAGCTGCTTGGGACCGACGGAAAAGAAGTATTCATTAAAGAGGAGTGGAAAGGCTCAGTCGCTGAGGAAGGAGTTTTTGTGATGGAAGGCAATCGGTTACTCAATGATGACAAACAGGCCTTCCGCTGGACGGTTTCTTTCAATTCAAGCACCGGGCTTTTTGAGGCCTTGCACGAAGTCAAAATTGGAAGCGGAGAAGTTCAGCGTTTTGAGGCCTCGGTGTCCGATGTCGCGCTTACCATGGAACTGCGCCTGACGGGAGAAGGACAGAGCAGCATCGTGGTGAAGGATTCGTTTCCTGACACGACAAAAAACACTTTGGTGAGCGAAGTCACACTCACCGACTCCAGTGGTATCCCCTACCTTTCCGGAACGGTGAAACACCAACGAGTGAAATCCCCTTAGTCCAGTGAACGTCCACCACCTCGAGCTTTTCTACTACGTCGCACGCCACAAAGGTGTGAGTTCGGCTGCTCGTCACATGCCCTATGGTATCCAACAACCAGCCATCAGTGCTCAGATTCTTCAACTTGAAGACTCGCTGGGAACCACGCTTTTCCATCGTCGTCCGTTTAGACTTACCGAGGAGGGCGAGAAGCTCTTTCGACACATCACTCCTTTTTTCTCGGGGCTCGATGAGTTAGGAAACGAACTGCGCGGCGGGAAGGAAAAGCGGCTACGCATTGCGACGCCTGAAATTGTTCAACGCGACTACCTTCCCGCTCTGATGTTGCGGATGATCAAGCGCGTTCCGGATTTTCAGTTCACCCTCGCTTCAGGCCGGATTGAGGACATCGAAACAATGTTGCTCGAACAAGAAATTGATCTTGGATTTTCCACTCTGAACTCGGCTAGAACCAACGATATCCGCACACGTTCGCTCATCAAAATGCCACTCGTTCTCCTCGTGCCTCGTGACAGTCGATTCAAAAAGGCGGAAGAGATCCTGGGTAAAGATCGAATCGCCACACCTTTGATCAGTCTCCCCGCCGCTGATCCGGTAAGCCGATTATTTCAGGATGGGTTGAGGAAGCAAAAACTGGATTGGTTCCCATCTCTCGAAGTCTCCAGTCTCGACATTGTGAGTCGGTACGTCGCCAAAGGTTTTGGCGTGGGCCTTAGCGTTGCGGCGCCAAAATCCATTTCAGGCGACTTGGTTCGCCCATTGCCTCTCGAAGGTTTTCCTGAGGTTGAGTTTGGCGCCATGTGGCTGGGTCGGCTTTCTCCCATTGCAGAGGTTTTGCTCGATGAAGCCGCGTCGGTGCTGGGGGAGAAGTCTTAAAGTTCTCAACCCACATGAAGACCGCAAATGCCGCAGGCTTGGCCCAATGGGCGCGCGACTTAATCAGCATTGATCTCCGTTCGTTGGCTGCATTTCGCATCAGTCTGGGCCTTGTTTTGCTTTGGGATCTCTCGACATCCCTTTCGAATGTCAGTGCCTTTTATTCCAATGATGGTTTTTTACCACTCAGCATGTTGGGTGTCTTTAATGACAGTCCATGGCAATGGTCACTTCATTCATGGAGCGCCTCCACTGCATGGCAGATTGCACTTCTCATCGTGCACCTCGCTAGCGCTGGATGTGTGCTGATCGGTTATCGAACGCAGGTGGCTATCTTTCTTTGCTGGGCCTTGCTTTGTTCCCTTCAGACACGGAACCCCGTGATCCTACACAGTGGCGATTTGGCGATCCGACTGTTCTGCTTTTGGGGGATGTTTTTGCCACTCGGAGCAAGGTGGTCCCTCGATGAGGTTCGGGGACGAATCCGTACTTTCAACTCTAACGGGAAGGTTTCGACGGCGTCGAGCCTCGGCATTTTGGTCCAGATCTGCCTCATCTACTGGATGGGCGCGCTCCTCAAAGAGGGTGTCGAATGGCGCCGGGACGGAACCGCCGTTTTTTATGCACTTTCGTTGGATCAGTTTGTGAGTCAAACCGGGCGGGATCTTCTCCATTTTCCCGAGCTATGCCGAATCGCTACATTCGGAACGTGGTGGTTCGAAGTCGTTGGCCCAATATTGGCCCTCCTCACTTTCCGAGCTCCGTTCTGGCGACTGCTTATTGTCATTGCGTTTTTCAGTTTTCACATTGCCCTCGGGATTTCATTTCGCCTCGGTCCTTTCGCGGCAACGATGCTTTCAGCATGGATGCTCTTTCTGCCCTCGAAGTTTTGGGATGTCATCGAGAAACGTCTCCGCCTCTCAAAAAGCAATGAAGACCCAGTTCAAGGCGGGAAGACGTGGATGCAGCTGCTCCTCGTTCAGTCATTCACCTTCGTCTGTCTGATTTACGTGATTCTTTGGAATCTGAGAGGTGCAGGCGTCAGAAATGGAACCAAGTGGTTTCCGCATTCATTGGACTCGTTCGGGCGCGCGCTCTACCTCGATCAAGATTGGTCCATGTTCGCCCCACGGCCCTCAATCGACGACGGATGGGTGATCATGGAAGGGTTACTCGCCAATGGAATGCGGGTGGATTTGCTTCGAGGCGGGCGAGCCGTCACCTTCGAGAAGCCAGAAATAATCTCCGCTGAATTCAAGGACTCCAAATGGCACAAGGCCATCCTGTCAGTGTGGCATCCTCCCTTCCAACAAATCACCCCCACCCTGGGAAATTACTTCGCCTTTCAATGGAACACCGGACATCAATCAAGTGAGCAGATTCGAGGTTGGGCTCTCTGGTACATACGAGAGGATACACTTGAAAAGGGTCAGTTCTCAAGTCCCAAGAAAATTGAGTTACTGAAAGTCGGCCAGTTCTCAGAATAAGTTCACCCGACTTGTTAAGGACACATGCGAGC
>CAMBPV010000028.1 GCA_945869695.1 Prosthecobacter debontii
CCCCCCACATGATGAGGAAGGGCAAATTGATGAAGTAGATGAGCAGCACCCAGTTGTTCATGGGGAAGTCAAGTTGCATCAATCGGCTGACCATGACGTGCATGCCGACGAGGACCACGCCCAAGATGCCAGCGTGCCAACGTCCGAAAAGGGCGATGAAGGCAAACAGCTCCAAAAACAAACCCGAGCCGACGATGATCCGCGTCCACCAAGGGTGGCCTGCAACGAGAGCGGCCATCTCTTGAGCCTGATCCAGCAACTCCTTTTCTCCCGTTCCGTAAAAGTGCTGCCAGCCGATCTTTTCCACATGAAGTGACATGTAGGGCAAGTCAGTCAGCCATGAGATGCCGGAGATTTGAAGCTTCGAGACGCCTGCCACCACGTAGGTCGCCACGGCAGCCTGAAATGCCCACCACATGGCGCACTGCTGCACCTCACGGCTGGGTTTGAAAAAGCGTTGGGCCCAAGTGCCTCCGTTCGGAGAATTCACAATCAGTCGCCAGAGGTAGGCCAGCCAGTAGCCCAGAATCACCATCGCCACGACTTGAGTGCCGTGGTGGATGTTTCCATAGCTGTTCCTCAGGCTCCCGACGGCCGACATCAGAAACAGCATGTAGCCCGCGGTGAGCACGGGTGTCACACCGAAAACAAAAAGCACCGCCGCAACCGCGAAGAGATGATGGAGTTGATCAAAAACCGGTCCGTTCTGTAAAAAAGACAAATCCATGAAATGTGCCAAGCCAACAGGCATGGTTTGACCTGCCTGACTGATGCCGAAGAAGAACTCTTTCCAGATGATCAGCGCGATGAAAAGGCGACCGAGGAAAAGCTCTCCCGACTCCATGTGCCAAGGTTGAGCATTGAAAAAAGATTTCAGGAATGACTTCATGGCTGAGCCCCCTCGGGTGAATACTGAGCCAACACGAAGGCCTTCTTTTTCACTTCACCATCCTCGATCCAAAAATCAGTCTGCCAGAGTTTAATCGTCTGATAGGTCGAAGGATTCTCGACCTTGGGACTTCGCTTCTCGTGATAAAACTTGAGAGCATTCTCGGCTGCGATGCGGTAGCGATCTTCTTTGGATAAGCCGGGCTGAATCCGGAGGCGGCTCTCACCTGATTTGACGACCTTTTTCAGTTTGATGGCGGTCTGACCAAACTCGTTTTCGAAAAGGAGAACCTTGTCGTTTTCATCGGTCGTGTGAAGCACGTAGGTGAAGGGTTCCCATCGGGCATACATTGGATTGTTCGAAAAGGGGTAGTTCTCTTTGACGATTAAAGAGAGAGCGACAATCAGCCAACACACGGGAAAAAGTCGGATCCAATGGATGCAGGTGAGTCCAATAGACTTAAGCCATGCGAGGGCGATGGCCTGCCGAGGGAGTGATGCGGTCATTGTCGAATGTGCACACCCTCGGTGGCAAAGCCAGTCGATTTTAGGCTGGCTGGATGCGGAAGGTGTGGTACTCGAGATGGTCGAGACGACTGTTGACGCGAGCGGCAGAGATGAAGAGGGCGAGTCCGGAGGCGACCACAAATCCGAATCCATACCACGCCTCGTTTTGCATCACCGTGATGGCGCTGAGGAGACCGTTGGATAGAAGAAAGACAAAGGAGCAGAGGAGGGCTCCCTTCCGGTCGTTAAAATAAAAGAGCACCGTGAGCATGGCGAGGAACATGACAAGCAGGAAGGTTCCAAACAGCGTGATCCGGAAGATGCCCACCTGGATAAAGCTCACATGAAACCAAGAGGTGAGTTCATTGGCGTAGATGACCAACAGAGCCGTGGTGATGCCCTGCACTTTGAGCAGTCGATTGAATCCGGCGCGCAGACTCAGGATGAGGCTGGATTTGGCGCGGATGACTTCACTCATCGCGCCCCCCTGATTCACGGTTTCAAAGTAGGTGTGAAATTTTTCGCTGAAGTCCGTCTCAACTTGAAGAATGAAAACGGCCATCCCGGGAGCAATGGAGAGAAGGCTGAGGTAGATGGCGAGATCGTAGTCCGGTGCGGCATAAAGCGCACCCGCCACTTGGACGCGACTTTGGGACAGCCACCAGAAGAGGAATTTATCAATCCAGATGCCGAGATTGTAGAACAAGCCGCAGAGCATGAGGTCAGGGAATTTGACGAAGCCCCGCACGAAAGCGAAAGAGGAACCCTTGCTCGTTCGGATCTCCCGGCGAATGCAGATGGCGAGAAAACCGAACAACACAAGGTGACCGATGAGGAGTCCAGCCATGGCGCCCGTGATGCCAAAAGAAATGGCCAGCCTCCAAGCTGCAATGACGCCAAAGCCATAGCCAAAAGCAAAAGCCAAGACGATGCCATAGTACTTTCTTAGAGCGCTCAAATAAACGCTCGCGATGAAGATGCATGAGACGTAAACCAAGAGTCCGGCCGCGCATGCTGCAAACATGGGAGGGGAGGGAACGAGTTTAAAAAAGAAGTAGCCACCCGCCAGTGCGGAGAGTGAAGAGGCTAAAAGGATGCCACCTTTGAAGCTGGGGAAAATGCGGTCCGTCTGTTTCAATGAAAGGCAGTCGGCTGTGTATCGGGTGAGGATAATCTGGATGGGGCCTGTGAGGATCAATGCGAAGGCGTAAACATGAGTGACAGAAGCTGTGAAGAGTCGAATCTGGTCACCTGGAAGCGTTTGGTGCAGGAGCCAGGTGAGCACCATGAGTGAAATGATCGAGATGATCCACGGCCCTGCACTGATAGCCGCTGCGCTGGCGTAAGCCGTGAACACGCCGGTGAAGGTGCGCGTGGTGGTGAGTCTTCTGAGCTGAAATCCGATGCCGGCCATGGGTCCTTAGTGAGTTGAAATTTTCAGGTTCGTGAGTTTGTCATAAAGCCTGCGGTAAGCGCCCAGAGCATCGCGCTCGTGGTAGTGGCGGGCGGCTAAATTTCTGCCGTTGGCGGTCAGAGTGTCGAGCAACGGGGTGTCCGTGAGCAATCGAATGCAGGCCGCAGCCAATCCGTCTGCGCTACCCACTTCAGCGATGAGTCCGCAGGGACCGATGGCGGGTGTGTCTGCGGGCCGCCCCATCAGGATTTCTGCACAGGCACCGACGTCCGTGGAGACGACAGGAACTCCGGAGGCCAGAGATTCAATGACCACAAAAGGCAACCCCTCACTCACACTGGTGAGGATCATGAGGTCCAGTTTTGGAAGGAAAGTAGCTCGATCGACAGAGCCCATGAAGTCTATGTGATGCTGGAGACTCAATTGAGATGAAAGCTCCTGACACTCCTGAAAATACTCGGGCTCCTCTTCGGTAGGGCCTGCGATGAGGAATCGAGCGTCCGGAAGAGCGTCGCAAACACGACGCGCGGTTTGCAAGAGCGTTTTGATGTCCTTGATCGACACCACGCGTCCGAGGAATCCGATGACTTGGCTGCCTGGATTCGCGTTGCGTCGTTTGACCCGCTGTTCATGCCACGCTTCACATTCTTCCGTGCGGATGCCGTTTGGAATGATGGCCATCCGCGCGGGATCTGCGCCGAAGTGCCGCTGGGCTTCGGCGTTTTTTTCAAACAGGGCCACGACGGTATCTGAGCGCTGATAGCAAAGGCGACCGAGAAGATCAAAAAAGCCGATCCAGAGTTGGCGCAAGCTGCTGAGTGGCTGGGCCAGTGTGGGATGCTGCCTTTGTTTTTCAGGGATCCATTGCGAACGACAAATGTCACCCATGCGCTCACGAAGGTAGATACCGTGCTCGCTTAGCAAAAGGGGTGCTTGATTGCGCGAGGCTCCAATCGCCGCAGCCAGGCCGGCATAACCTGTGCAGGCCGTGTGGTATAGTTTGGCCTTTGGCATCTGACCAATGCCGCGCGCGAGCTTCCAAATGGGATGAACGAGGAAACAGCAGGTCCAGTAGAAATCGAGAAACGAGTCTTGGGGCGTGTAATGCTCGTAGAGTCGACGCAGGATGTTCCAAGTGTCATGATCCTGCCAGAACGTCTCAAAGCTGACGGAGGTGTTCTTAGCCACCTGCTCGATGAGCGACCTGATGATCTCAAAATCATGGGGGTCACCGGAAGGCAGACGGACGTGAAATTTACCCAGGGTCTCGTGAAATTTGGACCACGATGCAGGCAAACTGCTGCGGAGTCGACTGGAAGAGGCATTGGCCTCAAAGAGAAAAACCTCCTTCTGCTCAAGGACATTGGCGGGCACCTTGTACTTTAGCTTTTGATCAGATGACCGCTCGGCTCCGATGTAAAAAATGGAGAAGGTGAGATCGGGAAAAGCGGTGATGATCTGGTGCACCCAAGTGGACACTCCCCCGGAAACGTAGGGATAGGTGCCTTCGAGCACGAGGCAGACGTCAGTCTCTTGGGAGATTTTGCGCATGGGAGGGAGAAGTGAGGAGATCCCGAGTGATCTGGCGGGAGTGCACAGCCATCTGGACAGGGAGATTGAGCGAGCGCTGCAATTCAGAGTCTATCGGCAGCTTTTGGAGCAGTGCCAATGCATGGTCGTGGTCGCCGATGGCGAGGAAAACTCGAATGCACGCCGTTACGAGTCGGGGGGTGGGAGGACTGGAGGTGATGTGTTCGTGGGCTCTCCTGCTGAGATGTTTCAGATGGCTGGTGCGCTCATCTGGCGTCATGAGGGAAGGTGAGGCAAGTCGAAGTCCAGTCTCCAGAAAAGAAGCCGCGATTCGAGGGTCATGCGGCTCGGCGTGAGTTCGGAGTTGATTGAAAAGTGTCTGCAATTTTTCGCGTCCCTGCTGAAGCGTGCTCTGAGAGAAGAGTGATAACTCCGGGTCTTGGCTGCCCATGAAATGCCTCAGCAAAGGAGCCGCTTTTTCGACCGGCATGTGACGCAGGCCGAGAGCGAGGGTGCGGAGCTCATCCGACCTCGATGTGCGGGCAACGTGGATGATGGGATCCGTGACCAGATGTTGTGCCTCATGGGTGAGGTGTTCTGCGAGCGGATTACCAATCGCAAAACGAACGGAGGGCTCGGGGCGCGAGCCGAATAACCCGAGAAACCAGGCGATCAGCAAGGGGATCAAAGCCAGGATCGCGAGGAGCGCCTCAGGTGAACCAGGGATGCCAAACGAGGGCGGCATGAACTTAGCGCTTTTTGGTTTCCAAATGGAACCTGGCTAGGCTCACCCCCCAAGCGATCAAGATGGAGGCCAGAGATGTGAGCGCGAGCAGGGTTTCGGGCGGGTAGTTCGGGGTGTGCATGTCTGGTATGAATTTACGACTGTAGAATGCTGGACCAAAGAGCCTCGGTCGAAATAGGACTGGCGACGACAAAAGATGAGGCTCTCAGGCTGGGTAGCTCGTGACTGAGCTTTGATGAGAGAAGCCCTGCGTTCTCGGCTCCAGCAAAGGGGAGAAGGCAGAGGAAACTGCCGTTCGGGAGTCTACTCGAAAGGGCGTTGGCCGGCAGTTTGGCGAGAATCTGGCGACCATCGCTCGAAATGGAGGGGTCATCGTTTTTCATGTCGAGACGAATGACGGTCGATGGCAATGCATGCGCTTTTTCAGTCTCCAAGGATTGAGCCAGCAACTGCATAAAATCTTCGATGGGCATCAGCTTGCCGATGGGTTTTCCATCCGCCCGGTTCTCAACGTGAGTGCGGAGCGTGAGTGCCCAGTGCAGGATGATTTCGATGCGGGAAAGATTGTTCCACTCCAGCGCCTCCAATGTCATGTCCTGAATCAAGAGCACACCCGTGTGCCTTCGGAAGGTCCATGGGATCGCGACGAGGAACGGTTGCTGAGAGGTGCTCTCAAGTGGGTCCGTAACGGCCGTGATCACTTTTCCATCAATGGCGCGAGCGGCGAGTGAGCCCGGGGCAACTGAGATGCTGGGTGCCAATTGAGGCGTGGGGTGGATCACGGCGTCGCGGTGCAAGCGACCACCCTCGAGACGATAGATGCCAGCTGAGGTGACACCCGCGAGACGGTGGATGAGGCTCAGGATACTTTGAAAAGTGTCGTCGGGAGGGAGGGTGATGATCTTCTTCAACTCCGTGTCGAGGCATGCAAACGGCGCATTGTGGAGAGCTAACGATTTCTGGAGTTCATGGCGAGTCTCGCGAAGGAGGCCCACTTCAGCATGCAAACGCTCGGATTCCTCTACACGGTGGTCGAGTTCCCTTTGCAATTGAGCGGAGTCACCTCGGAGAAGGTGATTGAGTTCACCTGCGAGAAAACCTGCGAGGGTGAGAGCTGTGGCGGGGTATCGCTCTTGAGTGGCCACAGCCCAGGGGTCTGAGCCGTCTAAGTATGAGCGAAGGCAAATCAGCCCACTCGTGCACGCCAGTCCCGACAAGGTTCCTGCGGTGACTCCGTAGCGCGCTCCAATGAGAAGGGGAAGAAGAAGCCAAGGGGTTGGGTTAAGCCCCAGCCAGCCCGGATCATCGGCTGCGAGGACATAATTCATTACACCGAGAAGAACTGCGAGGAGCAGGGTGTCTCGAATGGCTTTTCCGAGGGAATGAGTCGTCTCTTGCATGACTAAAAGCTAATGGAGGCACCGACGTTGGCCTCGAAGATACCGGACTGAGCACCTGAGCCACGGCTGTCGGAGTCGTAACGCATCTCTGCAAAAAGGAGGGCGTCGTCCGAGAGGTAATACTGAGTGCCGACGCCGAGCACATAACCGATGAAACTCTCATCAAAACTGTAGTAGGTGCCCGCTTGCGCGGTAAGCCTGAGTTTATCGGTCAGATTCTTCCGGAGGGTGAACTGAATACCGTGGCGGTTCGTGTTGGGGTCGATGAGTGAGCGTGTGGTCTCATTGACATCCGAAGCATACTTCAGGCGCTGAAAGGTCCCCAGGTATCCAATGTCGATCTCAGGCCTTTTCTCTGTTTCAGTTTTCCAAACGTAGTCAAGTGAAGCGTCCACACCGTAGCCTTGAGCGAGGCTGATGTTATCAACGCTGACCCATTTGGCGTAGCTTCGAACGTTGATGTTCCAGGGACCTGCGAGGGGTGTTCCGAATTGAAACTCGATCTGATTCTCCCGGCCGTTGGCTGCTTGAAGGGGAATGCTGTCCATCGCACGAGCATTGCCCATGAAACTAACCGCCCAAGCCAATCCGGGATTGAGGAACCGTCCAAATCGAGCACCATAGAGCGGGTCACTTTTGCTCACGCCTGCGATGAGCTCGGCGGCGAGATTGGGCCCAAAACGGCGCTGGATGCGGACTCCGCCTTCGGAGCGCTCCGATCTGCTGCCGAGGGTTGGAGTGAAGGCTGGGTCATCGAGGTAAATGACGTCGTTTTGAGTGAAGGCTCCTATCCTCCATCCATCCCACCAAGGGCTGTCATAAGAGGCTCCCAGTCCCAGAAGTGAGCCTTGTTCCTCGGTTCGGTATTGGGTGACAACTTTGGCCGTGGGATCCAGGAGTGGAATGGCGAGTCGACGATCCCAGCGGGCGCGCATGCGCTCGTAAGGTGTGAAGGCGGGAGCCCGATCCAAAAGCTCCGAGTAGGTGTCCATGGCCTTTTGCCAGTCACCGTTGAGAAGGTAGGCAGAGCCCAGGCTCGATTTCGCAGCGAATAGCTTCTCAGGCGGCGTCGCTGCCTCGAGTCGCTGAAAATCCTCGCCCGCTCGTTTGACCTTTTGCTCTCCGAGGAGGATTTCGGCATCGAGGATTTTTGCTTCGGATATTTCGTTTCCGAACTCGGTTTTAAATTGATCCCGAATGTGGCGCGCACGTTGGACTCGGCGGTCACGTAAGGCGGTGTAGGCCGAATCGAGAACCTCGGTTTTGCGGACATTGACCAGCCCGTCGAGTGCGCGGCGACGATGGTCCCAGTCATAGCGAGGATCATCGAGAATCAATTGGTATGCCGCTCGCGCTTCCTCATATTCTTTCCGTTCAAGGCGCACGTCTCCCAGGGTGTCCTGCAATGGGAAGGGCTGATTTTTGGGCCAAACTTTTTGTTTCTCCAACAAGATGTCGAGAGCTTCGGCACCTCCCCCGAGTCGGGCCATTTTAGCGGCTTTGTATCCAGTGGTCTCAATGTCGTCAGCGTGTTCTTTCTCCAAGACTGAGAGCAAGGTGGTCGCGTTTTCGGTCTCTCCCCGATCTGCTGCGGCGACTGCCAACTCCCCCTTTTTGATGATGCTGGTGGTGCTGATGCCTTTTTGGGCATCAAGACGAGCGGTCTCGTCAAAGGCAGGATTCTCCGCCACGGCGGCGAAGGTCTCGGCTGCAGCGTCGAGTTTTCGCGATTGAAGTTGGGCATGCGCGAGCAATCTCTGATAAGGGAAAACGGCTTTCGCTGACCAGGAGGCGCGGAGGTTCTCGATCAAAGCGAGCGCATCCTTGTCACGGCCGGCGTAGCGCAGGCAGTCCACCCGAAACTCGATGATCGATGGGTTCTGTGGATGCTCCGTCATCAAAGCGGCTGACCGTTCATCTGCTCTTTTAGGGTCGTTCACGACCTCTTTGCGAGTGGATTCGATCTTCTTTTCAACCATCACCTGCTCATAGTGAATATCCGCCTTTTGGCGCATTTCATCCGGGTAAGTGACATCGCGGATCAGTTCCGAGAATGCCTTTTCTGCTTCGTCCCACCTTTTGAGATCAAAGTAGCAGGCAGCCAGTGAATCGAGGTATGGAAATTTCGCGCCCGGGAAATTGAGCTCGCGGAGTTTTTCGAGAATGAAGGCGGCTTCACCCAATTGTTTTTGCGTGATCAGGGAGTTGGCCTGAGCCGCGACGGCCTCGGGATCGGTGGTCTTTTCGCCGGTCAGAAGGCGGGAGGTGACCTCTTCCAGATAGCCCGGCTTCCGCACTTCAGGACTCTGATTCATGGATTGCAGCAGCCTGAGTGCATCGGCTTGTTCGGGGACCCGTTGTTGAACGATCCGGGCCACTGCTTGCATCATGGCTAGGTTTCCCATTCGCTCGTAGATGCGGAGGAATTCAATCAGTTCCCCCGTGGATTTTTCGCTCAAGGTTTCGAGGACCTTCCTTTCTTCCTCGGTGAATCCGATGGCGGCCTTCACCTCTGCGAGTGGTTCGGGGGGAATCGTGAGATCAGGAAAAAGGGGAACTGCCGGGACCACCGCCGGGCGCACCGAGGGCTCTTGCGCTTTCCCGAGTAAACTTGCCCAAAAACTGATGAGTGCGACGATTCGAACGCCGAATTGCCTTTTGATGCCGCGACTCAAGCGCGGCGACCTGAGGACCACTGGATGGATGGGAATCATCGGTTGTTGGGTGTTGAGTTACCCGAAGCAACGGGTGTCCCCTTATTGCGTTGATTCAGATTTTGACTGACCACGGCGAGCGCTTTTGAGTAGGCATCATTGGCTTCAGGATCGCGGCCTTGGCGGCTGATGGCGTCTCCAAGCAAGATCCAGTCAGATGCGGAGGGTTTCGTGTTTTGGGAAATGTTGAGTTTTGCCAGTCGCTCTGCTTCCTCAAAATGTCCTGCGAGAAGGCGAGCTGTGCCGATTCTGGAGTAGTTGATCTGTTCCATTGGCACCGTGGCGAATAGTTTTTCCCCACGGGTCAGGTCTCCGGCCAAAATACACGCGACGGCGAGGTCCAGTCGGGTGGACTCTGGCAGCGGCTGACGTTTTTCAAAATCAGCGCCTACGATGTTGAGGACGTCCTTACAGCGAAGGGTGTGAATCGCGGCTGAAAGAGCGAGGATCTGAGCGTCCAATCGATTCTGCGTTACCGGATGGAGGAGCTCGGCAAGGGCGGCATCGAAGCTCTCTTGATCGAGCAAAAGGGTGGCGAGCTCGATGCGGAGTGAAGGGCTCTGCGGCATCTTTTTGATACCCTCTCTGAGGATGCTCAAGGGCTTCTCGTCATCGTTCTCCTGACGCGCAACCTCTGACATACGGAGGTAGAGCTCGGGCGTGGCATCACGGGGGCGCGTGCTGATGATTTGCAGTGCGCGTTGCAGGGAAGTGGGTCGATCGAGAGACTCTGCGAGCATGGTGTAGTTTTCCAAAGTGTCCGAGTCAAAATCCGCCGGGCTGAGAGAATCAAGTTCACGCAGGGCGCCCTCGGTTTGACCGTTGCGTATCCGAAGCGCCGCCAGCATTTTAATTCCCGGCGCGTGGGTGGGAAAGTTGCGGAGAAAACGCTCGAAAGCGGCGATGGCAGTCGCCGTGTCCGCTGTGGCTTCCTTTAAACAAGCCAGCTCGTAGGCGGCCGCGAGATCTTCAGGGTTTTCATCCACCCATTCCTCGAACATGGCCAGTGCTTCTTCGGGCTTACCGTTGGATGCAATGAGACGCGCCGTCTGGATGTGGAGTTGCTGTTTTGAGATGAGTCCGTCGAGCGATTGAAGAACGAGCGCAGTGTCTTCTCCTCGGCCCAGGTAGTTTGAGAGCGGCAGGAAGCGATCCAAAAGAGAGAGATCCCCTGCTGACAGCAGCCTTTGAATGTGGGCGTAGGCTTTCTCTGGCAGAAGATTCCAGTCTGCGATCTCGGCTGCGCGTTTCAGCCATTTTTTGTATTCAGTTGTTTGAGTCTTGGGTTGTTTGGCCTCGGCGATCAATTGTGGGCAGGTCCAACTCGCCTCCGGAAAGGTGGACAGGAAGCTCTCGACCCAAGGGAGGATTTCCTTCGACCGCTCGGACAAGACGGCGGCGCGGTGGGTGCGCTCCATGAGGTCTGCAGAGGTGGGTGTGATGCTGGGAAGGCGATTAAACTCTTGGATGCAGGCTTCGAGCGCTTCGCCGGGGAGGTTGGCTTCGAGCGCGAGTGAGAACTGCATTTCCCGAGCTGTTTTTTTCTCCTCAGGACTGAGTTCATTCCCCTCACGCAGCATCCAATGGCGGAAGGTCTCCATGGCCTCAGGTTGGCGACCCGCCCAGCGGGAAGCGCGCACCATTTCTTCGACCGTGGTCCAGGTGGACTCCGTGGAGCGGCATGACTGGCGGAGAAGTTCCGAGGCCATGGCGGGCAAGTTGGAACTGATGGCATTCCGGGCCATGATTTCGTACGCCTCCAGTCTCATGGAGTCGGGCATTTCAAGGCTGCGCGGCAAAACGAGGTCGACGGCCTCTGAGGCTGAAATGGGCTCCACATAGCGAATCCCTGCGATCACAAAGCAGTGGAAAAACTCATCGTATTTGAGTTTGCCGGGTCCGCCCAAAATGGATTTCAACTGCTGACGCGGATCGAGTGTCGCCAAAGTGGAGAGTGCTTGCAGGCGCTCTGTGGTTAGAGATTTCAGGGCCTCGATGCTGGTGCGGCCGTCGCGAAAACGATCGACTGCCAACACGGGGGTGATACTGGCACACAGGCGCTCTCTGAGGATGCCTTCACGAAGTTCTTTCTGACTGGGGATCAATAGGAATGCAAAGGCGATGCCGCTCAAGATCAGAAGAAGAATCTTCCGAGGAGAGAGCGCCTGAGGTGGTTTGTCTTCAGTTTGCGGCAGCATAGGGAGGACGTTGAATGGTTAATGCGACCGTCGAGTGCGCGGGCAGGCTAAGTTTGAGCAGGCCATTGGCATCGGCTTTGAGTCTGCCGTTTTCCTTGTTTTGATGGATGTCCACATAGGCTCCGGGGCGGATGCCGCCAAAGGTAACTTGAACGGTGTCCCACCCCTTCACTTGGAAGAGGGCGTGCATAGGGTTCAGTTCGTGAAACTGGATCCCTGCGGAGCTGTCCACGAGTCTGAGGTGGTCGGGGTCAAAGGTGAGAGCGTCAGCCAGCTTGAGTTCCGTCCGGGCTTCTCCGGTTGTATGGATGTAGGTGACGGAGCCTTCCGTTTTGTAACCACTGACTCCTTTGCATAGATGCAGATCGGGAATGCCTGCATCGGCAGGAATTCTGAGAGTCTTGAGTTTTCCGCTGTTCGCGATCAGCCAATGATCCGCGCCAATCGAGTAGATCTTGGTGCGCCTGGCATCCCGGACGATCGATGCATATTCGAGTGCGGTGATCGGATGCAGGGGCTGAGACATGCACCAATCGTGTATTTTTTCCAGAGCCCTCATCGAGGACAAAAACGTCGAGCTGTAGAAGTGATAGTACACGTTCACAGGCTTGAGCCTGCGAGGCTTCTCGGTGCGTTCAAATGTATCAATCACATCCGCAAATCCGCCGAAGAAGGGCCCTTGGAATCCATTGGCATACATGAATTCATTCTGATTGGCGGCGAAGATTTGCAGCTCATCTCCCCAAGGCATGGTGCGAGGAGCGACCTCGGAGAGTCCGGGGTAAAGGCGGGAAATGATGGTGTCACCACCGTTCATGTTTTCGACTCCGGCTTCACGGCAGATTTGGAGTGCACGCACGCCGGGACGGCAGTTGCCGGACCAGAGCATGAGTTCGACCTTTTTGTTTTTTGGGAGGAGATTTTGATTGATGTAATCGATGGAGCCTTTGATCTCCCGCTCGAGATCGACCGTCGGGTAGCTCACGGAGTCATTGAGTTGGACATTGACTCGATCAAAGTGGCCCGGATTGGGGTCTGCGGGGTCCCACGAAAAGGGATGGGTGTAGGAGTGAGAGCCGGCTTGGACATTTGGGAGAGCGAAGATGGAGCGGGCGATGTTTTCATACCGCTGACGGTCCTCTGGCTTGAGGGTCTTGAGCAGACCCCGGGTGTCGGCTTCGACGATGGAAGCCGTCACAGGCAGGGGATAACGCTCGAGGATTTTAGTGCGGATCACCTCGGCGCAGGTCGGATGTCCCGGGTAGTGGGTGAGTGAGGCGAATCCATCTCCATCAATGTGACTGTAGAAGAGTCTCTTCCCGTCGCGCGTTGTCGTGTCTGGAACGGGGAAAGAGGGCGCGGCTTTGAGCCATTGTCCGAGGAATCGGAACGGATCGGCATAGAACAGTCGATTCTCCTGCGAGGCTCGCAAGACGACGTACGGCTCTAACCACATTCCTCCCCAGGGCGCCAGAAAGACCGGGTCAAAGCGGGCTGGGTTGCCGAGCTTATCCTCGCCCGAAATCGAAAGATAGACCTGAGCGATGGCAGGGGCTGTGATGTCCTTGAATCCAAGGGAGCGAGGGGCGACGCTGGCCTCTGCATTCATCATGGTGCCATCCATCTTTGAGATGGATGGTTTTTGCACTCCGTGAATGGCGCGCAGCGTGCCGGTGAAGCCAAAGCTGGTGGTGAGCAGATCCTTTACGCTGTCGTCTGTGAAGGGGATATCCCCAGTGAAGAGAATGGGAATTCCGAGATCCTTTTTGCGCATCAGCCATTCTGCGGTGGGTCTTTCCTGCTCGGGGCTGAGTTTCAAGAACTCGTCCAGGATGATTCCTGCAAAGTTTGAGGGAAGGGGCTCGGGCAATGGGTTCTTTCCGATGTCGATGTATTCGACCTCGTAGCCCATGTGCTCGAGCGTCGTCTGGAGGTGCTCGGCGGTCATGGTGTCGATGGGCCAAGTTGAGGGCTTGTCTGCAAAGGCGGGGTCCCAACCGAAGACAACGAGGATGCGCCTGGAAATGGAATGAATGGGTGCGAGAAGGGTTCCGTTCAATTCAGGGGTCGTGACGAGCGGGATGCAGCCGAGGTTTTGCAGTCTTTCCGCCGTTTTTTCTGCGATCACTTTTTCTGAGGGTGAAACATAGTCCACTGCATAGACCTGAAGATCGTGCATTCGGACGCCGCGGATCTTGCCTTCGAGCCACTCTGAGTCCTGGGCTGAAACTTTACGGTAGCTCCTGCTGGATGGGTCAAAGGTCTGGTAAACGCTTTCGACCAGCACTCCCTGAATCGAGGTGGCAACATCATCGATGAGGTCGAATCCGCGATTCAACACGATTTTGGCATCGGGGTATTTTTTGCGGAGTTCCTTGATGAGGCGAACCATTGCCATGTGGCACTGGGCAGCTTTTTGGGGGTCGTTTTTTGCGATGAGCGACGCGCTGTCGAGGGTATCGAGGAAGAATCCATCGAAGCCCCGTTCCAATGTTCGTTTTGCGAGTTGATCGATGATAAAGGGAATCCAACTCGGATGGGTGATGTCGAGGAGTTCACTGTCCCAGTCTTGATTCTTTCCAATGACGGGAACCTTCTGCTCCGCGGCCAGCTTGGCGGCGAGGGTCCCGGGTTTGATCTCCACCGTGCTGAGGTAACCAAGATAGGTGTGGGAAAGCGCGTGTCCCGGCGATAGATCCACGGCCGCTTCCGAGTCGAGAATGCAGAAATCGAAAGCGACGAGGTCCTCAGCATCGGGCTTGGCTGAGTAGTTGATGTATAGGCTTGATTGAATGGGTTGGATGGGTTTGGCCTCCATGCTGGGACCGGAGAGCAAAGCGAAGATCCCGAGAACGACCGCGCAAATCGGAAGCGAAGCCCACCGATTCATTCCGCGCAATGGCCGAGCCCGCCGTGGGACGGTGCGGTCGAATGAAATGTTGGTGGCTACAGAAAACATTGTCTGATCAGCGTTGGGATTATCAAAATTGGAAACCTTATTATATTAGAGTTTCAGAATGGAGAATCAAGACAATAAGTACCAGAATTTGAACTCTTTTTTAAAAACTGAGAGTTAATTTTGAGCGTTTTCTCGAAAATGACGATTCTCTTGTGACTCCCTCCCGGCTTGCCCCTGCACCGACTCTCGGTTAGGTAGCATGGCGCTGACCATGTCTGATTCCTTTGTTCACCTCCATCTTCACACCGAGTACTCCCTTTTAGACGGGGCGGTCCGGATTCCTGAATTGATGAAACGAACCAAGGAGTTTGGGATGCCGGCGGTTGGCGTCACGGATCACGGGAATCTTTATGGTGCCATTGACTTCTACATGGCGGCCAAAAAAGCGGGGGTGAAGGGCATCATCGGTTGCGAGGTCTATTTGGCCCCCGGGCCGATGCATGAGAAAAAGGAGATCGCGGGGCGGAAGCGGGCGTCTCACTTGACCCTGCTGGCCTCCAGCAATGAGGGCTACGAGAACCTGTCCAAGCTCGTGACCAAGGCCCATTTGGAGGGGCAGTGGTACAAGCCCCGGATCGACAAAGACACGCTCCGTGAGCACAGCAATGGGCTCATTTGTCTGAGTGGCTGCATCAATGGTGAGATCAATGAGTTGCTTCTCTCGGACCGACCTGATGAGGCGAAGCATAGTTTGATCGAGTTCAGGGAGATTTTCGGCCCAGAGAATTTTTACCTCGAACTGCACAACCATGGGATGGAGCAGCAGCAGCGCAGTGCGCGCCAGTTGATCCAGTGGGGGAAGGAGTTCGGGCTGAAGACGGTGGCGGCCAATGACGTGCATTTTTTGAACCGCGCAGATCACGAGAGTCACGATATCATGATCTGCATCGGCACGAATGCGAACGTGCACGATCAGAACCGCATGACCTACTCTCCGGAGGTCTATTTCAAATCGGCGCAGGAGATGCGTGCGCTTTTCTCGGAGGTGCCCGAGGCCTGTGATGCCACCTTGGAAATCGCTGAGCGCTGTGATCTCAAAATCCATCTCGACTCGACGAGTATTGAGCGCTACCCGCAGTTTAACCCGCCCGACGGCAGTGAGCGAAACGAATATCTTCGTAACCAGACGATGCTTGGACTTGAACGTCGTTACGGTCGGGATCGCGCTCTGAATGATGACGTCATCCACCAGCGCATGGAGGTGGAACTGGGTCTGCTGAAGGACAAAAACTTCACGTCTTACTTCCTGATTGTTTGGGACTTCATCAAGTGGTCGCGTGAGCAAGGCATCCCTGTTGGGCCGGGTCGTGGTTCGGGTGCGGGTTCCTTGGTGGCTTACGCACTGGGCATCACCGACATTGATCCGTTGCGTTTTGAGTTGGTGTTCGAGCGTTTCCTGAACCCCGAGCGTGTCAGTCCACCTGACTTTGATATCGACTTCTGTCAGACTCGTCGCCCTGAGGTGATCGAGTACGTCCGGCAGAAATACGGTGAGCGCAGCGTGAGCCACATCATTACCTTCGGCACCATGGGTGCGAAGAGCGTGATCCGCGATGTGGGTCGCGTGCTCGGTTGGAGCTATGGCGACGGCGACAGGCTGGCCAAGATGATCCCCAATGAGCTGAACATCGACCTCGAGGAGTCGGTGAAAAAGAATCCTGAGCTCAAGGCTGCCATCGAGAATGATAGCAACACCCAGGAGCTTTGGAAGCACGCCACCTTTCTCGAAGGCATGACCCGAGGTGTGGGTATCCATGCCGCCGGTATCGTCATCGGGGATCGCTCGCTGGATCACTTCATCGCGCTAACACGCGGAAATGACGAGGAAATCGTCTCCCAGTTTGCCATGAAGCCGCTCACCGAGCTGGGCATGCTGAAGATGGACTTCCTTGGCCTCAAGACCCTCACGGTGATCAATGAGGCGGAAATGTGGATCAACAAACGAAACCCCGGCTTCAGTGTGGCTGATGTGCCCTTGGATGATCTCAAGACCTTTGAATTGATCAAACGCGGCGAAACGGTCGGTGTGTTCCAGATGGAATCTGGCGGCATGGTCAATACGTGTCGGCAACTTGGTCCCGATACGATTGAGGAAATCATCGCTATTCTCGCACTGTATCGCCCCGGTCCGATGCAGTTTATTCCTGACTACATCCGACGCAAAAAGGGTGAGGAGAAAGTCGAGTATCCGCATCCGCTGCTCGAGAAGGTGGCCAAAGAGACCTACGGCATTCTTGTTTATCAGGAGCAGGTCATGCAGGCGGCCAATTTGCTGGCCGGATTCTCACTCGGCCAAGCTGACCTTCTCCGCCGTGCCATGGGTAAAAAAGACGCAGTCGAGATGGCTCGTCAGCGAAACATTTTCGTGGAAGGCTGCAAGAAGACCCATGCCATCCCACCGAAGCAAGCGAATGCGGTGTTCGACTTGCTGGAAAAATTTGCGCAATACGGTTTCAACAAGTCGCACTCCGCTGCCTACGGAGTCGTCACCTACCGCACGGCTTATTTGAAGGCCAACTATCTGGTCGAGTTCATGGCAGCTGTGTTGAGCTATGAAGTCAATAACACGGACAAGATCGCCAATTTCGTCTCCGAGTGCCAGCGCATGGGCATCCCCATTTTGCCGCCAGATGTGAATCGCAGTGCACTCAAATTTTCCCCAGAGCGCACGAAGGCGGGTTCAGAAGCACCAGATGCCATTCGCTACGGCTTATCCGCCATCAAGAATGTAGGCGAGGGAGCCGTTCAGGCGGCCATGGATGATCGGGAAAAAAACGGCGCATTCAAGACCGTTGAAGATTTTGCGGCAAGGCTCGACACGCGCTCTGTGAATCGCAAGATGCTGGAGTCCCTCGTCAAAGCGGGAGCTTTCGATTTTTCAAAGGAAGATCGGGCTGCCATGTTTTCGCGGCTCGATCAAGTCCTGTCATCGGCTGCCTCCATGCAGAGGGATCGAAAATCAGGGCAGGGTGGGCTTTTTGACGACTTTGACTTGGGAGCCAAACCCAAAGCGAGCGCCAGTCATCCAGCGGTTGCGCCTTGGACGATGGATGAAGTCCTGGTCTTTGAGAAGGAGCTTCTCGGCTTCTATGTCAGTGGGCATCCTCTCGATAAGTTCAGAGGCAACTTTGAATCCACCAAGCTGACCAAGCTCAGTGCTCTCGAAGAAATCATGGACGCCAAGGGAAGTCACCATGTGGCGGGCATCCTTTCCAATGTCGATGTCAAATACACCAAAAAGGACAATCGGGCTTTCGCCACCTTCGTCATTGAAGATTTCACTGGCACCTCTGAAGTCCTCGCCTGGCCGGACGACTACGAGAAGTGCAAAGAGTTCATCAAGAACTCCAATGTGGTCGAGATCCGAGCCCGACTCAGAAAAGACGATCGCAGCGGCGCGAATAGCCTCACCGCACAAGACGTAAAACTACTCAAGCCCCGAAAAGCCCGGCAGGTGCGCCCCGAGCAAGAGCCTGCGCTTCCCGAGCCCGTGATCAAGCCTTTGGTTCTTCGGCTCGATTCCGCTAGGCACTCGACGGCGGAGCTGGAGTCTCTCAAAACCGTGCTTCTTTCCCACCCCGGTGGCGTTCCAGTTGAGTTTGAGATCACGACCCTCAAAGGTCAATGCCTCCGCCTCGCCGCTGGGGACGATTACAGGATCGAGCAGTCCAAAGACCTCATCCAGGCCCTTCTATCGTGGATGAAGTAGGTTTGGGCATAACTGGAAAACAAAGTGCTCTTTCGAACGTAATTTAGATACCCCCATGAATCGTTCTCGTCGTCTATTTCTCCGCGGCACTGGCGCGGCTCTTGGCCTGCCTTGGCTCGAGTCCCTTTGCGCATTTGGTGCTGAGTCTCCCAAGAATAACACGGCGCCGCGCCGTCTGGCCGTTTGTTTCACCGGCAATGGGGTGAACCCGCACCACTGGGGCGCTGTAAATGGGACTGGAGGGATGGAGTTCATGAAGTCCCTCTCTCCCCTCGAAGGACTGAAGAAACAGGTGAACGTGTTCAAGGGGCTGTGGAACCCTACGACGGTGGAAGGCGAGGGCGGTCACTACCCGAAGATGAATGTCTTATGCGGTCTGAAGGTCAAAAAGACCACCACCGATGTCGAGGTGGGCACCACGATGGATCAGCTGATCGCGGCTCAGACGGGCAAATTGACACCGGTTCCGAGTGTGGTTCTCGGCACGGAGCGTCCGAGTTACAGCACGGACAGCGGCTTTACTTCCATTTACTCGGCTTATATCTCGTGGAGCACGCCGACGACGCCTGCGCCCAAGGAAATTTTCCCGCAGCAGGCCTTTGACCAGCTTTTTGATGATGGCAGTCGTCGGAAGCGAGACAAAAGCATTCTCGATCTGGTGATGGATGATGCAAACAGCCTCAAGCCAAGACTCAGCAGTCGGGACAAACAGAAGCTCGATGAATACCTCACCTCGGTGCGCGAGATCGAGCAGCGCGTCGAGTTGGCTGAAAAGATCAGTCAGGCTGAGACACAGGGGCAGGGATGGATGCCCACGGTGAAAGCACCAACCCTTGGTCGGCCTGCGGCTGGTATTCCAGCCAGTGCGGAGGACCACCTGCGCCTGATGTTTGACATCATGCTTCTCGCCTTTCAAATGGATCGCACTCGCGTGGCAACGTTCATGATGAACAATGACCTTTCGAACATGCGTTTCCCGAGTCTCGATGGCATCAGCGGTGGTATCCATGAACTCTCGCATCATGCCAATGACGAGCACCGCCTGAGCATGTACCAGCGAGTCAATGAGCATCAGGTGAAGCTATGGGCAGAGTTCCTGGCAAAAATGCAGGCAACGAACGAGGGCGAGCGGACGCTTTTGGAAAACAGCATGATTCTGCTCACGAGTAGTCTTTTCGATGGGAATGCGCACGACTCGCGTCAGTTGCCCGTGGTCCTCGCGGGTGGCGGGGGTGGCACGATTCAGGGTGGCCGTTTCCACGACTACAGTGCAGACCCAAATCGCAAACTGTGTCGGCTCCACATTGCCCTCATGGATCGCATGGGGATCAAGACGAGCCACTTCGGCGATGCTGAAAATGCACTGGCAATTTAGGGCCGGTCTCAGTTTAGAATCTCAGTGACGGGTGCACGAGCGAGGACGTTGGGCGGATAGGATGCTATTCCGTGTCCCTTTTTGCTGGGGCTAAGCCATGATGCCTTTGATGACTTTTCCGGCGATGCCTGTGAGGCGAACATCCAGGCCTTGGAACTTGGTAGTGAGGCGGTGGTGATCAATCCCGAGCAGCGCAAGCATGGTGGCGTGGAGGTCGTGGACAGGGACGATGTTTTCGACGGCGCGGTAGCCGAGCTCATCGGTGCTGCCCCAGGTGATGCCTGGCTTGATGCCGCCGCCGACGAGGAAGTTACTGAAGGAGAGAATGTGGTGGTCTCTGCCGGTGCCCTGGCCCATGGGGGTGCGGCCAAATTCGCCACTCCAGAGGATGAGGGTGTCCTCTAACATGCCGCGCTGCTTGAGGTCTTTGATGAGGCCGGCAGTGGCCCGGTCAACGGCTTGGGCACTTTCCTTGATCCCGGCTTCGAGATTGGTGTGGTGGTCCCAGGCGCGGTGGTAGAGCTGAATCATGCGCACGCCTCGCTCGGCTAACCGACGGGCGAGGAGACAATTGGAGGCGTAACTGCCGTCTCCGACTTCCTGGATGCCGTAGAGGTCGAGCATTTCTTTGGGCTCGTTTTTGAAATCCATCAGATCAGGGACACTGGTCTGCATTTTAAACGCCATTTCATACTGGGAAATACGCGTGGCGATCTCGGGGTCGTTTTGTTCCTCGGCCAGGATGTTGTTCATCCGTTTGATCTCGTCCACCACTTGGCGTTGGGTGCTCTGACAGACGCCTTCGGGATTGCCGATGTAGTGAACGGCGTCGCCTCGGGATTGGAACTTGATGCCTTGAAACTTACTGGGAAGAACGCCGCTGCTCCACTGGCGGGCGGAGATGGGCTGCTGTCCGTTTTTTCCGGTGGAGGTGAGCACGATGAAGCCCGGGAGGTCCTGCGTCTCTGCACCGAGCCCATAGGTGAGCCATGAGCCCATGCTGGGCCGCCCTTTGATGATGGATCCGGTGTTCATGAAGGCGTGGGCGGTGTCGTGATTGATCTGCTCCGTCTGCATGGAGCGGATGACGCAGAGGTCATCTGCGAGGCTGCCAATGTGGGGAAAGAGTTCGCTGATCTCAGTTCCGGCTTGGCCAAATTTTTTGAAGTTCGTGAAGGAACCTCTGGCCTTTAACTCGGCACCCTGGAGTTGGGCAAGCTGTTGACCTTTGGTGAAGGACTCGGGGAAAGGCTTGTCGTGGAGCTCTTTGAGTTTGGGCTTCCAGTCCAGTGTCTCAAGCTGAGAGGGGCCACCAGCCATGCATAAAAAGATGACGCGCTTGGCTTTGACGGGAAGGTGCGCCTGCTGCAGGGCACCATGCCAGTGGTCGGGCTTCCCCAGAGCGCTGGCGGCGCGGCTCTGATCGGCAAGCAGGGAGTAGGCGATGCCGCCGATGCCGTAGGCGCTCTGGTGGATGAAAGAGCGGCGACTGATGTTGTGGAAAGGGGCGTCGGTGTGCATGACGATCAATAGCGGGTGATGACTTCTTGGGAGTTGAGGATGACGCGGCAGAGGCTCGTCCACGTGGCGAGCTGGATGGGGTCGATCTCTGGGATGGGGGACAGGCCAATTCGGATGAGCTTAGCTGCGTCGTTTGGGTTCTGGGTGAAATGGGTCTGCTGCTGGATGAGGAAGCTGAGAAGGGAGTCGATCTCTTTGGGCTTCGGTGTGCGGGCGAGGGCGATCTGATACGCGAGATGAAGGCGCGCGATGGGCTCTCTGGAGGTGGCATCACTGAGCAGGCGGGTGGCTAGGAGGCGTGCGGCTTCGACAAAGGAGGGATCATTGAGGAGAGTGAGAGCCTGCTGGGGTGTGTTGCTGCCGGTGCGGAGCGCTGCGCACTCGTCGCGCGCGGGCGCGTCAAAGTTTGCCAGCATGGGATGAAGAAAGGTGCGCTGCCAGTGCATGTAAACGCCGCGCCGCCACTGCTCGCGGTCGGTGGTCTGGATGTAGTCGCGACTGGGGAACTGGAGTGCATCGTAGTAGTCGGCGGGCTGGTAAGGCTTGGCGCTGGGACCGCCGATGTCGTCAACATTGAGGGCTCCGGCGATGGCGAGTGCATTGTCACGGATGAACTCGGCATCGAGGCGACGGGGATTTTGAGAGGCGAGGAGGCGATTCGCCGGATCAATGTCTTTGAGCTCGGGTCGGAGGCTGCTGCTCTGGCGGTAGGTTTGGCTGGTGACGATGAGCCGAATCATGTGTTTCACATCCCAGCCGGAGTCTTTGAACTCGCTGGCCAACCAGTCGAGCAGATCCAAATGAGAGGGAAGCTCGCCTTGTGAGCCGAGGTCGTCCACGACCGCGCTGAGGCCAACGCCATAAAACTGCTGCCAGAGCCGATTCATCACGGCGCGTGCGGTGATGGGGTTTTCTTTGCTGACGATCCACTTGGCGAGGTCGAGTCGGGTCAGTCGTTTTTGCTCCGTGCTCTCGAGGCGCGCGGGAAGAAAGGAGGGGGTGGAGGGCAGCACCACATCACCGGCTTCCGACTGCCAATTGCCTCGCGGCAAGACGCGGACTTTCAGAGGCTGCGTTGCTTGAGTAACCATGGTCCAGGTGCGGCCCTCGTTGAGGTCTCTGACGGCTCCTGCAAGGGTGTGGGCTGTTTTGAGCGCCGCAGGGTCGGGTGCACCGGCGGTGAACCAGGTTTCAAAAACGGCTGTCTGCTGAAGGGCAGTCCGTTTTTCTGCGGGTGTGGCGAGTGCGCTCAGAGTTTCCTTTGATGCGGTGTCGAGTGGCTCTAGGGCAGCAAGGGGTGAGAGCGAGAAACGGAGCGGTTTTGAATTGGAACCGGTAACGGTCACAATCAGCTTGTCTCCAGAGCGGACGCGGAAGGGCGACTCCAAGATGTAAAGGCCGCTCACGGCACCTTGAACGGCTTTGTAAGGCAGTGTCCATCCTTTCTCGATGCCTATGGCTTGCACGCCACCGCTGTATCGGGGGGCTTTGATGCGGGCATCTGCTGAGGCGATGCTGACGACTTGTTTTTTGCCGTCGGCTTGAACAAGGCTGAGTGAGATCTGAATGTCCGTGGGCTTTTCCGTGGTGGGTGGGTCCTGAAGGACGTCGATGCGCAGTGAGGAGACGGTGGCCAGTTCGGTGCACGGAAGGGTGACTTCCAGGCTTTGTCCTTTTCCGGGTGCAGGTTTCGTTTTCACCGCTGCATCCGCGGTAATCTCAATGACCGACTTGGGAACTGGCTTTCCGTTTTGAATCAGAAGCGCGGTGGCAGTGGGAGTGATCCAACCCTCGGGATGCTGGGTGAGAAAGGGCGCTAACTCGGTCTCCCAACTCTTGCTGGAAAGTTGGGTCTGGCTCGCTCGCCATTGCTCGAGATGGGTCTTCAGATTGGCTTCGGCTGCCTTGAGCCGCTTGATGACGTAGGGGCTCTCGACTTCGATTTCGGGAGGGAAGGGGTAATCATTGTTCATCCCGGCTAGCTCGGGCTCCGGCGTGTATTTGTAGTCGCCGTAAACGCCCCACTGCTTCACGTCGGCAAAGAAGGATTGGAGCTCGTAGAAGTCGCGTGTCTTGATCGGGTCAAATTTGTGATCATGACATTCCGCGCAGCCAAAGGTGCTTCCGAACCATGCGGCGGCGACGGATCTGACGCGCTCGGCTCCGTATTTGGCGAGGTATTCTTTTGTCTGAGCCCCGCCTTCGCGAGTCATCATGTTGAGCCGATTGTATCCGGTGGCGACGAGTTGAGCGGGCGTGGCATTGGGAAGCAAATCACCTGCCAGTTGCTCAAGGGTGAACTGATCAAAGCGCTTGTTCGTGTTGAAGGCATCGATCACATAATCGCGGTAGGGATAGATGCGCTGGTTTTGATCGCCATGAAAGCCAACGGTGTCGGCGAAGCGTGCGATGTCGAGCCACCAAACGGCCATGCGCTCTCCGAAATGAGGCGATGCCAGAAGACGCTCGACTTTTTTTCCATAGGCATCGGGAGATGTCTGGGCCATGAAGGCAGTGACCTCAGATGGTGTGGGCGGTAATCCGGTGAGATCGAGTGAGAGTCTTCGCAGAAGTTTTGACTTCGAGGCTTCGACGGAGGGCTCGATGCCTCTTTCTCGCAGCTTCGCCTGGACGAAGGCATCAATGGGATTTCCTCCGGCAGGGACGGCGGGCTTCGTGAGCGGTGCGTAGGCCCAGTGAGGCTCATACTCGGCACCTTCAGCGACCCAGCGTCTGAAGAGCTCTTTTTGAGCTGCGGTGAAAGGCTTGTGCGCCTTCTCAGGGGGCATGGGATCCTCATCATCCAGGATGCGGGTGATGATCCCACTCAGTTCCGGTTTTCCCGGCACGATGGGCAAGATGTCATTCTCGGTCTTCTTCAGCGCCTCTTCGCGAATGTCGAGTCTCAGTCCCGCCTCACGCGTCTTTGCATCAAATCCATGACAGTGAAAACAGGTGTCAGACATGATCGGACGGATGTCGCGATTGAAGGAAACCTTCGGAAGTTCGAGCGGTTCCGCTGCGCCAGCGGGGACGCTGGAGAGAAGAGCGGCTAAAAGAATGGAGAGTCGTGGCATGTTCAGGTAAATGATGACGAAAAAAGCGATCGGTTCAACCCATGGACTTCACTCTTACGATTCGGAGAACCTGAGACGATTGAGTGCACTCGCGATATCAATGGATGAGATCCTGATCTTTTGTCTCGGGCAAAAAGGCGATAAAGATGAGCCCCAGAAGAAACATCAGGCCCAGATAAGTGATGGCGACGCGGAGATCAAAGGCCGACTTCATCCAGGCCGAGAGCCAAATGAGAACGGGAGCAGCCAGTAGGCGGCCCGTATTGAAGCAGAAACCTGCACCGGTGGCACGAAGATGGGTGGGGAAGAGGGCCGGGAAATAGACGGCGTATCCCGCATGAATGCCTTGGGCAAAGAAACCAAAGACAGGCAGAAGCAACAGTAGCAACGCATAACTCTCAAACACAGACGGTATCCAGCAGATCATAGGGGTCATCACCAAGGCGGCCAAGTGCATGAAAACAAAGGTCCGCTTACAACCCAACCGAGCACTCAAGGGACCAAAGGCCAGCATTCCCGCCCCTGCTCCGGCTGTTTGAATGAATCCAAAGGCGATCTTGGATTTGCTCGCCCAGTCTGGATCACCGTTGCGTTTGAGAAAATCAGCAGCCAGGTCTTGTCCCGCAATCACGACACCCCAAAACGTGGCGAGTCCCACCATTGCGAGGAGCGCCCCAAAGATCGCGCGCATCCGCCATTGAGGGTGGCCGAGTAACTCCGAGAAGCTACCCATGCGGTCGGGCTTGCTTTGCTTGGCTTCTTTCCACGCCTCGGGCTCTTTGACGCTTAGCCGGACCCAAAGAACCAAAAGAGCAGGAACGACACCAACCAAATAAGCACTGCGCCATTCCGTGCCGACGAAAAGCCCGACTGCCGCCGCAAGCCAGAGTCCGCCGACGCTCGTGGCATGAAAGATGCCGCCAGCGCGTTCGCGTGCGTTTTTCGGAAAAACCTCGGCGACGAGAGCTGCGCCCACAGCCCACTCACCACCGACTCCCATGGCCACGAGAAATCGGAGCGCTCCCACTTGCCAAATTTCTTCCGCAAACGCAGTTAGGCCCGAGAAGACGGAGTAGAACAAGATCGTCAATGCCATCACGGGATTGCGCCCCCACTTATCGGCCATGGAGCTGAAGAGCCACCCACCCACAGTGCCGCCGATCAAAAAGATGCCGAGGAACCGCTCGCCCCACTGCTTGACCAAGGAATCATCTGCCTTCACATGCAACAGGTCGGGCAGCATGTCGGCCCGGGTCAGATTGTAGATTTGCCCTTCAAAAGCATCAAAGACCCAACCCAAAGAGGCAATCACCAGAACGAGCCACTGATAGCGGGTGACGTTGGAGTACCATGGGTTGGTGGTGTTCATGCGGTGCTGGGGTTTGGTAAAAAATTCTTCCCCATTAAAACTGGAGTAGCTCGCCTAAAGGCAGTGGCTTGCTCTGACGGATAGATTCCTCGGCCAATAGACACAGGCCCGCGCTCCAGAGGCCATCAAGGCCGGTGGCGATGGGCTTTTTGCCGAAGCGCACCATGTCGATGCACTGGGCGATCTCCTCACGCAGTTCGAAGACCTCGCCGCTTTGTTTGGTGAGTGTCACATCTTCCAGCTTTTCGCCATCGAAGACCTTGAGGAACGCTGTGGGTTCCAGCGTGCGATCCAGTGCACCACTCCAGGCAGCCCAAAGTGCGCCTTTCGTGCCGCTGACTTTTACGGTTTGATGATGCTCAAAGGCCGCCAGCGTCTGGGAGACGACGGCATAGCTGCCATTGGCATATTTGAACATGGCGCTGAAGTTGTCGTATAAAGTTGGACGCTCAGGATCGCGAGAGTTCGCATAGGCCTGCAATTCCACCGGATCACCGCTGCCCTCGAGATACCAGCGGGCGAGATCAAAGAAGTGGATCGGTTCCTCCAGCACCCATGATCCCACCCGGCTCTGATCGTAGCGCCAACCGCTGGCACCTTGCCGGTAAGGTTTTCGTGAAAGCTCGACGAGCACATATTGAGGATCGCCGATGGTGCCTGCGTTGATGATGTCCTTGATGCGGCCCCATTGACTGGAAAGCCGTAACTCGTGGCCCACAGCCAAATGCACTCCGTATTGCTGCGCACATGCAACGATGGACTTACAATCTTCCAGCGTAATGGCCATCGGTTTCTCCAGCAGAACATGTTTGCCCTTTTGCATCGCAGCGACTGCGATTACACGATGCATGTGGCTCGGTGTGACGATGTCGATGATGTCAAAATCAGCCTGCGCAATCATCTCAAGACTGTCCTCAAAGATCAAGGCGTCAGGATACAGTCGGCGAGCCTCCTCCCGCGATGACTCTGAAGGTGCGCTGATGGCGGCCAGCCTAGCCTCCGGATTCTCTGCAATGGATTGAGCGTGAAATTTGCCCCAAGCACCAAAACCGGCGAGAGCGAAGCGAACGGGTTGTGTCATGAATGCCCTCCAACGAAGGATAAACTGAAAATCTTCAGAGAGAAATCGAGCAGGCTAAGTCCTGCGTCCGAACGGTCTATTTAGACATCTCTTCAAGGTATTTCAGCCGAGGCTGGAATTGCATTCGTGGCTCATTTCCTTTCCGTATCATCGACGAAAGCACGCACTTCATCCACCACGCGGGCGCACTCGACGATGAGCGCGGGCTCATGATCCAACTGATGGACTTGGCGGGCGAGTTCTGCGAAGTCGAGCAGTCCCGCATTAATCAAAGCAACAAGCGTATTGATGTCTTTGAGTCCACGATCAGCCTCACGTCTACCAAAGCGACGATCAATGCGTGACCGAGCCGTGGCGTTTACCTTGGACACTGCCATGTCCATCGGGTGCAGAGCAAAGACGTTGTCAAAACCCGACATTGGCACAAGCCGGTCACGCCACCCTTCGGGGAAAGCATTGGCAAGCCGGAGATCGACGAAGTCACCATAGTAGCCGTGGGCGAGGTGGTAGCCGTTGTCTTCACCTAACTCGGCACTTAGGGCAGTGCGAACATCGAAATCATCCGGCTCAATAAAGAAGTCTGCGTCGATGGTGACAGCAGCACCGATCTCGAGGGGATCAGCAGCAGGAAAGGAGGCAAACAATGACGAAGAACCGAACAAAATGATTCGGCGACCCTTTGCCGCAGAACACACGGCGGAGACCAGATTTGTTAGTGCCTGGAGTTCCATGACAGTTGCGCAATTTCCGACTTATTCAGGATGCCTGGGAATGGTGAGTAGCCTTTCCACATCACAGACTCCCAGTCCTGATCTCGCAAAATGAAGAGCAGCTTCTCCATGCCTTCTCTGCTGGCTTTGGCATCTAGGATCATCCTGCGCCACCCTTCGAGTCGGTTCACTGCGGAGTGGCCATTGCCGAGCCAGCGGGCAATGTTAGCCAGGGGGATGTCAAGCAGGGTCGGATCCGCCGCGATCTTATCCGCGATCAGTCGATAACGATCTGCCGATACCCTATCGCCAGTGGGTTCTCCGATTGAGTCAGTGCTGACCGTGCTACTCATGATAGACCAAGTCTGCCACACAGGTGTCAGGTCGCCAAGCATAGGTTTTGGTTCTGACCTGAAACTCGGAAGTCGGAACTGCGGATAACGGGCGCTTATTTCCGCTCCGCTGTCGTCAGTGGCGTCACGGGATTGGGCATGAGCCGACCTTGCGCTTCATTCAAGCGGCAGGTGGGTAAATGCGGCAAGACGTGTTTGGCGAAGAGGTCGCACTCGTTGAGGTGTGGATACCCACTGAGGATAAAAGCGCGTATGCCCATGTCCATGTAGCGATTCAGTTTGGCCAGCACTTGATCAGGATCACCGACGATGGCGCTGGCGCAGCCACTGCGCGCTAGACCGATGCCACTCCAGAGATGCGGCTCGATGTAGAGATCTTTCGATTGAGCACGGAGCTCGTCCTGACGCTTTACACCTGCGCTTTGGGTATCGAGACTGCGATTCTTAATCTCCTGCCCTTTTTCTGGATCGAGCTTTGAGATCAGTCGATCTGCCGCAGCACGGGCCTCGGCTTCGGTCTCGCGGACGATGACATGAACTCGGAGTCCAAAATCAATGGTGCGGCCATAGTGAGCTGCTTTTGCCGACATCGTGTGAATGGTTTCAGCAATGCGATCCTCGGTTTCGGGCCACATCAGGAAGACGTCACAGTGCCTGGCGCAGAGATCTTGAGCCGCTGGGGAGATGCCACCGAAGTACATCAGCGGGCCACCGTTCTGCTGGTAAGTCTTAGCGGCCTCCGTGTTTGGCAGGCTGATTTGGTAATACTTCCCTTTCCATTCATACGGGCCGTCGGTATTCCAAAGGCCTTGGAGGATTTGAATGATCTCGCTGCTGCGCTCATACCTGACCTCGTTGCTTTCCTTCATGCCCGGCATGTCTGAGGAAATGATGTTGATGCACAGTCGGCCTTTGGCGATGTGATCCAGCGTGGCGATGGCGCGCGCCAGCATCGGTGGCCAAACCTCTCCCATGCGCAGAGCGACAAGTTGATTGATCTGCTCCGTCTGCGCTGCCATGGCGGAGGCAAAAGCCAGCGCATCCTGCCCGGCGATCCAACCTGACGGCAGCAGGATATTTTGAAAGCCATGGGCATCCGCCCGGCGCACGATCTCGCTGCAATGCTCATAATTGCTGCGCAGTGATCCATCAGGCACGCCGAGGAATTCATAGTCGTCTCCACAGAGAGCCGAAAACCAAGCTACCTCGACTTGGCGCTCAGGAGTTCGGATGGCTGGGGATTTCATAGGATGTTCAGAGCCCCATTGTGGTGCCGCCACGCCTACTTAGGCAAGATTAGAGTGCGCCAGCTAGCCGATGATCCCTTTCACCGGATGACCATGCACGTCGGTCAGTCGGAACTGACGACCCTGATAGCGATAGGTGAGCGCCTCGTGATGGATGCCGCAGAGCTGCATGATGGTCGCCTGCATGTCGTGAATGTGAACGGGATCTTTCGTGATGTTCCAGGCGAAGTCATCGGTCTCACCCACCACCGTTCCGGCTTTCACGCCGCCACCCGCCAGCCACATGCTGTAGGAGCGTCCAAAGTGATCGCGCCCATTCGGCTTCGCGGGATCGCCCTGACCAAACGGCGTGCGCCCAAACTCGCCTCCCCAGACGACGAGCGTATCATTCAGCAGGCCGCGCTCCTTCAAGTCCATCACCAAGGCCGCGCTCGGGGCGTCCGTGTCCTGACACTGCGCCTCCAGTTGGGTGAACAAATTGTTATGCTGATCCCAGCCAGCGTGCATGCACTGCACAAAACGAGTGCCGCGCTCCAAAAGCCGGCGCGCAATCAGGCAGTTGTTGGCAAAGGTGCCTTTCACCAGTGCATCAGGTCCATAGCGAGCGATGACATGCTTCGGCTCATCCGAAAAATCCAACAGGTCCGGCACACTGGCCTGCATCTTGTAGGACATCTCGTATTGAGCGATTCGGGTATCGATCTCAGGATCACCGTAGTCACTCAGATGCGCTTCATTCATGGCGCGGATATCGTCGAGCAAGGTGCGACGCTGATCCCGACTCATGCCGGGAGGGTTTTGCAGGTAGGGCACCGGATCTCCGACATTGCGGAAACGCACGCCTTGATAGCGACTCGGCAGGAAGCCGCTGCCCCAGTAGTAATCATAAAAAAGCTGGCCGCAGGTCTTGCCTTTGTCCGACGAGGTCATGGCCACAAAAGCAGGCAACTCACTGGAATCACAGCCGAGGCCATAACTCAACCAGGCACCCAGACTCGGACGACCCGGCACCTGGGCACCGGTCATGAAAAACGTAACGCCGGGTGCATGATTCACGGCCTCAGTGGTCATTGACCGCACCAGACAGATGTCGTCTGCGATGGAGCCAATGTTCGGTAACATGCTGCTCATCTCGATCCCGCTTTTGCCATAGCGTTTGAATGGCTTGATGGCAGGCGTGATCGGCCACTTGGCATAGCTGGCCGACATCGTGGAGAGTCTCGTCGCACCGCGAACACTGGCTGGGATGTCCTGCATCGCCATCTTTTGCAGCACCGGCTTCGGGTCATAGAGATCCACATGGGATGGGCCGCCGCCCTGCCAGAGACAGACCACCCGCTTCGCCTTTGGCGCAAAGTGAGGCAATCCGGGAAGACCGGGAATGCCCGCGCTGGCCGATGGCTGTCCCATCAAGGAAGCCAGGGCAATGCCGCCGATTCCCTGCGCGGTTTTGCCAAAGAGCTGCCGGCGGGTGACGCGTTGTTGATTGAGAAGGAGTTCGTTGTTCATGGGAATCATTCGCGGGTGAGAGCTTCATCGAGATTCAGCAGCATCAGGCACACCGCCGTGAAGGCAGCGTGCTCAGCCGGATTCAGCTTTTCGTTCTTGGGCGCTGATCCGATGGAGACCACTTCAGCCGCGGCTCTGGGGTCTGCTTGATAAATCGCGAGCTGCTTGTCATAGGCTTTCCCCAGCAAAGCACGATCGCGATCTGTCGGCAGACGACCGAGAACGCGACGCAGCGCTAAGCTCAGCCTTGCATCCCTGTCGCCAGCCGATTCCATGCAGCGTGCGGCCAGCACTCGCGCCGCCTCAGCCCAGGTCGGATCATTCAGCGTGGTCAGCGCATGAAGCGGTGTGTTGGTGATGTTTTGGCGCACCTTGCAAACTTGGCGGTTCGCCGCATCGAACATGTTGGCTGGCCCCACCGTGCGCCGCCAAAAGGTGTAGAGACTGCGGCGATACAGATCCTTGCCGCTGGAGGTCGGGTATGAGAAGTCACGCTCTTTGGTGATGGCCAGGGATTCCCAGATCTGGTCCGGCTGATACGGATACACCGGCGCGCCACCGATTCGATCATCCAGCAGACCACTGGCTTCCAGTGCCGCATCACGCAGCACCATCGACGGCATGCGGAAGCGTGCTCCGCGCGCCAGCAGACGATTCTCGGGATCATTCAAAGCGAGTTCACGACTCACCTTGCTGCTTTGGCGATACGTTGCGCTGGTCACGATCAGTCGGTGCAGATGCTTCATGCTCCAGCCCTTCTCGCGGAACTCCACCGCCAGCCAATCCAAGAGTGCACCATGCACGGGCGCCTCACTTTGCACACCCAGATCTTCCACGGTCTTCACGATGCCGATCCCAAACAACGTCTGCCACATGCGGTTCACCTGCACCCGCGCTGTCAGAGGGTGATCAGGCTGAAAGAGCCACTGTGCAAAACCCAGACGATTCTGCGCTGCTCCTTTCGCCACTGGCGGCAGGAAGGCAGGTGTCGCACCCGTGACCTTGTCCTTGGGCTTCAGGTATTCGCCACGATCTAGAATGAAGGTCTCACGCGGTTTGTCATCGCGCATCACCATCACTCTGGGGATGCCTTGGTTCTTATAAGTGGTCAGTTCCGTCTTCAGATCTTCCGCCTGTTTGGAAGGCGCATCGTTTGCGGCGATCTTTGGCCACACATCACGTTCAAAAACCGAGCGCAGACTTGTTTTGAGCTCCTTCTTTTGTGCGTCCGTGCGTTTGTCTGCGGAGATCCGCAGAAGCGCGGTGATGTTGGCTTGCAACGGACGATCCAGCCTGCCGGCTTTCGTTTCAGGCGTCACCGCAGCTTCCCAGGCAGCAAAAGCTAGGTCCATCTTGATTTTTACCTGGCCCTCAGTCTCGATCTTTGTCCGCTTGGCTTCGATCTCAGTGATGTGCTTTTTGGTTTCATCCGTGCTCAATTCCAGGAACGGCGCAGCCACACGTTTGGCCCCTCCGCCGCCGCCCGCGCGACCATCTTCAGACACTTGGTTAAAGAGTGACATCAGGCTGTAGTAGTCGCGCTGCGTCATGGGGTCATATTTGTGATCATGACACTGCGCGCAGGCCATGGTCAGACCCAGCCACGTCGTGGAGGTCGTATCCACGCGATCAAACAAAATGTTGAACCGCTGCTCCTCAGGAATCGCGCCGCCTTCCCCATTGAGCAGGTGATTGCGATTGAAGGCCGTGGCGATGATTTGATCCTGCGTCGCGTTGGGCAGCAGATCACCCGCCAGTTGCTCGATGGAAAATTGGCTGAAGGGCATGTCTGCATTCAGCGCCTTCACCACCCAGTCACGCCACACCCACTGAAACGTATCACCATCCTGCTGGAAGCCATTGCTGTCCGCATACCGCGCCGCATCCAGCCAGGGCAGCGCCATGCGCTCGCCGTAGTGCTCCGATTTCAGCAAGCGCTCCACCAGCTTCTCATAAGCCTCCGGTGAGGTATCCGCCCTAAACGCATCCACCTCAGCGGGTGTCGGCGGCAGGCCGATCAAATCGAGCGACAGCCGGCGGATCAGCGTTGCTTTATCTGCCTCGGGCGCGGGCGACAGCTTCTGGGCCTCCAGCTTGGCCAGCACAAAACGATCCATCTCATTGCGCACCCAGGCTTGGTTCTTCACCTCGGGCAGCGGCGCTTTGACCGGTGCCGTGAAGGTCCAATGCTTCTCATACTTCGCCCCTTCAGCGATCCACTGCTTCAGCAGCGCCTTTTGTTTGTCCGTCAGCTTCCGGTTCGACTTCGCCGGCGGCATGAGTTCATCCGCATCCTGGGAAAAAAGCCGCGCGACCAGTTCACTCTCGTCCGGTTTGCCCGGCACCAAGGCCCCAAGCTCCACCGCCGCCTCCCGCAGATCCAGCCGCAGATCCGCCTTCCGCTTGTTCGG
>CAMBPV010000029.1 GCA_945869695.1 Prosthecobacter debontii
GCGAGCACCGGAGAAACCATCCATACGCAGTCTGATGTATGATTTGAGATGCCGAAGGCATCCAAGCGATTAGCCGGTGGTAGAGCGAAGCGAAACCACCGGATAAGATGCGAAAACACCATGCATCCCGGAGGGATGCCAGCGACCACACACCGCCATGCCATCGACATTTCTCGCTCTGCATTACCACATCGTGTTTTCCACCAAGGACCGCATCCCATTGATCGACGCTTGCTGGCGTGAACGTCTGCACGAATATCTGGGCGGAACGGTAAGCGGACTCGGTGGATTCGCGCAAGGAGTCGGCGGCGTAACCGATCATGTGCATTTGCTTGTTGGATTGAAGGCCACGCATTGTCTCGCCGATTTCATGCGGGAGCTGAAGAAGGCCTCGTCCGTGTGGGTGCATGAGGAGATCAAGCTGCGGGAGTTTGCATGGCAGGAAGGCTACGGCGCGTTCACGGTGAGCCCGACGGCAAGACCTCAAGTGCAGAAATACATCGCGAACCAAGCGGAACATCATCGCGTGAAGTCGTTTCGGGAGGAGTTGGTAGAGTTTTTGAAGAAGGCTGGCGTGAAATACGAAGATCGGTATCTGGACTGATGAGCGATCTGGCTGGCATCCCTTCGGGATGGGGGACTTTTCCGCCCGGTGAACCGGTGGTGTCATCGCTCCGCTCCTCAACCACCGGCTAATGGCTTTGATGCCTTCGGCATCGTTTGGGCGATGACGGTTGGCGGTCACTTTGACATGATGAGCGTTGATGGCTTTAGGTTTCATATTCTGATTGTCTCCCTATCTCATTGTCTCACTGCCCCGCCTTGCCCAAAAACACGGCACTCTGCACCAGTGCGTGGACGAGATCCCGCACGCGGTAGCCGTCTTGCGCGCAGGCATCGAGCATCGCTTCGATGTCACGGCGGTCGGAGAACTGCACGGGGGTGCCGGTGGCATAGACCGTGAACTGGTGCAGGAGATTCCGTGCGAGCTGGCGTGGGTTGGCGGCGAAGAGGGCTTTCAGGTCGTGGATGTTGGCGAACTGGCGACCGTCAGCGAGTTGACCGCTGGCATCCACTTTGCCCGCGAGGGTGAAGGCAAAGTCGTGACCGGCTCGGTCGATGCCGGTGATGCGATCGCCATCGCTGGTGCCGCGATAGCGGGTGCGCCAGGCACCGAGGATGTCGAAGTTTTCAAGAGCGAGACCGACAGGATCAAACTTCGCGTGGCAGGTGGCGCAGGTTTTGGATTTCGTGTGCTGGGCGATGAGTTCGCGGATGGTTTTTGCACCGCGAATGTCTGGCTCTACGGCAGGAATACCTGGTGGTGGCGGCGGCGGATGCTGGCCGATGAGACGATCCATGATCCACACGCCGCGCAGCACGGGGGAGGTGCTGGTGCCGTTCGCGGACACTTTCAAAATGGAGCCCTGCGTGATGAGCCCGCCATACGGACTGCCCTTCGGCAGATTGATCCGACGCAGTGCGGAGCCTGTCACCTCAGGCAAGTCGTAGTGCCGCGCGAGACGGTCATTCACGAATGCGAACGCGCTCTTGATCAGCGAAGAGGCGGGCAGGTTGTCGCGCAGCATCGCGGTGAAGAATGCACGGGTCTCCATGCCCATCGACTCGACGAGATAGTCATCGAGCCGATACTCAGGATAGAGCCGGATGTCAGGATCATCGCGGCGCAGTTCGCGAAGATTGAGCCAGCAATCGGTGAAGTGATTCACGAAGCGCTCGAAGCCCGCACTGGAGATGAGCCGGTCCGTTTCCGCGCGCAGCATTGTGGGATCACGCAGCTTCTTTTGCGCCGCGAGAGTTGCGAGCTCGGCATCTGGTCTTGAGTCAGTCAGGAAATGAGAAAGCCGGTTCGCGATGGCAAAGTGGTCGTCGGCAGCGATGGGCTCGCGCAGATACAAAAACAGATCGGAGCAAAGGAAGGCCTGATAACCTGCCAGCAAGGCCTCGGCGAGTGGCGCACCGTTTTGCAAAGCATCGAGCACGAGTTTCTCAAACGGTGGGACCGCTTCCACCGGCACTGGTTCGCGCGCGGCGAGGGCGATGAAACGTCGCAGCAGTCGTTTCGCGTCCTCGGCGGGCTTTGCTGATTTCACGTCGGCACCGAGGTCATCAAACAGCACGCGATGCGAATCAGGCGGCCAGGATGCCGGCGCGATGGGGCCTTCCATCTCCAGCCCTTGAAACGCAATGCCCGGCTGCCCGCCCTCCGGCAGCGGCGGATAGCGATAGTAACCCGTCTTGCCCTGCGCATCGATCTGCGGCACCGGCAGGCCGAGCATGCCATACTCGAGGGTCTGGCCCGCGAGCAAATAGACCGTTGTTTCATACACGCCGCCTTCGGGCTGCACGTCGATGATGCCGCCCGTCACGCGCACATCTTCAGCGATGTCATGGTTTGTCGGCTTGCGCGCACGGAAGTTCATGGGGACGGGCTGCGTGCCTTTTTTGAAAACAAAGCCCTCCGTCTGCAGCACCGAACGCGCGGAGAATCGCACGCGATACTCGCCCGTGGCGCTGGCGATGATGTTCTTCGGATACACCGCATACGGCCATCCCGGCGAACGGAACAAGGCGAACTCGATGTTCGGATCGGGCTCGGTTTCTTTGGCTTGGTCCGCGTTCTTTTGCTCCAGATCAAAGCCCTTACCATCCCGCGCATAGAACAGCGACTGCACACCACCGGTGGTGCGATGAGGGCCGAGCTGCTTGCCGACCACTCGCGTCTTTTTCGATGTCGGCGGCCCAGGTGATGTCACCACGGCCTGCCGCAACGCCGACTCCACCGCATCCAGATAAGCCGTGAGCTGCACGTGCGAGATGTCCAGCGTGGACGCGACCTTGTCGAAGTGATGCGATTCTCGATCCGCAGGCAACATATCGCGAATATCCAAATGCGGCAGCGCGAGGAGGTCGCGCAAGTTTTGCTCAAACTCGATGCGATTGAGCCGCCGCATCGGCCCGCGTCCCTTCTGCGCTGTGGCCGCCGTGCTCGCCGCATGCAACGACGACTCCAAAGTCGCCAGCAAAGCCTTCCGATCCTCAGGCTTCAAGTCTTCCGACTTCGGCGGCATCTCGCCATTCTCCACCCGATCAAACACCTGCACCCAGCGCTCCATTCCTTTTGGATCCGCCAAATCAAACGTCAGCGCCGTGAGATCGAGCTTGCCCTTCTTCGTCTCCGCATCGTGGCAATCGGTGCAGTTCTGCTCGATGAGAGTGGCGATAGGCTGCGGTGGCTTATCGGCTGCATGCAGCGCGGCCAGCGATGCGAGCAGCAGCGCAGCTAGAGAGTGGAAATAGGCTTTCATGGATGGAATGTCTCAAAAGAGAACGTCGGGAACCATGCTCTCTGAATTGAAAGAATGACCTGTTGCATGTAGATCCTGACATGAGCAACGAAGCCGATCCCAACCTTTACTTCAGCACGCCAGGCCCCTGGAATGTGAACGTCACACGCCCCATCCATTCGCCACTGGGGGAGATCGTCTATGCAGGCACCAAATGGGGCAGCCAGGCCACCTACGCTCACGCGCCGCCGCCGAAGTTCATGCGCCCCACACCGCACTTTTTGCTCGTGCTCACCCTGGAAGGCAAAGCCAGCTACATGGACGAAACGGGACTGCGTTGCTCGCTGCAACCCGGCTCCCTCATCTGGGCTGTCCCCGGCGTGAATCAAAGCTACGGACCCAAACCCGGCGAGCGCTGGAGCGAGCTGTTTCTTTGGTTTCGCGGCCCCCTGTTTGAGGCCTGGCAAGGCAGTGGATTTCCTGGTGAACGCAGCCGCTACCTTGAACTCAACCCGCTGAACTACTGGACGGATCGCCTGCGCCGCATCCTCCAACCCTCGCCCGAAGCCCCTGCTGAGTCCGACCTCGCGCGGATCTGCCACTTTCAGCAATGGTTGGCCGATGCGCTTCAGTTTGAAGACAAGCGCACCCAAACCACCGAAACACTGCAATGGCGCGAGAGAGCGGAGCAGAAGCTGAGCACCGGCCGCCTCACTGATCCATCGTTGGAAGAGATTGCTCGCTCGATGGGCATGTCCTACAGCGCCTTTCGCAAACGCTTCGTGCAAATGACCGGCAAAAGCCCCGGCGAATTCCGCGCCGACGAAATCGTGCTCCGCGCCTGCTCCCAGCTTCTCGAAACCAACCACAACCTCGCCACCATCGCCGCCGACCTCGGCTTCCACGACGCCTTCCATCTCTCGAAGCGCTTCAAGCAAGTCGTCGGCATGTCCCCGCAGGATTTCCGAAGGCAGAACCGAGGGAGGTAAGAAAACAGATCTCTCTCCTGCCGCCAAGCAGGAAACCCTACTCCGATCGAAGTCGAAGGTCATGGCTTGAGCGTGATGGAAAGATGGTAGCGGGTGCTCTTGAGGGTTCCGGTGCGAACGAGGGCTTGCTTCTCCACGAGGTCTTGCAAATCACGAGTGGCTGTGGCTCGCGAGGTTCCGGTGAGGCGGATATAATTTTCGGCGCTGAGTCCGCCTTTGAATCCACTTGGGCCTTCGCGCATCATGCGGGCGATGACCTTGTCTTGTCGTTTGTTGAGCTGCCCTCGTAGGCGGTCGTAGAACTTGGTCCTGGAGATCAGGAAATCGACCAGCTCTTGGGAGTGCGCCAGAGCGTCGAGCACTGTTTCGGCGAAATAGTTGAGCCAAGTTGTAATCTCGTTCCCCTTGTTGCTGCGTTCCAGGATGTTGTAGTAGGTCTTGCGGCCACGATTGATGGTGAGAGACAGCGCGATAAGCGCGGCGTGTCCCAGGCCCTCGGAAATGGCCTTCTCGGCGATGGCGCGACCAATGCGACCATTTCCATCTTCAAACGGGTGGATGGTGACGAAGAAGAGATGCGCGATGCCGGCGCGGGTGAGAATGGGCAGCGGTGTCTTGCCCTTGGGCGAGGTGCGGGTGAACCACTGCATGAAGCGTTTCATCTCGGCGGGCACGGTAGATGATGAAGGTGCTTCAAAGTGAACTTTAGGATTGTGAAGCGGACCTGATACGACCTGCATCGGATTGGAGCCAGTGCGGTAGCTGCCGATGTTGGCGAGGTCGCGTCTGCCGTTCATGAGCGATTCGTGCCAGCGAAAGAGTAGGGTGTCGCACATTGGCACCTCGAACTCGCGATAGAGTTCTACCATCATCTGGGCGATGCCTTGCTCGGCAGGCGGGATCTTGCGATTGTCCGTGGCGAGGCCAAAGTTGCGGCGGATGGAGGATTGCAGGCTGTCGCGATTCAAAATCTCGCCCTCGATCTCGGAAGTGTTGAGAGCTTCCTCGCTGATGAGTTCGACGGTGATCTGCTCTTTGTCGCCTACGTTGATGTGGCGGATACTGCCTGAGAACACACCCGATTGCCGCAGGAATTCAGCCTCCAAGACGTCCAGTTTGGTGCGATCGTAACGGAAGTCCGGCCAATCCGCTTGTTGCCAGTTCCAGTGGTTCCAGTCTTCCATGATGCAAAGCTCCTTCGTTTATGCCTCATCATCATGCCAGATTGTGAGTTATAAAGCCAGCGTTTATTGCTCACAAAGAGAGCGGGGAAATCCACTCCAAGCGAAAGTGTGCAGCCCGGCCAGCGGCGCGAGCAGGAGGGCAGTGAGAGCGGAGCGAGCCGTAGCGCAGCGAAGATAGCCGACGAAGTTTTGATCCTGGAAATGTCGGCAAACAGCCTGCCAAGCTGATTTCAAAAAGATGCAGGCAACGGTGAGAGTGTGTTTCATGGGTGAAAAGAGGTGCAGATGGTTCATGGCACCACGCGCACGCTTAACGAGGTGACCGTCACACTGGCGGCTGACGTGAAGGTGAAGTCGTTGGTGCCGCGCTTGAGCGCTGACTTCAGAGCGGCAGACGAAAGCGTGAGTGTGAAGCTGGCTTTGGCGGGTGTGGATTTCAGTTCTTGGAGCGTTTGTCCGTTGAGGGTGATGGCGGGGGCCTCGGTGTTGCCTTCGCTTTTGAAAAGGATCTCCAGGGTGGCTTCCTTGGCCTTCGCGGGATCATCGGTGATGACCAGATGCGCGGTGGCGGGAGTGCCGGGCTTCAAGGTCATGAGCTGCGCCTCGCCGAGCGAACTCCAGGGGCCGCCCCTGCGCATGTCGATGTCGCAGAAGTATTCCTTGGGCAGTTCCGCCAGCTTCGCGCGGTCGCCAAACTCGTCGAACAGCGGCATCTCGTCGCGGAGGTAGAAGTTGAAGAAATACAATCCGTCCGCGCCTTTCTCCCAGAACCACGCGCTCGCATTCCATCCGCAGCGCCTCCTTCGTCGTGATCGTGCGCGCGGTGAAACGCGCCAACTTCAATCGCTGGATCGTGCGCTCGCAGGCCTTCGGATGCTGAAAGGCCAGAAGCACCTTGCCGGGAGCGTTGTTGTGCAGTGGAAAACGCAGGCCGATCTCCACGCAGATGCGCACCGCCTGCGTGCTCTCCACCTGCTCGATGATCACGCCCTCATCCCCGATGGGAATGCCGAGCTGCACCGTCTCGCCCACCGCATCCCGCAGCGCCCGCATCGGCTCCAGCGCACACTCCACGAGGCTCACGCGGCCCACACGCGGATGCCCCAACCGCAGCAGTTTGCCCGTGAGCCGGATGATCATCGTCGCCTCATCGCGCTCCACATAGCCGCGCACCATCAAGGTCTGCACCAGCCGCGAGGTCGAGTTCTTCGGGCTGCCGATGACGCGGCTGATCTCCGACAAACTCATCCCCTCCGGTCTCCCATCCAGCGCCTCCAGAATCGCCAGCCCCCGGTCCAGCGCCGGTGCCTCAATGTTCGCACTCACAGCGCTCTTGGAACGCTTCTGTGCCGTATTTGGAACGTGTTCTATGGGTGTCACGTGCGTTATACCCGCGCAGCGGCGTTTTCTTGCGGGAAAATTTCGAACAGACGAAAAGGTTTGAGGAATAGTTCGAACGGCACTTCGTGGTTCTGCTACAACATCACCCACGTCAGCGCCTTCCGCGAGATGGTGATGAAGGAGACTCTCGAGTCCTTGTGCCTTTTTTGACTCCACCAGCAGCCAACTGAGCCAAGACAGCATAACTTTCTATGCCACGTTTCGAGAAGTGAAACCTACCCTCACCATCGTCGCCCTGGCATCGCTTTTATGGTCTGCTGAGATCATCGCAGGCCAGCTGGCGGAACATCTCTTTGCCCACGCCGAGAATGAACTAAACGAGCTCGATGGGAGGGGCTCGCTAAAAACAGCAGCTTGGCTGCCAGCGGGCGGTTATTGGTCATACTGATTTTCAAGCTCCCCTACCCCATTCTTCCGCCTCTCTTCTGCTTATGAACCGCCGAACCTTCCTTCAAACCACCGCCGGAGTCGCTGCCAGCACTGTCCCTCATTTTGCCATTGGCAAGCCGGGAAAATCGGCAAATGGGAAACTCAACATTGCTTTCATCGGCTCGGGTGGATGGATCGCGCAGCAGCCCTACAATCAAGGATGCTCGGAGGAAAACCTCGTCGCTTTTTGCGATGTGGATCGTGATCAATGCGCGGAGAACATGAAGGCCTGGCGCACGGGCCAGCCGTTCTTCGAGGACTTCCGGGTGATGCTCGACAAGATGCACAAGGAGATCGACGCAGTGGTGATTTCGACGCCGGATCACACGCACTTTGCCGCCACGCAGATGGCCATGGAGCGCGGCATTCATGTTTACACCCAGAAACCGCTCGCCCATAACATCTGGCAGTGCCGCACGCTGGCCGCATCGCGGGAACGCTACAAGGTGATCACGCAGATGGGCAATCAGGGCCATGCCGATGAGGGCATCAGAAACTCCGTCGAAGCAGTGCGGGCTGGAGTCATCGGCGATGTTTCGCAGGTTTTTTGCCGCAACAGCGGGCCGGAGATGGGCGGAAAACACTTCGGCAATCCTGCCACCATGCCAACTCCTGCGACAGCGGTGCCGGAGGGTTTATCCTGGGACCTGTGGCTCGGACCGACGGCAAAACGGGAGTTCTACCGCGATTATCTGCCGCAGAAGTGGCGTGCGTTTTATGACTTCGGTTCCGGTATGCTCGGCGACTGGGGTTGCCACACGCTCGACACGCCAGTTTGGGCCCTTGATCTCGATCCGCCCACCGTCGTCGAGTGCCTGCATCGAGAAAAATCGCTCGAGGGTGTCATTCCCAGCGCTAGCCACCTTCGCTTCCATTTTCCTGCCAAGGGTGCGCGCGGTCCGGTCAAACTCGACTGGTTCGATGGGGCGCAGGATTGGACCAAAGTCGGGCGCATTGATGCCTTCGGCGCGGAGCATGCTGCGCATCTCGGGCGCGCGTGCTGGATGGTCGGGACAAAGGGTTTGCTCGGATGCGGCACGCACGCCGGACCGCCTGCCATCCTACCTGAAGACGTGCGCAAGGCTTGGGGCGCCAGTCCCCCACCGAAAACGATTCCACGGGTGCAAGGCGGCCCCTTCCGTGAATGGATTCGTGCGATCAAAGGCGACGGACCGGAGCCGGGTTCCAACTTCAGTGTCTCGGCGAAACTCACCGAAATCATCCTGCTAGGCGTGCTGGCCCAGCGTTTCCATACGCGCATCGAATGGGATGCCAAGGCCGGACAGAGCACCAATCACCCAGAACTAAATGCCTTCATCAAAGAACCCGCCCGTGAAGGTTGGCGCTTCGGAGAGACTCTTTAATCGTAACACACCCACTCGAATGAAATCATCCTTCCTCTTTTGCTTTTCCGTCATCAGCTTGCTCACGTTCACACCCGCACACGCCCAGCCGAAGGTAACACACCAAGCTTGGACCGACCCCGAAATCGCGAGGCGTGAAAATCCTGATTTCGCGATTCAAGGCGAGTATACAGGCGAAGGCATCGGCTTGCAGATCATCGCACTCGGTGAGGGTAAGTTTGATGGCTGGCTGCTCGAAGGCGGACTTCCCGGTGCAGGATGGGAGCCTGGAAAACCACGGCAGCAACTCAAAGGCGATGCCATCACACTGAAAGATGGAACCGGAAAAATCACCGCCGTCATCAAAAATGGCGAAGCCGTCATCACCCATTCGGAAGGCTCCAAAAAGGAACTCAAACGCATCGAACGCAGCAGCCCGACTCTGAGTGCGCGACCACCCGAAGGAGCTGCGGTGCTCTTTGACGGGTCAACGGCTGATGCATGGGAGAACGGCAAAGTGGAGAACGCCCACCTGCTTGCCACTAGTTGCACCAGCAAGCAGCGCTTCAGCAGCTACAGGCTGCATCTTGAGTTCCGCACGCCCTACATGCCCACGGCTCGGGGTCAGGGTCGCGGCAATAGCGGCGTCTATCACAGCGGCCGCTGGGAAACGCAGATCCTGGACTCCTTTGGCCTTGAGGGCCGCGACAACGAATGCGGTGGCATTTACTCCATCTCCAAACCCCGGCTCAACATGTGCCTGCCGCCGCTCACGTGGCAGACCTACGATGTCGATTTCACCGCCGCGAAGTTTGATGAAACCGGCGAGCGCACCGCCTGGCCACGCATCACTGTGAAGCTCAATGGAGTGATCGTGCATGAGAACCTTGAGTTGGCAAAAGAGTTCACCACCTCCGCTCCGATGAGCACCCCACTGACAGCGCCTGACGGCCCCGTGCACCTTCAAAACCACAACAACCCCGTGGTCTTCCGCAACATCTGGATCATGCCGATGAAGTGAATGCCGACGCACTCCAAGCCCATGAACATCGTCTCCATCTTCAACGACGTGATCGGCCCCGTGATGCGCGGGCCATCCAGCTCGCACTGTGCGGCTGCGCTGCGCATTGGGCGGCTGGCGCGTGATTTGATGGATGGCGAGATCACAGAGGTACTTGTCGAGTTTGATCGTACGGGATCACTGCCGACAACCCATGAGAGCCAGGGCAGCGACATGGGCCTCTTCGGTGGCCTTCTCGGCTGGGAGGCCGATGATGAGCGACTGCCGGAGTCGGCGAAGGCACTGGAGGAGGCCGGAATCAAGCTACGGATTGAAACCGTCGATATCGGTGATCCGCATCCGAATACGTATCGGCTCACGCTGCAAAACAAGCGCGAGAAAAACTACCTTACTGCCATCTCCACTGGCGGCGGCATGATGGAGGTCACTTCCCTCGCAGGCATTCCACTCAAGATGGACGGTGGGTATCACGAGACCCTGATTTGGACTCCGAAAGGCGAGAAAACTGAGGTTGAGGCGGATGAAGTCATTTATCATCCCTACGGCGATGTGCAGCTCATCCAAATCAAAGGGCCTCACTTTGCATCAGCGGATGATTTTAATCACTACTCGATCAAACGGCTCTCGCCCGTGCTTCCCGTGCCATCGCGCAAAGACATCCAGGTTCCCTTCACGAACTGCGTTGAGATGCTCCAGCGCGATGGAAACAAAAACACGCCACTCTGGCAACTCGCCGTCGAATACGAGCGTGCTCGCGGCGACTTCACGGAGCGTGAAGTCATCGACAAGATGATCGCCATTGTGCGCATTTTACGGAAGTCCATCGCCAGCGGCATCGCGGGCACGAGTTACGAGGATCGCGTGCTGCATCATCAAAGCGGACGTTTTGCCGAGATGATGAAAGCAGGCCGTTTGCTCGATGGTGGTGCGCTGAATCGCATCATCCTCTACGTCACCGCTTTAATGGAAGTGAAGAGCAGCATGGGCGTCATCGTCGCCGCGCCGACCGCAGGAGCCTGCGCGGCGCTGCCCGGCGCTGTTATCGCCATGGCCGAGACGATGGATTTAGACGAAGAGCAAATGGCGAAGGCCATGCTCGCTGCCGGATTGATCGGCGTCTTCATCGCCACACGTTGGACCTTCGCGGCAGAAGTGGGCGGTTGCCAGGCAGAAGGAGGCTCCGCGGCGAGTATGGCCGCAGCGGCACTCATCACGCTCACAGGCGGGACACGCGATCAAGCCATCGCCGCAGCATCCATGGCATTTCAGAGCATGCTCGGCCTCATTTGTGATCCCATCGCGAATCGTGTCGAAGCACCTTGTCTGGGTAAAAATGTCATGGCGGCCAGCAATGCCCTTTCGTGTGCAAACATGGCCCTCGCTGGCTTTGATCCGCTCATCCCGCTGGATGAAGTCATCGACGCTGCAAAAAATGTTTCCACCATGATGCCACGCGAGCACCGCTGCACCTCCCTCGGCGGATTGGCGATCACGCCGACATCCTTAGAGATCGAGAGAAAGCTAGCCTCCCTTAAAAGCAAAAGCTGCGGAAGTTGCCATTGCTAAATCCAAAAAAATACGCCCAAATGCCCTTGAAACCGTTCCTCACCCTTTTTGCCTTCGCTCACTCACTCGTTCTTGCTTCGGCCGCCGAAAAACCTGCCCTACCCACCGCTCACACCACACGAAACATTGAAGGCTGGAATGTGCGGGTGGATGATCGCTTACTCGAAGGCGACGCAGCAGAGCGGGGAGAACGCGCGCTCAAGTTGCTCACGGCAAGACTCGTTGCCATTACGATCGTGGTGCCAGAACCGGCATTGGCCAAGTTACGAGCCGTGACCATTGAGTTGGATCGTGATTATGGCTCCCTCGCCGCCATGCAGTATCACCCCGGAGTTGAATGGCTCAAAAACAACGGCTACAGCCCGGATCTCGTGAAGTGTGTTCACATCCCCGAGGTTGGGAGTTTCCTCTCGCCGTTTGAGAATCACCGCATGCCTTGGGTCGTTCTTCATGAACTCGCACATGCTTATCACGATCAAGTGCTTGGGTTCGATGAGCCCCGCGTCACCCAGGCGTGGAAGAAGTTCTGTGACAGCGGCAAATACAAATCCGTTCTGACCAGCCCCGGCCACCTCCGCGAACACTACGGTCTAAACAATCCCAAAGAGTTCTTTGCCGAGATGACCGAAAGCTATTTTGGCTCGAATGACTTCTATCCATTTGTCGCGGGTGACCTTAAACAAGCGGAGCCTGAGATTTTCGCCCTCATGGCAGAGATCTGGGGACCGCTACCAGGCAGCGCCAAGAAGAGGATCTCTGCGAAGCCCTAAAGATCACCGCGGTTCACTGGGAACTCATTTCCCAGATCTCACGGTTCGCTTCCCTGCGTCCGAAACGCCTCACTGAGAACAATGGACTCCAGGAGCGAGTCAGCCCGATCTTTGGCCGCTTTCAAATCGGTGGTCAATTTCCGGATCAAACCTTCATCCTGCGGTTTGAGGGCGCGACCAAGCGCGAAGGCAGTGAGGCGGCGGGTGAAATGGCTCAGGAACTCGTCTCGATGCCGTGAGGCGATCAGGGCGCGAAGCTCAGCGGGACCATTGAAGCTTTGCCCACCGGGCAGGGTTCCACTCGCATCGACGGTGCGGCCTGCCTCTTCATCACGAAAGCGGCCAATGGCGTCGAAATTTTCCAGGCCGAAGCCGATGGGATCGATCTTGTCATGACAACTGGCGCAGCTTTCGTTCCGACGGTGCGAGGCAAGCTCTTCGCGAAGGGTCTTGCCTCGTTCGCCGGCCTTGTCATCGAGTTGTCCAGCATCCGCAGGGGGTTCGGCAAGCTTGCGGCCCAATAGGTTTTCCAGCACCCACTTGCCGCGGATGACGGGACTTGTGCGATTGGGAGTGGCTGAGGCTGTCAGAATGGCGGCCATACCGAGCAGGCCCGCCCGTTTGTCATCGGTGAATCTGACGGGCCGCATGTCGGGGTGCGTAACGTTTTCGAGGCCGTAGAGCCTAGCGAGATCCACATTGGCAAAGGTCTCCTTGCCATCCAGAAGCTGCGTGAGACTGCCGCCAGTGCGCAGAATTTTTTCAAAGACGAGCACCGGCTCCAACTTCATGGCTTCAGCAAGCGCCGGCGTGAAGTCGCGAAACTTTTTCGCGTCTGGAATATGCTCAGTGCCCAGACCGGCGAAGCCGAGCCATTGGCCGAGGAAGGTGCCGGTGAAGGCGCGCGACTTCGGATCTGCGATCAGGCGCCTCACCTGCGCGCGCAGGATGCTGTCCTCACTGAGTCGGCCGGAATCAGCGAGGGCACGGAGTTCATCGTCCGGCATGGTCATCCAGAGAAAATAGCTGAGGCGGTTGGCGAGTTGGTGGCCGTCGAGTTTGCCCGGTTTGAACTCATCGCGAAAAAGGAAGCTGGGCGAGGTCAGGGCGGCAGTGAAGGCGAGCTTGAGTGCTTGCTCATGAGACTCGCCTTGGGCTTTGGCCTGCGCGTAAAGCTTCGTGTGCTTTTCGATCTCACCTTCCCGAAGCGGACGTCTAAAGGCGCGTGGCAAGAAGGCGGAGAGGGCTTCGCTCCCGCTGCCTTGGAAGATTGCCCGCGGCTGGGAGCCTGTGGGTGAAAGGGGGCCCTCAACCTTGATCCAATCGACACCCGGGGCACCGACGCTTTCCGGTTTCACGACCGCTTGCGCCTCCGCGCTGCCAATGAGCGAGGCAGGGTCAAAAGGCAACCCGAGCACGGCGAGCGAGTCGCCCACGACCTTGCGATTGCTGGCGAGTCTTGCCACATTGGCGGTCTCAAGCTGGTGGTCGATTTCGGCGATTGAAAACTTCGCGGCCTTGGCGAGCTTATGTTTGATTGCGACCATGCTCTCAGTGCGCTCCGGCAACAGACCGTAAAAGCTGCGGAGATCGGCGGGATGACCTTCGGGTGTGACCGCGCGGAGGTACTCAATCCGCATCTGCATGTTCTGAAAGTTACGATTGAGCAGGTTTGTCAGTTCTTTGACCTCTGCGGTTGCATTCGTAGGCACGGCCAGTTGTGGAGCATTCATCTGAGCCCGCTCCTTCACCAGTGGTGCTGCTTTTTTCTGATCAAAAGTAGGATAGTCTCGCTTCGGAGCCCTTCGATTGACGGGCAACGGCGCAACCGTTCTGAGGCTGGCATTGTCAATGTTCCACGTCATCTGATGTGAACCAGCGCGCAGGAGCAGTTCGACGTTCTGCTGCTGTGGTTTGTCGTTCACGCAGAGGAAGTAGGCACGGGGTTCATTGTCGATGCGCAATCTCAGCCCACTGTCGCCCCCGCGGCCGACCTGTTTCACGGTGAGTCGATACCAACCGTCAGCGGGAACAATGATTTCATCATAGAGAGTGCGCTGACCGGCACCCGCCAAAGAGTAGCCAAATCCGCCGCCGAGAAGATCTTCCGGTTTCGAGCCACGCTCGGTCATGAGCATGTTCTCCGCTTCAAAGTGCTTTTGCAGCGGCTTTTGATTGAGTGCGAGGGCGGCTCCCAGCGCGTAGTCAGCAGCATCAAAGAGTTGCTCAGCGAGAGCAGGCGAGATGAAAAGCGCCTCGCGATCATTGGTAAAACCGGAGAGGCCGGGGCCATCATCAAGCAACAACTTGCCCGGCTCAAAGTCGATGCCGAGAAGATCACGCAGCGTGTTGTTGTATTCGCTTTTTGTGAGGCGTGGCAGTGTGACACGGCCAATTCCCTTTTGCTGGCTCCAATCGACCGAGTCCATGCCATGACGCAGGAAGGTCACGATTTGCGCGCGTTCGGCCTCGGCGGGAAGGGGCTTCTTGGGTGGCATTTCCTCCTCCTCGACCTGCTGAAGCATCGTCTGCCAGAGTTTGAAATTCTCTAGAACACTCGTTGATGAGCCAAAGTGAGAGAGGTCCACATCACCCTTCTTTTTGTCGGCGTTGTGACACTCCAGGCAATAGGTTTTGAGCAAGGGCTGGATGTCACTGCCCGAAACGGATGCACCCAAGAGCGCAATGAATGTGGCCAGGCGCATACGTTTAACCGAGCAGGTTCTCGCCTCGGTTCTCTGACTGATGGATGGTCACCGGCCAGCCGGGGAATTGATTGGTCGGTTTTTCATCGGTGGCGTCGATGAGGAAACGGAAGGACTCGATGAAATAGGTTTTCTTTTTGGTGTCAAAAGTGATGAAACCGAAGCCACTGGCTTTTTCGTGGGCTTTGTCATAGCGATTCGGGGCTTTGCCGACCTCAGGATTTCCGACGGCGTAGATGTAGGCTTTGTTGCCGAGGCCATCAAGATACTCGCCTGTGTTAGGTTGACCGTGTTTGGGCCGATGGGTGTGCGGCATCTGCATTTCATCCGGCCGCCACCAGCGTGGATAACCAGCGGCGATGGCGGGTGTGCAGAATGACCAGTTGCTGTCGCGCTGCTTATCGACGCCGTATTGAGCGAGGGTGGTCAAATGCTGGTCGCCATTGATGTGCAGGGCCATGGAAGGACGTAGAATGTCAATGGCACGATTGCGCGGGGTTTGCGGCCAGCCTCCGGAGTCGAGATCCGCTTTGAGGTAGCCATCCACGCTACCGTGATGGGTGGCGGCATTGATGAAGACGGTTTGGCTGAGCAAGGCCTTAAGCGTATGGCCGCGCCAGTCCTGCGCCCATTGTTTGAGAAAGGCTTCCTGGCGATCGCCAAGCAACACGAGCCCAGGCTTATCGAGAGCTGCGGTGTCGAAGTTGGCATCAGGCACATGATCAGCGCGGCCACTGCCTGTTTCGACATGCTCGGGTCCGCTTTTCCACTGGCGATCCGCGATGATGGCAAAGCTCACGCCGCCATAGACCATGTCCCCAAAGTAGACACTGATGTCCTGCAAGACGGGTTTGGGATCGAAGGCGTCGGGGTGATGCGCCAGGTTGGTTTTGTGCACGGCATTGACCATGCGCGCAGGCTCGATGTAGCCGCCTTTCGATGAAGCACCGCTATCCCCTGTGTCCATTTTCTTGCCGCCCTCGCCCCAGATGTTTCCCTGGAAGACGTCGTGATCGTCGGGCAGGCAGAGGGTCGGGGCGTTGCGCATGACTTCGCGAAAAGCCCAGCCGTGTTGGTAGAATTTGCGCAGGTAATTGAGGATCGCTGGCCCGGCCGGCTCGCGAATGAGTCCGAAGCCGCCGTGGTTTTCATAGATCTGGTCGCCGGAGAAGAAGACGAGGTCGGGGTCGAGTTTGAGAAGGTTTTCAGCGATGGGCGCGTAAGGGAAACCATAGTCGTTCTGGCAGGTGAGAGCGGCCATGCGTAGAGGACGACCCTCTGGATTGGCTTTGATGGCACCGGTCCACTCGTTCGGTGTTTCAGTGCCGTCTTTGTGTTTCTCGCGATAGACCAGCTTGTAGGGGGTGGCGGTCTTGGCGTCCCAGTTGGGGATGCGGAAAGTGGCGACCCAAGCGTCGGGATCAAGCTTGGCGCTGCCGAGAGCTTTCCAGGCACCCTTCTGCTGCACGTGCAGTTCAACGTTTTGACTGTCTTGAGGGCCCATGGGTCCGGTGAGGGCACTGATTTTCATCACAAAGCCTTCGGCAGAACGCGAGTCGCTGAGGGAATACATGGACCACAAGATGGGGCCAAAACGGTTTGCCGGGGTCACGGAGAAAGCATCCCCCTGCATGGTCCAATCTTGGAAACGATAGCGCCCCCCTCCAACTGCGGCGGCAGGTGATTTGGCCTTGCCTTTTTTCTTGGCTGCGGCTGCGGCTCCGGCGTGGAAGTTGTTGGCGAGGCAGACGTTGCCGAGGAGCATCTCAGCGGGAACGGATTGGGTGAGGGTGGCCAGTTCGGTTCCGTCGTCTACTTTTGTTGCTACGAGAGTCAGAGAAGATTTGTCACCTTCCGGGGTGCCTTCGAGAGTCAGTCGAAGTTTGGCTAGGTTCTCGCCGTCAGGGAGCGCCGCTTTTTGATTGCCTAAGATGAGTTGGGCGCCTTGCCAGCCAGCATCAAGGCCTTTGAGCACGAAACAGTTGCTGCGGTGCTCATTGATTTCGCTCCGGATGCCGATGCGGAAGCCTCCGCCGCCATCTGCGCTCATGGCTTCCAAGCGAGCCAGGATCACGGACATGGTGAAACTGCCATTTTGGGTGAGCTGATGCGTGAGCGAGTGGACACTGCGACCAGCACCAGGGTTCAGGCATTCCGCTCCCCCCTCGCTGACGCGCCAGTCTTCCATCGGGTTCGCCCAGAAGTCGCCACCGAGGAAAACGCGGTCGTTGGTGTTGGACCAATCGGTTTTGATGGGTTCTGCGGCCGTCACCGGGCTTTGACGTCCCGCTATACTTGCGAGAGTCCCTGCCGTGATAAGCTTAAAACTGGTGCGACGAGAAATTCGGGATGACATGTCCATTGGGAACGCCCGGAATCCCCTGCTTTTTCGATAAATTGAATTCGCTTTCGGCGTGACTGCGACTTGCACGTTCCCCGCCGTGCGTTTTCGCAAGAAGCAAACCTGTTTCCACTGAAACCGGTCTCAACGTAACCTCAGCCCGTGCTGCTGCCAGAACGACTGGAGGTCCGCTTGTGAGCCATTGAAAACATTGCGTTCGGTGGGCCGATCCAGATTGCCGAAATACGGACTGAAACGATACGGCCCATGATTGTAAACTTTCGGCCGTGAGCGCCCTCCTTGCCAATCGACGCCTCCATACTGCCACATCGTCCAATTGGACCAGACGCCGTATTGATTCACCAGACCCCGTGGATTTCCTGGGGCTGGATACACCGGACCTGCGCCGCTGTCATGCGCATACAAAGCTAACCAGTAGGGCATGCGACGCAGTTTGGCCTTCGATGCAGCATCCGCGTTGCTGAGCGTTTGCTTCAATTGCGTACTGTTCTCCAGATAGGCCACGGGAACAATGCCGGTGCGAGATTCCACACGATCCATGAACCGGAGAATAGCCGAGAGCGGAAGGTCGCCATCGAAATCCCCACAGAGAAGGAGGGAAGGTGCATTCCAGGAGCGACCGCGCGCCAGAGCGATGGCTCGATTGACGAATTGGTCGGCCTGCGCCACGGCATCCACATGCCGCTGAACCCGATAATATAAACCCGGCAGCATCCCGACTCGGTCAGCCGATGCGACAAAGCTGGCACATTTCTCGTCTAGATTCCCACCTTTCCCTGCACGCGCGATCAGGGCACTGGCTCCATTCTCTCGCAGCGCCGATACGTCACGCTCTGAATATCCACGCCCTTCACGCTGGCGTTCTTTGGGATCATAAGCAGATACATTGATGATCTGCGGCCTACCCCAGGAACTTGGCGGCAAGCTTTCAGGGGCACTCCCAGGTTGGGGAACCGCGCATCCCGTGAGGATGAGGAGTAAAGAAAAGAACAGAGGTTTCATCATGGCTGAGCAGGTGATGCACTACCGGTAATGGACGCAGTTGTTTTGGCAAGGCACCTCATGCCATTGGAGGGGAGTAGGGAGCTTGAATCCCGCATATTCGATGTGGAGCACGCGCCTACGTCGTTCACTGGCAGACCTCGACGATGCGTGCAGGAGGAGTGGCCGCATCAAAAGGACGTCACCCACATCGGCCTCGCAGATAACCTCATCACGATGGGCACGGAGGTTTTGAATAGCGTCATTATCAAGCCGACCGCTTTGATGAGAGCGCGGCAGCACTCGAAGGGCACCGTTCAGTGAGTCGGCGGCGTCAAGATGCAAGCGGACTGTAACCATCTTTTCCAGCAGTTCTGCCGGAGGTTGAACGTGCACGACGCCCTCCTTAAGGCTCCACGACCCGAATCCCTCCAACTCAATACGCTCTTTCACTGCGAGGGTGAGGTCTTGATGCCATGCGACGAGCCAGTTGGCGTTAGGTTTTTTATCGAAATAGATACCTCGCACAGGCAAGGGTGGGCATTCAAGGTAAGGACGAACTAGATCAGAAAGCCGTGATTGAGCGAGTTTTGCGATTTCCGGGAAACGTAACACGCCCCGCGTTCCCGCGCCTTTGACATCACCCATCAGAATCGCCAACTCAGCGCAAAGGGCTTTATCGATGACACTCCGCACGAACACGAAGCCGTTGAGATCGAGCTCAGAAACAATGCTCACTGGGGAATGGTGTCAGTGCGCTTGACCGTCTTACCTTCCCAGACGGCTTCGTCGGTTTTCTTGTCGTATGTCAGCACTCGGCTCGCGCTGTTGGGTGCCGGTGGGAGGTCGATCTTGGGCAACCATTTTTTGTGCTCCTCAATGACAGCGGCGTATTCGGGCTTTCCTGCGAGATTGCTCCATTCATTGGGATCATTTTTCATATCATAGAGTTCTTCACTGCCATCCGCGTAGTGGATGTAACGCCAGCGCTCACTTCGGATCCCGTGATTGCCCTGATTGTGACTGGTGATGGCAGGGCGCTCGCGCGGAGTGCTCGCGTCATTAAGCTGAGGCAAGAGACTGAGCCCCTCGAGATCCGTGCGGGCAGGCACGCCGGTGAGCTCGATCAGCGTGGGATAGATGTCGAGCAACTCTGCGGGCTGCATGCACCTTTGCCCCCCTTTGACACCGGGACCTGCGAAGATGAGGGGAACTTTAGTTCCGCGATCCCATAGGGTGTTTTTACCCGTGATCTCCTTTTCTCCGAGGTGCCAACCATGATCTCCCCAAACAACAACGATGGTGTTATCCGCGACGCCCGCTTCATCGAGCGCATCCAGAAGGCGCCCAATCTGCGCATCGACAAAACTGGTGCACGCGAGGTAGCTTCTCACGAGATTTCTCCACTGGTTATTTTCTTTGATCCACTTGAGCCGAGGCTCAGGCAAATCCCAGTGCAAATACCAAGAGAAACGAGGGGTGTCCGAGCGGTCATTCTCGATGATCCGGGGAAGGACGCTATCGTCATCCGGGTAGAGATCGAACCACTTCTGAGTGGCGTAACACGGCACATGAGGAAGGAAGAATCCAGCGGCAATGAAGAACGGCTGATTCTTCGGTGCACTTTTGATCTGCTCCACCGTCCATGACGCGACCTGGTAGTCTCCCTTGCCTGTATCGTCATTATCGAGAGGCCATACACCCCAGTCCATGGCGGGATGGTTTCCCATGGGTGCGGGTGGCACGAGTTTCTGAGGTGGTTTGGTTCCGACTCCGCCAAAGGGAGCGGTGACTTGAAATTCTCCGTTTTCCTTTTCTCCTTTATTCTTTTTGGCCTTACCACCACCTCCGCCAGTGCCGCCATGGTAGATCTTACCCGTAGCGGCCGTGCGATAGCCATTCTTCTCAAAATGCTTGGGCAGCGTCACGCGGTCTTTCCATTCTGGCAGGGTGCGGAACCAAGGCGAGAGCCCATAAATGCCGGTGGTGGTGGGACGCAAACCGAGGAGCAGGCTTGTCCGAGAGGGATTGCACAGAGGCATGTTGCAGTGGGCATTCAAAAAAGTCGTGCCGCGAGACGCGAGCTTGTCGAGATGGGGAGTCTTCGCCATCGGATGCCCGCCTAGGTGGCCGATCCAGTCATTCTGGTCATCAATGGCGATGAAGAGAATGTTGGGACGCTCGGCTCCAGAGACTGAACCCAATGTCGTAAACAATAAAAAGGCGAAAGTGAGGTGTAGGCGCAGATGCATGGTCTTGGCTAGGGAAAGGAGTTGGAGTCACCAGTCGCATCAACGCGCACGCGACCATCGGAATGAATGAACGACTCGGGGTTCTCGACTCGCCCCAGAGGTCGCACGCCGGGAGCCACTGCGGATTTATCACCGAGATCCGTCTTCATCTTTTCCGCTAAAGCCCGAAGTTTTTCGACTTGCTCCGGTTGCTGAGAGGCCACGTTCGATGCTTCGCCGATGTCGGCTTCAAGATTAAAGAGCTCGCCTTTTTCAAGATGCAGCTTCCATGGTCCCGATCGAACCGCCTGGAGGTTGAAGCCGCTGTAGAAGAAGAAAGCCTCTCTGGGTTTAAATCCGGTCGGATCGGAGAATAAAAGTGCCGACAAGTCGATGCCATCGATTTTCCGATCGCTCGGCACTTTGCCGCCGCCCAGGGATGCAAAGGTGGGCAACCAATCCATGTGGCTGGTGATGGAATCTGTGCTACTCCCTGCATTGATTTTTCCTGGCCACCAAGCGAGGGTGCAAACGCGAATTCCTCCTTCGAGGGTGCTTCCCTTCCCTCCCCTCAGAGGTGTGTTATTCGCACCGTGATTCAAGGGTCCACCGTTGTCGCTGGTGAAGATGACCAACGTCCTGGAGTCGAGTTTGAGCTCACGCAGGGTGTCGAAAATTTGGCCGACGCACCAGTCTAATTCCATCACCCAATCCTTCTGCAATCCAGCACCCGACTTCCCCACAAAATCGGGATGGGGATACAAGGGAAAATGCACAGCATTGTGAGGCAAGTAGAGAAAAAAGGATTTGTCTTTGTGCTCCCGAATGTAACCAACGGTCCGCTCGGTGTAACGGCGAGTCATCGTGTGTTGCTCGGCTACTTTGACTCGCTCCACCACCTTGGAGCCACTGACCATTGGCAAGGGAGGTTGGTTATTGCCCTTGAGTCCTGAATCGTCTTCAGCGCTCGCCTTTTTCGCCTTAGCATTGGGTTTGGGCAGTGGCTCGCCGGGATTGCTCTTGGCGCCCTCTGCCCCTATTCCCATGTCATTCGAGTAGGGAATGCCAAAGTAATGGTCAAATCCTTGGGCCGTGGGCAAAAAGGCGACTTGATCTCCAAGGTGCCATTTTCCGATGCAGGCGGTGGCATAGCCTGCGGGCTTCAGCACCTCAGCGAGGGTGATCTCCTCGGGGTTTAATCCCACCTTTGCCGCCGGAAACAAAACGTGCGGAATAGGGAGTGTGCGCTTCGGATAGCAACCCGTCATCATCGCTGCCCGGGACGGTGAGCACAAGGGTGCTGCGTAGTGGCTTGTGAGTTTCATTCCCTCTTTGGCCATGCGATCCAAGTGGGGCGTTGGAGTCTTTCCACCAAAAGGTCCGATGTCTGCGTAACCCAGATCATCGATATTAATGAGGATGATATTGGGCTTTGAACTGGATTCTGAGAGGGCGGATGAAACGCCAAGTGCCAGAGTGGCAGCGAGAGTTCTGAGTGCGATACGCATGGTGCTTGTATTAACGGATTTTCTGGTCAGGCAGGCCCTGTTTGATGCCTTCATCCATTGGCATCTTATCCGTCTCTGAAGTGAGGCCCGCATCCATCATGACTCGCGTGAGTTCCGCCTTCATCTCACTCAGGACCGGCGCGTATTTGGGATTATCGATGAGGTTGTGCCGCTCTTCCGGGTCAAACTCGATGTTGTAGAGCTCCGCTTTGTGTCGGTCGGGTGAGCCATCGCCATGCGGAGAATGGGTGTACTTCCAGCTATCGGTCCGCACACTGCGGACATTGGGCGTGTAGGGGAATTGCTTCTCGTAGTTGTAGTGGTAAAGCCAGGACTTCCGCCATTCGGGATCACCTTCCTGCACGAGCTTCTTCCACGATTTGCCATTGATGTTTTCCAACCCAAGCGCACCGCACAGATCAAGCAGACTGGGAGCCACATCGAGCGTCAGCACCTGCCGCTCGACTACCTTGGGTTCAGTTGGAGAGGTGAGACCCGGATAGCGAACCACCTGGACGACTCGGATGCTCGGTTCATGCGCAGTGCGTTTATCGATCATTCCGTGTTCTCCATTGAGGAGCCCGTTATCGCTCATGAAGACGATGATGGTATTATCGAGTTCACCGCGCGCCTTCAGAAACTCATACATCCGGCCCACGCTGTCATCGACCGAGCGGATAGTTCCCAAGTAAGCGCGAGTCATCGCCTGAAAATCCTTCACGGCTTCCGGGCTGTCATCCGGGAACTTTTTGCGCCATTCAAAAAGTGGACCGTAGATGCCGTGCCAGGTGTAAAGACGGTCTCTGATCCATGCCGGCTTGTCATCCAGCATGAAGGCGGTCTCGGGGTAAGATACACGCACATCATCAAAAGCCGTCTCGTACTTCGGCTCGGGAAAGTAGAAGCTGTGAGGTGCCTTGTGCCCGACCATGAGGCACCACGGTTTGCCGTCACGGGGACGCTTCAACCATTCCTCCGCCATGTCGGTGACCACGTGGGTATAGTAGCCTTTGACGACTTCACGCTTGGTCCCATTGATGTTGAACTCGGTGTCGAAGTACTTGCCCTGGCCTTTGTGAGTGACGAACCAATTGAAGCCAGGCCTAGGCTCATCGTTTTCTTCACCCATGTGCCATTTGCCAATGTAGGCAGTGTCATAACCACTGCTCTGCAATACCATCGGGAAGCTCTTAAAATCCGCAGGATACTCGGTAAAATTGTTCACCACTCCGTGACGGTGAGCATAGAGTCCGCTCAAAATGCTGGCACGACTCGGAGAGCACAACGAGGTCGTGCAAAATGCATTTTTAAAATAGACACCCTCTTTCCCGAGTCGGTCGATGTTGGGCGTCTTGAGGTGTTTGTTTCCGCCGAGTCCGAGTGCGTCCCAGCGCTGATCATCCGTGAGGATGAAAAGAACATTGGGCTTTTTTTCTACTGCATTCAAAGGGACACTCAGCAAAGAAGTGAAGTAGAGGGCACCGAATGAAAGGAGAGCTATTTTAATCATGGTTAAAGGATGGAAAGTGATCGAGTTCCGTGGGCAGCTACTTTAAATAGTCGGATGCACTTAGGCTGCCAAGCACGGATTGTTGCCAGGTTTTAAATTTGGCCTGAAGGTCTTTGACCAGAGCGGGTTTTTGCTCGGCTAGGTTGTTCTTCTCGGCGGCATCTGTTTTGAGATCGAACAGTTCGATTGTGGATTTTCCGTCCCTTCGCTCGTGAATCACCAGCTTGTGATCGCCATCGATGATGGAGCGTGGACCGAGGGAGTCAGCATCGGTGATTGGGGGTTGATGGAAGTTTGTAAAATCACGCGTGGCCTTGCCGCCTTGCAGTTTTGCGAGCGGCGTGGTGCCTTTCTGCAGCTGTGGATCGATGTAGGGAGTGGGGTTCGACTTGAGAAGTCCGCCGGTCTTGAACTCCCAAAAACAAAGGGGCTTTGAGCGCTGAGATTCCAGGTCCTCGATCATGGGAGTGAGACCAATGCCATCAATGGGACGTGAGGGGAGCGACTGCCCTGTGATGGCACAAAGAGTTGGCAAAAGATCACTCGTCGTCGCACGAAAATCAGTTGTGCGCGGTTTCGGGATACGCGCAGGCCACTCGATAATCCCAGGAACAAGGACGCCGCCTTCATACATCTGCCCCTTGACTCCCCGATGGGGGAATCCGAGCGCCGCATCGCCTGAAGTTCCGTTATCACCGCAGTAAAACAGGAGCGTGTTGTCGCGCAACCCCTGAGCGGACAGATGCTGGCGCAAGGTGCCAATGGCGCGATCCATCGCCGTGATTTCGGCGTATCGCTCGCGCAGGACTTCGCCTTGAGATCGAACCACAGGACCTCCCGTTTCATTGGAGGTCAGCCTGACTTTTTTCGAATACTTTGCTGGCAAGTCATCATACAGCGCGAGATCAGCCGGAAGGCCACTGTAAGGCTCATGTGGAGAGCCAAACCAGATGATGAAGAAAAATGGTTTTCCCATTTCTTGAGATCGCCTGATCGAGCGAATGGACTCTCGAATGAGAATCTCGGAGCTTTCCCCACGGAAGACCTCAGGCGGACCTCCGTTTCGTGACAGCGAAGGATTGAGTTCAAAGAAATTGTCATGTGATAGCCACTCCTGGAAGCCCATGGCTCCGGGATTTGTGGGAGAACCTTCTTTGACCGCACCGACATGCCATTTTCCGAAATGCCCGCAGTGATAGCCCGCTTGAGAAAGAAGATGTGCGCTCGTGATTTCCTCCGGCCTCAGGGACCAACCCGGAGCAAACGTGCCCATTCGATTTGGGTGCCGCCCTGTGAGAAAGCTCGCTCTCGTCGGTGAGCAACTCGGGTGCGCTGCGTAGAAGCGATCCATGCGCAGACCGGAGGCGGCCATCTCATCCAATACTGGCGTCTTCACGTGCGGATGACCGTGGTAGCCCGTCTCCTCCCAACCGTGGTCATCCCCCATCATGAGGATGACGTTTGGCAAGGGATCGGCCCTTCCCGAGGCCTGCAAAACCATGGATAAAAGAACAGCGGAAAGGGTGTGGCGCATAATGATCGAACAACTCGGTTGCGGGCAACGAAACATTCCCGTTTCAACTTCCATGAAACCTTTTAGGGAGAGAAAATAACCTCACTGCTCACCCTCGCGTCACGTTCATCAAAGACCGAGACAAACCAAGTATTTGCCTCCTGAGGGGGTCGAGGTGCAATGACCGTATCACCCTGGATCTGCGCAGGAACTGTCGTCCAGTTTCTTTTGGAACGAAGGCCTGTGTCCGTTGTGTAGTTCAGTTCTGCCTTTTTGAGCACCGTGCTCGATTTAAAGGACACCTTGATTTGATTACCCATCACTTCCGGCTTCGAGACGATGGGCAAATCTTGAGCCGCCCGGCATTTGGAGTCGATGAATAAACCGATATCCGGAACCTCCCACCCCGGAGGGTGACCATGGGGCATTTTGACCTGAATACGAAGCCGCTTCTCGCTGTTCACGACAGCGAAGGTCTTCATGTAGCTATCCAGCACGTAGTGAGCATCGTTGGTTCCATTGACGAAATAGATGGGAACCTGGCAGCGCGGCAAAAGACTGCTCGGGTCATACGCTTTCACCCATTCCGCTGTGCGGTCGCCGAGCTTGTCGATACTGGGTTTTTGCACGGATTCACCCTCGTGAAGAAAGCCGCAGCCATAAACAGGCACCGCGGCCTTAAATCGGTCATCGAGTGAAGCGACAAGGCAAGTTGTGTAACCACCCCAACTGATCCCGGTCACTGCGGTGTGCTCTGCATCGACTTCAGGAAAAGTGCGCAGCAGCGTGTGTGCACGCATCACGCTGGCCGCAGCATGACAGGGCCAGTCATCGCTCGTGTCACCCCCGATGCTGTCGAACTTCTCCGCATGGCCGTGCGGTGGCCCCCCATTGGGCAATCGAGTGCGCACTCCTTTGTGGCCATTCCCAATGGCCTTGCCTTCGGCATCAAACTCAGGGTCAGGTGGCCGCGAGCCATTCAAATCCATTGCAATGGCTGCATAACCCCGTTTTGCCCACAGCTGCACCCATTCAGCAAACGCCGTGCCTCCGCCGCCGTGAATGCAGACGACTCCAGGAAACTTGGCACCCGGCTTCGCTTCTCCCAAAGTGATCGGCGATGCGTAAAAAGCGAACACATCCGTCTTTTGGCCTTTGTAGTCTTCGCCGTTATAAGTCAGCGAATGAATAGGCTGATCCTGCCTCACCCATTTCATTGCGGGAATCTTGGATTTGAGGGCATCAAGATTCCACGGCCCCACCTGCTCGGCTGACAGATGACTCAAGGCGGACAAGAGAAACGTGAGGAAAAATACTTTCATGGGAAGAGATAAACGCACATGCAGGTGCGGTTCCGCCAAAAAAAGCAATCCTTTAGATCAGGCCCGGCCGAGGACAATATGAGGTGAGTTTCCCGAGGTGTGTATGTTGCATGAATGATGCATGTTTAGACCCACGCGCCATGAATTTCCCAGCTTGTAAGCATCGCCTCCAGAAACCCAAGCCATCTTCTCGGTGGAGGTGGCTGGCCGCAGAGCCCTATCGAGTCTTTTTCCTCAGTGGTGCGCTCTGGAGCATCCTCGGTGTTTCACTGTGGCCGCTCTTTTATGCTCAGCAGTTGGGCTTCTATCCAAACTTCGCGCATGCCCGTCTCATGATCGAGGCTTTTGGCAGCGCCTTCGTCGTCGGCTTTCTGGGCACAGCGGGTCCACGAATGGCCAGCGCTCCGAAACTGACACCACTCGAGTTATTCTGGCTCTTTAGCCTGCATCAAGCATCGGCCGTGAGCCATCTGCGGCTCCAGCACCTTTGGGGAGATGCGCTCTTCATCATGCTGCTCGTTTCACTCTTGCTTTCCCTCGTAATTCGCGTTCTCAAGTATCGGAAGGAAACCCCGCCACCTCAGATGCTCCTCGCTCTCACGGGTTTGGCCTGTGGCATTGCGGGTGCATCTCTCATGCTGGCGCCAGCGACCCTGCAAAACGCACAGAGCTTTCGATTGGCGACTTTGCTTCTCTATCAGGGCTTTCTCCTTTGCCCCGTGCTCGGCATCGGCTCATTCATCTTCCCGCGCATGCTCGGGGGTGATTTTGGCGACCCAAAGAACGACGCCCAGTCGAAAGTGAAGCTCATGCGCGCGATCAGTGCCGCGTTGCTGTTGGTCGGAAGCTTTTTCCTTGAAGCATTTGGACATATCACACTCGGTTATGCAGTTCGCGCCGTCGCTGCTGCGGGCTACCTGCTCATCGAAGTGCAGTGGAAGTCGAAGCAAGGCGGCTCGCTCACCACCGGCCTAATTTGGGCGATGGGACTTGGACTGCTCGGCCTTGTGCTTCCGGCACCTTTTTATGCACAGCATGTTTCCATCGAGCACTTGCTCTACATCGGAGGCTTCGGACTGTTAATCCTCGTCGTCGCCAGTCGGGTGCTCTTCGGTCATAGCGGAGATTTGGAGGGATTCTTTTTGAGGAGCCGATGGGTGCGACTTTGGGTCTTCCTCGCCGTCCTGACGGCCGCCACCCGTGCTACTCCTGCCTGGGTGCCCTCGACCACCATTTCCCACCATATCTACGCCGCCTCGACTTGGGGAATACTCGCTCTGCTATGGCTCATCTGGCACCGCAGACGCTTCTTGCAGCGCGATGAAAAGGAGTAGCTGCTCGCTAACCTGCCGGATGCAGCTGACCAAAGAAATCAATCAAGCAACGTCAGCGTGAGTCGGCGCACATCCATCACAGACTGACCGGGAATATCTGTGGCTCTGAGAGTGAGCGGGCCTTGTCCGGCAGAAAGGGTGATCTGGCCCAGGTTCAAAGTGTGAAACTCCTTCATTTGGCTTTCGCCCTTCGGTCGAGGGAGCGTGTCTTGATGCGTGTAAAGCGGAGGATCCCAACCTGGCTCGACCTTTCCGGTGAGGCGCGCATTTTGAAAACTCAACTCGAGGGTGGAACCTGCGTCCGGTATTCTGCAAGTGTAGTCAGCGGTGACTTCATAGCGGCCAGCGGTATGGACATCAAGCAGCCAGATCATGCTATCGTTTTTGCTTTTCCAATTGACGAAATAAGAGCAGTTGGGCGCTCCGCTGCTGCGCGTGACTCCGCCCAGAGGTTCGCCATCCCGCGCAGGCAGCATCGTGATCGGGAACTCTCGATATCCGACTGGGATCGGGCGTTGATCGACGGCGTTGCCGGTGCCCTTTTTCTTATCGCCTTTCGCTTGAGCTTGGATTGTTTCCGCACCGAACATTTCGCTCCGCCACGCATTTACCGAATCCGCCAGTTTCGCAGAAAGCATGGGCTCTTTTTCATTGAGCGGTTTTGTCTGGCCCGGATCGGCGATCATGTCGAAGAGCTGCCCGTTGTTATCGAGACGGTGTGTCTGAGTGCGCACACTGATGTTGCCACCCCAAGTCGAAAAGATCATCCTCTCAGTCCACTCTGTCGGCTGTTTCAAAAGCAATGGTGTGAGGTCTCTACCATCGAGCGGCTTCTCGCCAACACGCTTGACACCGGCAAGAGATGTCAGGGTGGGCATCAGATCGATCGCACCGGCAATCTGAGTGACCAGACCTCCCGCCTGAATTTTTGCTGGCCACCGTATGAAACAAACGGACCTCACACCTCCCTCATCCGTCGTGCCCTTTTTTCCTTTCATTCCTCCCGTCCATCGACTGGTATTCGGGCCATTGTCAGAGAAATAGACCACGATGGTGTTGTCCTCGACTCCGTGCTCCCTGAGTCGCGATAGCACTCTTCCAACATTCATGTCCTGATTCTCGATCATCGCCAGAGCGCAGCGAGTTTCTTCAGCCACTTCTTGTGAGGCCACCGTCGCAGTTTGAGTGATGGGCTTGTCTTTAAATCGCATCCAGTCTGACGCCGGAGCGGCCCAAGGTGAATGAGGTGTGGTGAATGGAATGTAACAAACAAAGGGCTTGTTTTTGTTTCGATCGATGAAACTCAGGGCCCGATCCGTGCACACATCCACGATGTAACCCTCGGTTCGAATCATCCGTCCATTGTCCTCCAAAGGCGCGTCAAAATACTCTCCCCAATGCCCGGATGTGTGTCCAAAGTATTCATCGAATCCGCGCGCCATCGGGTGGTAGGGCCACTGACTTCCGTTGTGCCATTTTCCGAAAGCGCCCGTGGCATATCCAGCTGCCTTGAAGGCATCGGCAATGGTTTTTTCCCCCAAGTCCAGACGCTCTTGGCCGGTTGATACGCCTCGGACTCCCCCGCGCGGATAATAGCGCCCGGTGAGAAACTCACCGCGCGTGGGGGAACACACCGGACAGACGAAGAAACGGTCCAACGAAACGCCCGCCTTAGCGATTGAATCGATATGGGGTGTCGACACTTGCTTGTTACCCGAAAATCCGTAGTCCCCCCAGCCTGCATCATCAGCCAGGAACACGACAACATTGGGCTGTTTTCCATCGGCGCGGAGGAAGGACAGAGCTAAAGTGAAACTAGCGATGATGAGGTGGACGAATTTCATGAGTCGGAAGGTGACAGGGAGACTCGGTGGCGAACGAACAAACAGGCTACAATCTTCCCATCGAATATCCGGCCATCTGGATGCATCAGAGGCCACCCAACCGACGGAGCTCAACGACAGCCTCTTCTCTAAACCTTCCGGAAGGTGGCTGTCGCTTAGCCCACTCAAAAAAACGTCGGTGTGTTTCCCACACGGGCTGCTTCTCATTCCGCTCATTGATCATCCAAAATCCCCCCGGCCTCTCCGTTGTGCCTTCGTTGTCATACAACTCCCAATAAAGCACAAACGGACACCCCCACTCGAGCCCGGTAATCATCGCCTCAATGCTCTTCTGATTCTGTTCCTCAGCTGAATAACGCCGTGCGGGGAAGCCATATTCCCCAATGAACACCCGTTTGCCCGCAATCGCCGGCTTGGACTTCAACTTTGATTCAATGTGAGTCAGCGCCGCAAACAAATCCTCCCGGATCTCCTTCTGCAAACTGTCATAACAAGAATAACTCACGTAATCGACATCCACCTGCGGCAGGATGTCGTTCGTGATGCATTGCCCCCCTTTCAAAAACGGCAGAACCAAATTGACCTCCGTGTAATGCCAAAGCCAGACGCCCTCGTGAGGCGTGTCCCGCTTCGCATCATCGACCGCCTGCTGCCGCACCTTCAGCCAAGCCACAAAACTTGCCTCATACCCCTCCGGAAATCCCTGCTTCGGATCAAAATGCGGTCGCAAGTGCCAATCCCCCTCCCAATGCCCCAAATATAAGCTCTTGCCCGTCCCACGGTATGTCCGCAGCAAATGACACGCAAAGTCATACATTTCCCGATACTCCAACTCCCGCTCCGACACCTTAAACGTGCCCGCACTTCCTTTTGAGGTAAAGGGATATGCCCAAATCAAAAAATGCGTGAACGGCATGTCCAACACCGCCCGATGCGCCGGTTCCCGGCTCGCCACATCCGTCAGCGTTTGGAGACTCTCGTCTCGCTCCAAAACATTCGCCTTGGTCTTCCCAAACGAAGCCTGTTTTGAAATCGAAAACTTCATGATCCCCGACCCCAACTCCGCGATCAACTTCGCGCTCTCCAACAGCGGCGCTTGCTCGGTGAAATGATACCTCCCTCCAATCGCCTGCGTCCCCAGAATCATGTTCACCGGCATCGATGAATCTCCATCGGCTGCCTCCAGGGTTGGAACCAGCAACCCCAACGCGGCAAACAAAAGATTTCGGCTCATGAAAACAAAGACTTCACCGCAGGCTTCGTCACCTTGCCCATCGCATTCCTCGGCAACTCGTTCACCACCAAAAGACGCTGCGGCACTTTGTAAACCGACAGCCGCCCTTTGCACCAGTCACGCAGACCCGCAAGCTCAAGCGGCGCATGCTCCTTCGTCACCACCACCGCCGTCACAGCTTCTCCCCACGTCTCATCCGACAATCCAATCACCGCGCACTCGGCAATCAGCGGATGCTCCAGCAGCGCCGCTTCGATCTCAAGCGCGGAGAGCTTGTAGCCCCCGCTCTTGATGATGTCCACGCTCAGCCGCCCCATGATTCGATAATACCCCGTCTCCAACACCGCCATGTCCCCTGTCCGAAACCAGTCCCCGTCAAAACTCTCCGCACTGGCCTCGGGACGATTCCAATAATCCCGAAACACCCCCGGACCGCGCACCTGGATTTCACCCGGCACATTCTCATCCGTCACAATCCCGCCATCTTCCGCCTTGAGCCTCACCTCCACACCGGGCAGCGGTCGCCCCACCGCTCCCGGTCGCCGCTCGCCATGATACGGGTTGGACAATCCCATGCCGATCTCCGTCATCCCATACCGCTCAAGCAACTTCTGACCAGTCAGCGCTGTCCAATGCTCATGCACACTCGCAGGCAGCGCCGCCGACCCCGACACCATCAGTCGCATCCGAGCAAACCCGCCAATGATCGCTTCTCGGTCCTCCGTCGACGCCGCCTCAAGCGCCTGAATCAACTTCACATAAATCGTTGGCACCGCCATGAACACCGTGTAGGCATCATCACGCACACGCCCCAAAATGGCGTTCAAATCAAACCGCTCAAACGCTTCGACCGTCGCCCCGCTCCACAAGGCGCAACTGGTCACATTGATGATCCCATGAATGTGGTGCATCGGCAAAAACAGCGGCACCCGGTCCGCCGCACTCCACTCCCACGCTTCCACCAGACTCTCGATCTGCGCCTGAATGTTCGCATGGGTGGTCACCACCCCCTTCGGCTTGCTCGTCGTCCCGCTCGTGTAAAGAATCATCGCCCGCCGATCCGGAGAGATCTCAGGCAGCTCCTTGACCTGCTCCGACCGGATCTCACTGACATCCATCACCCTCACCCCAAGCCTCTCGCACAGCGGCCGAATCTTCGCCGCCATGGCCGCATCTGCCATCACCACACTCACCCCCGAATCCGTCAGCGCATACTCCCACTCGGACTCCGTTGCCGACAGACAAATCGGCAGCTTGATGCCGCCCGCCCGCCAGATCCCCCACTGTGCCGCCACATACTCAAACCCCGCCGGAACCAGCACCGCCACTCGCGCCTCCTTCAAATCATCCTCCTTGCCCAGCAGGGCCGTGGCGAGGTCCGCCGAACGGTCCAACAGCTCCTGATAGCTGCGCGTGCTCTTGGCTGTGCGAAAAGCGACCGCGTCGCGGTGCAACGTGGCTCGGGCAATAAGGGTGAGTTCGTTCATACAAAGGATAAGATGGCTCGGACGAAAAAGAAAAGGACGGACGGCCCCAGCAGGCAACCCAGACCCGTGTAAAAGGTCGCTGTCATCGCACCGTAGGGAACCAGCTTCGGATCGGTCGCGGCAAGTCCCGCCATCACACCACTGTTGGTTCCCATGAGTCCGCCAAAAATCATGGCGGCACGCGGGCTGTTCAAACCTATCGGCTTCGCCACGAATGGCGTCGCAATCATCACAACGATCGCCTTCACGAGCCCCGCAGCGACGCTCAATGCAATGATCTCGGAACTCGCCCCCAGTGCACCCCCAGTCACCGGCCCCACAATGTAAGTCGCCGCTCCCGCTCCAATCGTGGTAATGCTCACCGCATCCCGATAGCCAAACGCAAAGGCCACCACCCCTCCCACCAAAAATGAGACCAAAAGACCCGTGAAAAGCGACACCACCCCAATCACTCCACTCTTCGTGAACTCCTCCATTCTCACCCCAAAGGCCGTCGCCACAATGGCCAGGTCGCGCAGCATCGCCCCGCCCATCAATCCCATCCCCGAGAGCAT
>CAMBPV010000030.1 GCA_945869695.1 Prosthecobacter debontii
CAAGCAAGGAACCAGCACGGCCCACAACCGAGACAACCGCTGGACGCCGTATTTTTTCCAACTCCATCGATTTGCGAGCCAAGCCTGATGGACGCTACCCCCGATCAAAAATCCACTCAAAACAAAAAACACCACGACTGCTTGATGGGCGAAGCTGGTGGCGAGATAAATGCCCGTATCAATGAGGGTGGGATTCTTGAGGTCCGAATAGGGCTGCAGCAACAGGCGGCGAACATGATTGGCACACACCTCCAAAGCCGCAGCTCCGCGCACGAGATCGAGCACTGGAAATCTGGAGGTGGTTTTTTCCATCGTTCAGGCTGCTTTTCGAAAGAGAGTGAGGATTCCGAAGGGGAATTGATTCCTCCGTTCCTCAAGGGTCAATCCCTTTTCACAGTCCATCAGCGTCACCGGCAAGAATGCGCCTCGGAGCGGGAGACGGTCAGCGCGGAGCATCCGATTCACCGTGCGCCGCGTGAGGAACCAATCCGTCAAAAGGGGCTCGAAGCCATGCGGGCTGAAGAGCGATTGGAGGTCTTCCTCGGTATAACCCTCGCGCACATGACCTTCATTTGGGTAAGGTTCAGGCGGATGGGGAACCGTGATGATGGCATGTCCGCCTGGCTTCAGCACGCGGGCCAGTTCAGCTGCGGCCTGCTCATGCTCCACAAGATGCTCCAGAACCTGAGTGCACTGCACCACATCAAAACTCTCCGAGACAAATGGAACCTCCAAAAGCGAGCCCTGCCTGAGAATGGTATTCGGATAACGGCCGAGATTGTCAGTGAGTCGAGAGAAGTTTCCGGGATCGTACTCAAGCGCTGTCACTCGATCGGCAAATCCGGACGCTATCGCTTTTCTCGCAAACTCGCCTGATCCTGCGCCTCCATCGAAGAGGTGCTGGGATTTCCCAATGCGTCGCCAAGCCGACTCCATGCAGCGCCATTCGACACGGTAGCGGACCGTGTTTTGGGTGTAGAAATAGCGGCGCAAGAGGCTGCGGAAGTTCATGATGAAAGAGGCCGAGTTTGAGGAAAGGGAATGCGCCGCTGACGTCGGAGGCGCTGCAGTTGCGGCGGCCGAGTGACCTCAGGTTCTTTGGCCCGAACTTCTGATGCCGATGCCAGTATGGTGCCAGATACGGCCAGCCAGAGGAAGACATTGGCCGGGAAAATGGAAAGCACGTTTCCGCAGGTACTCGAGATGCCAAAAATGGCCATGGCCGATGCCAAAAGGGTGGCCGCGACATAACGGATGCGGCGGTCTTGAATCGAGAGAATATGACGATGGGTCCAGATCAAGAATCCGACTGTGCATGCCAACATCACGAACAACGGAACTGCCCCGAATCGAACCAGAGAATTGCTGATGAGATCATGATTGTACAGCGGGTCTTTCGGATCCGTTCCCGCTGTGGGCCCATAGCCAAAAAAGGTGTACGCATCTGGATTCAGCAATACATTGGTGAATCCGAAAAGACGATCACTGAAGGTGTTCACGTTGATGGTCTCCTCCCGAAAAACGCCGCCAAATTTAGCCAGAAGTGTCAGCGTAAACTGCTCAATGGAGTCCAACAGGAAGCGGGCGCTGAGCACAAGCGCAACGAAGGAAGAAAGTCCCACGGCATAAAATGCGAGGGTCCCCGTCTTGGATCGAAAGCAGAAAATGCCGAGCACAAAGATGAAGCTCATCAGGAAACCGGACCTTCCTGTTGAGGCGGCGAGCCCTCCAAGGTAGCAGATGGTGAAAAGGATCATCATCGGTGGTCGGATCAGTCGTTTGCGGTCCGACCCCACTCGAACCCAGCCCAGCGCGAAGGGGATCACCACCAGAATGCCGCAGACGATCGAAAGTGCCGTCGGCGAATTCAAAGTGGAGAAGGCGCGCACGCGATCCGTGAAGAGTTGCTTGATCTCGATGCTGAGTCCCGTCTGAAGATAGGCAATTTCAAAATCCCGAAATCCCAGGGCTTGTTGGGCAATGCCGTAAACGGCCACCGGCAGGAAAATCCAGAGGACGAGCTTGAACAGCCGCAGCAGCTCATCCGTGCTTTTGATGATCATGGGCACCACGAAGATGAGCATGCCGTAGAGTCCGCCATTGGCGGTTCCCTGAAGGATTTTTCCGATCGAGCGATCAGGATCAAGAGCCGAAAGCACCGCATTGATCAAAACAACGCCACAAGCCACGAGAAAGAGAAACCCTTGTTTTCGAGTCATGGGAATAGCCCCCATCAGTCCGCGCAGAAGCAAGGAGACGACGATGCATGAGAGCATGGCTGGGGCGAGACCCAACACGTAGTACAAGTCATCCATTGAGACGCGCCCCGACACCACCATGAGCCGCTTAAAGAGATCGATGTAACCACAGGCGAAGAGGAAGACCACAAAGGCGGGTTTCGGCGCCATCAGGGCCAGTCCACATCCGCCGATGATGAGATAAAAGAAAACATTGGCCAGCGTGTTACCCTCGCCCAGCATGATCGAGGCAATGGCGAACAAGCCAAAGAGACCCGCGGCCAGGATGGTGAAAACTCCAGATGAACGATTCATAAGGGTGGCAGAGAGTCCGATTGAGCCTTCGCCGGAAAACACTGAGTCCGCGCCCGACCGACGAGTTCAATGATCAAATGAGGCAATTGAAGAAGGCTGCGAATCTTGAGCGCGGCCACAGGTCGCACGCCGGGCAGGAGGAAAGAGGTAAACACCCAGGCGACGGTGTAAGAAACCAAGGTCGCCCACGCGGCACCTGCACCTGACCAGCGCGGAATCCACAGCCAGTTCAGCACGATGTTGGTCGCCAGTGCGAGCAGGACGCTCGGCAAATTGGCCCAGAGCTTGGACTCGGCCGCGAGATACTGAGTCCGCGCCACGCCCAAACAATACGGGATGAAGGCCCAGGCGTGTATGGCAAGAATTCCCGAGCTTCCCTTGAAACCATCGCCCCAAAGCAGCCCTACGATAGGCCCCGAGGCGATTTGCAATCCAATGGCTCCGAGAAGGGAGATCACCAGAGAAACACCAAAGTAATCCGCGAATCGCTTTTCATACTGCCTCTGATCACGACCCTGCAGACTGATCAACTGTGGCAACACGACACTGGCCAGAGCAACGGGCACAAAGTACATCACCTCCGACACTCGCACCGCTGCTCCATAGACACCCGCTTCTGCGTCTCCCCGCATGGCCTTCACCATGATCACATCGATGCGGTAGAGCAGCACCAGCGCCATTTGCGCCACCATCTCAGGCCACGACTCCCGCAGCAAAGACAGCGCTCTTTTGCTGCTCCACCACCAACGGGACATGTGACCACCCATGGAATGAAACAGACCCATCAGGAAGAAAGAGCTGAGCCAACACTCCAACACATAGCCGAGCGCAAAAACGATCGGCGGAGCCTGCATGACCACTCCAGCAAGGATCAAGAGCGCTCCAGCAAGGAAGGCCCAAAGTTGAGCCCAGGCGGCACGCTTCACCTGTCCGCGAGCTTCAATCCAAGAGCCCAACTCTGCAAATCCATGGGTCGGAAGCAAGAGGCCATAGCTGAGCAGAAGGAGTCGCTCGTTTTCAGGCAGCCCGATGGATGCCAAAGCCAGCATCACCAGCATCGTCGTGCCAATGAACAGTCTCGTGTAAAAAGTAGCGCCCAATGTCCGCTCCTCATCCGCCGGATCTTTGACCAATTCCCGCACGGTAATGCGCGCAAAACCGAGCTCCGCCACGCAGAGCAACACAGCCACCGTGGCCTGTGCCGTCAGGAGCTGACCCATGGTGCCCTCACCCAGATACCGCCCCAGCATGGCGATGATCAGCACATTCAGCCCGAGCCGAATGAATCGGATCATCACCGACGCGGAAAAAATGCCGAACAAACGTCCGAGCACTTGAGGTTGTTCACTCATCATGGGTGCGCCTCAAAGGGCGCTTATCAAGCCGACTTCACGAAGCGTCTAGACGGCCAAGGCTTGCTCCACGTATTCACAAAGCACGTGGCCAACCAGCAGGTGACACTCCTGCGCATTCGCGGTCACATCTGTCGGGGCACGCAGACAATGCTGGGCGATCCCCGCGCACGCTCCGCCATGGGCAGAGGTAAATGCGATGGTCACGCAGCCGATCTGGTTGGCTGCTTTCAGACCTGCGATCACGTTAGGACTGTTGCCCGAAGTGGAGATGCCCACCACCACATCCCCCGGCTGGGCCAAGGCCTCGATCTGCCGCGAAAAGACACTCTCGAATCCGATATCATTGCTGTGAGCCGTGAGGATGGATGTGTCTGTGGTTAAGGCCAGAGCGGCCAAAGCTTTCCGATTGATGCGATAACGCACCACGAGCTCTGCCGCGAGATGCTGGGCATCCGCAGCGCTTCCGCCATTGCCAAAAAAGATGATCTTCCTTCCGCTCTTCAAGGCAGTCAGCCACACCTCTGCCATTTGTGATAAGCCATCCGTCTCAGCAGCCAACTTCGACACCGCATCCAGATGATGGGTGACGTGCGCAGCGAAAAGTGTTGAGAAATCAGACATGGAATGAAGCCGAAGTATCAGTCTTCGTAGACTTGTAAAAGTTCATCGGGCGTCAGGCAAGCGGTGCCTAATTTTCCAACGACGATGCCGCTCGCATGATTGGCCACGTCTGCCGCATCCACGAGACTGAGCCCCGCAGCCAACGCAAGCGTCAGAAGAGCGATGGCGGTGTCTCCGGCGCCGGAGACATCGTAGACCTCACGCGCTCGTGTCGGGATGTGGTGAGGCTCCGCGTCTTGCTGGAAGAGCATCATGCCCTGCTCTCCGAGAGTGATGAGCACGGCGGGCACCTGCCAGCGTTTGAGCAAAGTATTTCCGACACCGATGAGGTCAGCGTCATTCAGAGGTGCGGTTCCTCGGTAATGATCCTCGACTCCCGCTGCGGCAAAGGCCTCGATCCGGTTCGGCTTCACCAGCGTCACGCCCTGCCAATGGAGAGGATTACGGGGCGAGGGGTCCACCGTGATGAGCTTCCCGGATTCGCGCGCGATGGAGACGATGGCCTCGACCAAGGCTTGGGTCACAAAGCCCTTGCCGTAATCTTCGATGATGATGGCATCCACGTCGATCAGAAGATCCGCAACACGCTTTTTCACCTCGACGAGTTCAGCGTCGGTCAGCTTTTCGAGGCGCTCGCGGTCGACACGCACCACTTGTTGCTGACGGGCGATAATCCGCGTTTTCGAGATCGTGGGAAGCTCGGCATTTTCGATCAAAGGACCGATGCCCACGCCCTCGGACGTCAAAAGTTCCTTTAGTCGTGCCGCCTCGGAGTCGCACCCGACTCGGCCCATGAGGGCGGCACGATTCGTGAAAGGTGCCAGATTCCGCGCCACATTGGCTGCGCCTCCGGGGAACGAGGTCTCTCGGACCACCTCCACCACGGGCACGGGCGCTTCTGGTGAAATGCGCCGCACGCTTCCCCAAATAAAATGATCCAGCATCACGTCACCGACCACCAGAAGCCGGCTCCGGGAAAAACGATCCAAATGTTCGCGGGTGAGTTTCACGTCGAAAGGCGGTTTAGCAGCTGGCCTGACGTCGGGCTTGGACGGCCGCGGCAAGCTGGCTCAGCACAGCTTCGGTTGTTTCCCACGAAATGCAGGCATCCGTGATGCTCTGCCCATAATGAAGTTCAGCACCGGGTTTGGCATCCTGACGACCCTCGACCAAGTGGCTCTCGATCATCACACCCGCGATGCCGCGACAACCGCCCTTGATTTGCTCCGACACGCTATCGGACACCAGAGGTTGCTTTCGGTAGTCCTTGAGGCTGTTTCCATGACTGAAGTCAATCATCACGTAGGGCGGCAAATTGCGCGCAGCCAACTGATCGACCACGCATTGGACTGCCTCGGCATCGAAGTTAGGCCCAGTTTTTCCTCCACGCAAAATCACATGGCAGGTGCCGTTTCCGTTCGTCCGCACGATGGCCGCCACACCGTCCTTGGTCACTGAAAGAAAATGGTGGGAGTGACTGGAGGCTTCAATGGCATCCAGCGCGATTTGGATGTTTCCATCGGTTCCATTTTTGAATCCCACCGGCATGGACAGACCTGAGGCTAACTCACGATGCACCTGACTCTCCGTCGTGCGGGCACCGATGGCACCCCACACGACCACGTCGGCGATGTACTGCGGCGTGATGGTGTCTAGAAACTCGGTTCCTGCGGGGACACCCCGGCGGGCTAGCTCGATGAGCAAGCGACGAGCCACCCGAAGTCCGTTGTTGATATCAAAACTTCCATCCAGCTTGGGATCATTAATGAGGCCCTTCCAGCCCACGGTGGTGCGAGGTTTTTCAAAATAGACCCGCATCAGGATTTCCAAATCTTTGCCGTACCTTTCCCGTGCTTCCGCCACGAGGGCACCGTATTCCAGTGCTGAGGCCTCGTCGTGTATCGAGCAGGGTCCCACGACCACGAGCAGTCGATCATCCCGTCCTTTCAGGATGGCTTCGGTGCGGCCCCGCGCCTCCTCCACAGTGGCAGCCTCAGCTTCGCCCAAAGGCCATTCATGCATGAGCACGGTCGGTTGGATCAGGGGCAGGATTTCGGCGATGCGGAGGTCGTCGGTGGGATGAAGGGCGCTCACGAGAGGGAGAGGATAGGAATGGGCAAAAAGGGCTCCCAAGATGGGGGAGAACGGACCGGGGTCAATGATCAATGGACAGACGTTCGCTGCGCGGAGCAGATCTCCGTCGCGATCTGGGAGAAGCGTTCCCACCAAAACTGGACACCCGAGTTTCTCAGCAACCACTCGCGTCCGGATCGGCCCATGGCCTCGGCCGTGGCTGGGTCTCCGTGGAGCATCCCCACCTGATCCGCCAGCTCTGCGGCATCTCCCGCTGTGTGCAAAAGTCCGCGCTCGCCGTGCGACACGCTTTCCGGCAGTCCACCCGAGCGAGCCGCCAAAACGGGACACCTCTGATCAAAGGCCTCATAAACCACCGTCGGATATGGATCCCACCAGATGGATGGCACCACCAGAGCCCGACTTCCCGCGATCAAGGCCTCCTTCGCCTCACCGGTCACGTTTCCTACATACTCGATCGACCCCTGAGACGCGGCTGCGGCTTCGATTACCTCGTTTTGCAATTCTCCCTCTCCAGCCACGATCAGTTTAGGCGTGGCGGTTCCCATCTGCTCACGCAGGATATCCCAGCTCTTTAAAAGCACCCGCACTCCCTTCGGAACCGTGAGTCGACCCAGGAAAACAAAATGCGCCTTGGTTGAAATCACCCTCGGCTGTTCGGTCGGCATGAAGGGGTAGGCCAGCACGTGCGTCTTTTCTCTCGGCACGCCGGCTTCAACGAAACGCTCACGCACAAATTCAGAAACGGCGATCCAGCCATTCACGCGCCGATACCAGCCCAGCGCATGGGCCAAGTGGAGTAGCGCCGCCATCCAGGCGGTCCGGGCAACGGATCCCTGCCAGGCACCCGTCATGATCTCTCGGAGGAAATTTTTTTGCAGCCCTCCTCTCGCCACGCTATTTCCCGCCCAAAGCGATCCGCTCACTGAATAAGGTCGGTAGTTATGCAGGTAGAGCGCCAGCGGAGCATTCAATTGCGACGCTGTCCGCAGCACGCCAGTCGAGAGCACAGGCAAGAGATTGTGCGCCAGCCACAGGTCACTGCCGAGTTCCTGATGCGCCGCCCGCACCTGTTTCAGTGCAGAAGGATTGTGAAAGGCCAACGCGGCTTGCTTCCATCTCGGCGGCGCGCCCGGTTTTTCCCAGTCTTCACTGGAGAAAAAGCACTCCCTCACCTGCGCTCCGCTGGTCCGCATGGCCTCGGTCATTCGCAGCACCGCAGCTTCTTCCCCGCCGAAAAAGCGATATCGATTGAAGAGATGAAGAACGCGAAGTCCGGGCACGCTGCCGCCCTCGGTCGGCTGAGTGAAGTCTCGGCTTCCGTGTCGTTCCTGGGGTAATGGCCTCGAAATGACCAGAGGGCAGATTGCTGGTTTTTGAGGGTGCACCTCGCTGAACCATCGGATTCTACATCCAGAATTGCCCAGCAAATATGCTTATTACAGAAAGTGACAGGTTTACTGGAAATCGAAAGTCTAAAATTTAGGATATCTTGATTATTTGCGATCGCCAGATTTGTCGCTGTCCCCAAATGGATAAACCAAAGTTCCTTCATCGATTCAGTTGGTTTTTCTTCACCAAAAGCGTTTTAGTCATTCATGATGAAAACCGTTCTCTTGTCATTGGCTGTTTCGATTAGTTTTTTGGGCAGTCTTTCGGCTGCGCCCACCGTCACCGCCGAGCGCACGGAGTCGGGCGTCCGAGTGCTCATCGACGGGAAGGTCTTTACCGAATATTTCGGCGCAGGCGCTCAGCGGCCCTATCTTTATCCGATCATCGGCCCCTCGGGCGCAAATTTGGCACGGCCCTATCCCATGGAAAAAGGCGGCGCTGAAGATCATCCGCATCACCGCTCCCTTTGGTTTGCCCACGGAGCCGTCAATGGCGTGGACTTCTGGGCGGACGGAGCCAAGCACGGACGCCAGGTGCACGCCGAAGTGAAAAGCCTCGAGGCCACTGCCAACAGCGCCACCTTTTCCACATCCACCAATTGGCTGTCCTCTGGCGGCGATCCCATGCTCACGGACGAGCGCCGCATCGTCATCGCCGCAGGAGAGGACGGCAGCCGCCGCATCGACTTCACCATCACCCTGAAGGCGAGCCACGGGCAGGTCGTGCTCGGTGACACGAAAGAAGGCACCTTTGCCCTCCGCGTGTGTCCTTCCCTCAGTTTCGAAGGCGAAGGTGCCGCCGGCCACATCCTCAACAGCAACGGAAAAAAGGACAAATCCGTTTGGGGCAAGCCCGCGCCTTGGGTCTCCTATTTTGGGCCCGATCCGAAAAATGAACCCGTCACCATCACCATCTTCGATCATCCAAGTAACCTGCGGCATCCCACCTGGTGGCATGCGCGGACTTACGGCCTCTTTGCGGCCAATCCCTTCGGCAAGCATGACTTCGAAAAGCTGGAAGATAAAACCGCTGGCGACTACAAACTCGCCGCGGGCGGGACATTGACCCTCACTTACAGGGTCCTGATCGCAGCCGGCGACCCTGACTCCGAAAAGTTAAAAACCGAATTCGCCAACTTCTCCTCGGGAGGTGCCAAATGAATCGGCGGCGGTTTTTGAAAAAAACCTTCGTGCTCGGAGCCACGAGCCTCGCCCAGTCGGGGTGTGATTGGACTGGAAGTCCCCTCACCGATGTCCGCGTCGGCATCTGCGGATTTCACGGCAAAGGCCTCCATCACATCAAAGATCTCCTCGGAAAACGCGGCGCTCGGATCACCGCTCTCTGTGATGTTGATCAGCGCACCATCGACATCGGATTGAAGGAGTTCGAAGGCCAGAAAACGAAGCCCACCGTCTATAAAGACTACCGGAAGTTCGTGCAGGACAAAGAGATCGACGGCGTCATCATCGCCACGCCGAACCACAGCCACACCCTCATCGCCATGCACGCCATCGAAGCGGGCAAACACGTGTATGTGGAAAAACCCGTCAGCCACAACATCATCGAAGGTCGGAAGCTCGTCGAAGCCGCCCGCAAGAGGCCCCAGCTCATCGTCACTCACGGCATGCAACTCCGCTCCGAGCCAGCCTGGGACGAGGCCTTTGCCTGGCTCAAAGAGGGCCACCTCGGCTCCATGACCCTCTCACGCGGCCTGAACTACAAGATGCGCGAGAGCATCGGAAAACTCGCCAAACCTCGAAAACCCTCCACTTACATCGATTATGATCTCTGGTGCGCCTGCCGCGAGATGGCACCGCTAGGCCGGGACCGGCTCCACTACGACTGGCATTGGCAGTGGGCCTACGGCAACGGTGACATCGGCAATCAGGGCCCCCATCAGCTCGACGTCGCCCGCTGGGCGCTCGCTCAGCCGAAGCTACCCGAGCGCGTCCTCAGCATCGGAAAACGCTGGGGTTATGACGACGATGGCCAGACCCCCAATAACCAGCTCGCCCTCTTCGACTACGCCCCCGTCCCCCTGCTTTTCGATAATCGGGGCCTTCCGCTCAAAGACATGAGCTGGAAGCAAGAGCCGGTTTTCAAAGGCATCCGCATCGGCAACGTCGTGCATTTCGAAGGCGGCTGGCTGGCTGAAGGCCGGGCTTACGATTCCAAGGGATCCTCCGTCAAACGCTTCAGCAACCGCGGCGGAGTCGCTCACATGGACAACTGGCTTCAATCCATCCGCGATGGAAAACCCACCAGTCCGAACATGGACATCGAGCACGGCCACGTCTCCGCCGGACTCGCCCACTTAGCCAACATCTCCTACCGTCTTGGCAAAACTCTCGACCGCCCCGCCGTCGGTGAACGACTCGGCAAAAGCTCCCTCGTCCAAGAAACCCTCTCCGACTTCGAAGCCAACCTCGGAGCCAACGGAATCGACATGATCTCAGACCAAGCCATCGCCGGCCCTTGGCTTAACTTCAACCCCGACACCGAGCGCTTCGAAGGCGACCTTTCCCCCGAAGCCAATGCCCTCATGGTCGAAGAATACCGCGAAGGCCATCAGCTCCCTGTGATCTCGTAATCCCGCACTCAAAAAGAGCGCCGGTGAACGCCCCACAAGACCGCCGATGAGTAGCGGAAACATCCAGTATCCGAAGGACAAACCCGAATCACTAATTTTCGGCTCTCGAGTGAATCAGAGATGGCCCCGTTGATGGAGCGTAGGTCTTATTTTTTGCCGAAGAGCCGCTGGAAGAGATTGGGTTTGGGCGCGGCAGCAGGGGGGGCTTGAGGTGAAGACGAGGGGGACGTCTTTTTGGGTGTGCTTTTGGCGATGACGGGACGCGGAGCAGGAGCTGGCCCTTCGATGATGACGGGCATTCCTTTGGTGATCATTTTCGAGAGGCGCACCACGTCCCAATTGGCCGTGCGCATGCAACCATGGCTGGCACTGCGACCGATGGTCTGCCCCTGATTGGTGCCATGAATGCCGATGCCTGCACGGTTCAGGCCGATCCACATCACTCCGACGGGATTGTTGGGTCCCATTGGCAGTTCAAAGGAGTTCGCGCTCCGCACACCGTATTCCAACACACTTTTGTCCCAGCGAAAGGTGGGCATCTGCGCGATGCCGACGATCTTCCAGTTCCCGGGCGGCGTGGCGAGGTGGCCGCTGCCGGGCGTGATGGGCAGACTGGCGAGCAGTTTTTCTCCCTCCCACAGACCGAGTAGTTTTTCCCGGGTATCGATCTTGATGATGCGGGTCAGGTATTCAGGCACTTCAGGCAGGCTGCCGATTTGGGTGAGCTCCTCGATGAGAAAAGGTTGCACAGCCGGCACTTTCACGACGTCACCCGGCTTAATGGCACTCATCTTCATGGGTTTGTTGATGTGTCCGAGAAATTCGGGGGAGCAGTGGAAACGCTCGGTCAAGAATTCCAAGACTGAGTCATAGGGGAGATACTTTTTCTTGCTCTGCGCAGCGGGCCCACTGGGGAGATCCCCCACGAATTTGAGATCCTCGGGGCGGACGGTGTAGGTGGTGTAGTTGTCGGTCACGCTGGAGAGATCCACGGAATGGGCGCCCATGTCGGTCTCGGGCATCCCGTTTGCGAGCTGGTAACGCTTGAGTGCTTTGGTGGTGAACTCACCGGGCCGGCCATCGACTTTTCCGGGTCCGAAGAGGTGGGTATCGAGAAAAATCTGGAGCTTCAAAATGTCATCCACCGGTTCCGGTGCGGCGGGCAAGGGATCAGGAATGACGGCGCTCGCAGAAACGACTGCCAAAGCCCAAAGGGGGACCAAAAAAGAGAACCATTTTTTCATGCGGAAAGTGAGTGCTGGGAACGAACAAATCGTGCCAAGAGTCAGAAATTTTACAAGCTCTCCGACAAGGAGAAACCGCTTGAGGTTCATTATTGCAAGAGTGAGTGACGGCAAGCCCTTTTCACGACTGCCTGATTACGTTTTGGGTTCAGTGTTTAGCCATGGAATCTTGGCTATCTTTGTTTCATGGTATCGAGCCATGACTTTTCGACTGTCGTTACTTGTTGGAGTGTTTTGTTCGTTCGTGCATTCGGAGGAGGTGCACTGGCAGCCAGCAAAGACCTGGGTCTTTGCCGTTGGAGTTTTGAGATTTGACGATGCTGCGCTCGCCACGTGGCCGGAGGAAGGCAGATCGGATGCCGATATGATTCGAGCATTGGAAAAGCGCGGAGTGCCGCCCGAGCAGGTCATTTTTCTGAAAAACGAACGAGCGACACACGAGAACATTGTGAAAAAGCTGGGACCCTTTCTACGGCGCGCCAGACCGGGTGATACGTTGATCTTTTACTATGCCGGCCATGGCTCACGCGACTACTCAGACCCGAAGCGGACCTGCACCTTTGTGACCTACGATACGGAGTCGAGTTGGACGGTGACATCACTCTTTGATGCGGTGGAGAGAAACTTCGGGGGGCGGGAGGTGATCTACACGGCGGACTGCTGTCACTCGGGTGCTCTGGTGGAGGAGGTCGTGCGCCGAGATGGCAGATCCGCTGCGCTGACCAGCGCGCATGTGTCTTCCACCAGCACTGGGAACTGGACCTTTACTCAATGTCTGGTGCGCCTGTTCGAGGGCTCGCCCCTTTTGGATTTCAATGGAGACCGCCAGGTGACCTTTGCGGAGGCGGCTAAACATGTGACGGAGCAAATGGCGTTCATCGAGGGCCAACATGCGGCCCAGAGTGTCAGTGGTGGATTTCCCGCTGGCTTGGTGATGGCCCAAACGAGCGGACCTCGGCTGCCACGCCAGGGTGAATTCATCGAAGCAGAATCCGAGGGGAAGTGGTGGAAGGCGCAGGTGCTCCGCGAGAGGGAGGGTGAGGTCTTCGTGACCTGGCCGGGCTGGGGGCGGGAATACGATCAATGGCTCCCGGTGGCGAGCACACGTCCGTTTCGGCCCAAATCATTTCCTGTCGGCTCGCGGGTCCAGGCCAAATGGCAGAAGAAGTGGTTCGACGCCAAAGTGGTGAAGGTGGAGCTTGGCCTCCATCTGGTGCACTACGAGGGATTTCCCGACGGCGACGATGAATGGGTGAAAATCGACCGCTTGAGAGCGAGGCCTTAACCGGGGCGGCTCAGTCGGACGGGTGACCGATCCGAAGATCGCTCTACGCTTCACTTTTTAGTCGCGTGTGGGGCAGGGTCCGTTAAGGTGGCCGCCCTTATGCTCAGAGCTGGTATCGTCGGTCTTCCCAATGTTGGCAAATCCACCCTTTTCAATGCGGTCACTCGGACCCGAAAAGCGGAGGCGGCCAACTATCCTTTTTGCACCATTGAACCCAATATCGGAGTCGTGGTGGTGCCTGACGAGCGTCTCGCCGTGCTCTCCAAAATATCGGGCTCTCAAAAACTGGTGCCTGCTGCTGTGGAGTTCGTCGATATCGCCGGCCTCGTGAAGGGTGCGAGCAAGGGCGAGGGCCTGGGCAATCAATTCCTGAGCACCATCCGTGAGGTGGATGCCATTGTTCACGTGGTGCGTTGTTTCGAAAGCGCGGACATTCACCACGTCGATGGTGATGTGGATCCGGTGCGTGATATCGATGTGATCAACACTGAGCTGATCCTGGCGGACATGGAGAGCGTGAGCAAACGCAAGGCCAAGGTCGAGCGTGATGCGAAGCGCGGTATCAAAGAGGCCCAGGTGGAATTTGCTGTTTTGGAGCGACTGCTGGCGCATTTGGATGAGGGCCGTCCGGCGATCACTCTGGATTGCAACGATGACGAGGCCAAATGGGTGAAGGGCTTTTTCCTCCTCAGCGGCAAGCCCGTTATTTACGCCTGCAATGTGGCCGAGGCGGAGCTCGCGGCGGCCTCGAACAACCCAGATGCGCATCCAATGGTCAGCCGCGTGCGGCAGCATGTGGCGACGATGCACAGCGCGGCGGCGGTGGTGATCAGTGCCGCCATCGAGAACGAGCTGGTGGATCTCCCTGAAGAGGACGCGACCGCTTATCTGGCGGATCTCGGCGTGACCGACAGCGGTGTCTCCCGCCTGATCAAAGGGGTGTATGCTCTCCTCGGTCTCCAGACCTATTTGACGACTGGCGAGAAAGAGACCCGCGCCTGGACCATCACGAAGGGCACCAAGGCACCACAGGCTGCCGGTGTGATCCATGGTGACTTCGAGCGCGGATTCATCGCCGCTCAAATTGTGGGCTACGAAGATCTGGTGGCCTGTGGCTCCGAAGCAAAAGCCCGCGATGTGGGCAAGCTCCGGATTGAAGGCAAGGAATACGTCATGCGCGATGGTGACGTCGTCGAATGGCGCTTCAACGTCTGATTTTTCTGACGAATGCACATCTGACGCAGCGTTTCTAGCTGGCGCTTGTCTTTCATCGTGGCTCGACGATGATTTGCAGCCTTGTGCCCATATTTTCTATGAAAACCCACTTTTTAGTCGCTTCGTTCACCGCACTGATTGCCTGGATTCCTTTGAGCCAAGCAGCTGATTCCCCTGAGGTTAGCCAAGCGATCGACACGACCTCGGGAGAGTGGGAAGGCATCGTCAACATTGATGTGTCCGTTCTGGTGCCGGACTACCGCGAGCCGTGGAATGCAGGCCAGCCCTCTGGCGGATCTGGGACCGGCTTTTTGATCGGGAAGAATCGTTTTTTGACCAATGCCCATGTGGTGAGCAACGCGACCAAGGTGGTGATCCGCACGATGAATGATCCGGAGCCGCATCCGGCGAAGATCCTTTTCATTGCCCACGACTGTGACCTCGCCATCATCGAAGCCGAGGATCCATCGGCCTTTGAAAAGCTGAAGAAACTAGAGCTGGGCGGCATCCCCAAACTGAACACCGAGGTGATCGCCGTCGGGTACCCGATCGGCGGTGAGCGGATCTCGGTCACGCGGGGTGTTGTGTCCCGAATCGACTTCCGCCCATACAGCCACACGAGCGTGGACAATCACCTGGCCATTCAAGTGGATGCCGCCATCAATCCCGGGAACTCCGGCGGTCCAGTCCTCCAAGGTGGTAAAGTGGTGGGCGTAGCCTTTCAGGGCTACAGCGGGCAGGTGGCTCAAAATGTGGGCTACATGATCCCGATGCCGGTGATCAAACGCTTCCTCAAGGACATCGAAGACGGGACTTACGACCACTATGTGGATCTGGCAGCGAGTAATTTTGCCATTGAAAATCCGGCGCAGGTGAAGGCGCTCGGCCTCGATACTGAAGGGCAGGGCGTGCTGATTTCTGATGTGGAGCCCGCTGGCAGCGCAGGTGGAATCTTGAAGGCGGGAGACGTTCTGCTCGCCATCGATGGAAACCCTGTTTTCAACAATGGCCTCATTCGAGTGGATGGTGATCTCGTCGATATGAACGAGGTGGTGGAGCGCAAATTCGCCGGCGACAAAGTGAACATCGAGTTCCTTCGCGATCGAAAGAGGCAAACGGAGACCATCACCCTGAAGCGCTTCCTGCCTTACGTCACGCTGGGCAATCAGTATAACCAGCGCCCGCGTTACATCGTGAGCGCAGGCTTGGTCTTCCAACCGATGGACCGAAACCTGATGGATGCCAATGACATGCGCAATCCGCTGACGAGCTACTTTTTTGACAACTACATGACGGACAAACTTTACAAGGAAAGGCCGGAAGTCGTCATCCTCACAAACGTGCTGCCAGATGAAGTGAACACCTACCTCTCAAGCTACCGCGGAAGCATTGTCGATGAGATCAACGGAGTGAAAATCCGTCAACTCAAAGACGTGAAGGAAGGCCTCGCCGCCAAGAATGCAGGGAAGGAAGACTTCATCGTCATCAAGCTTTTGGAGAACGATCGGCCTCTGGTCCTGAAACGTGCGCTGGCTGAGGCCGCCCACCCTCGGATCATGCAGACCTACAACATCAGTGAGGACGCCTACCTCGGAAACGAATAAGCCGAACCCGAATCCCACCTCCGACTATTTAGCCATGAAACGTACTTTCCTGACCCTGTTGGCGACGGCGACTTTAACAGTCACTCTTTCAGCACAGAAGGCCCGCGCACCGAAGGAGGATAACCTTGCTCCAGTGGACAATCCGAATGTAAGTCGAGTCCCCGAATCGATCATTCGGAGTGATTCGATCGTGAAGGTGAATGCCACCTCCCAATCCTTCAGCCCCCATATTCCCTGGCAAAAGCAACCGCCTGGAGCCCGACGCGGTCTCGGGGTGGTGCTCGGCGGACGCCGCATCCTGGTGACGGCTCAAATGGTCGCAGATGCCACCTACATTGAGCTCGAGCTTCCGGAAAGTGGACAGAAACTTCCGGCCAAAGTGCTCGCGGTTGATTATGAAGCCAACGTGGCGCTTCTCATTGCCTCAGCTCTTCCGGTGAAAACGGAGGAGTTCTTCGCCACCCTAAAACCGATGGCGGTGGATGCCTCAGCTAGGATTGGTGACTCGCTTTCCATTTTGCAAACGGGCCGCGTGGGAGACCTCATCGTCTCCCCGATGCGGGTCAGCAAGGTGATGACCCAGCCTTACGTGGTCGAGACTGCCGCGTTCCTTGTTTATGAGGCGACGGGCATCATTCGCAGTGAGGCCAATAGCTTTACACTCCCCGTCGTGAAAGGCGGAAAACTGGCTGCACTGCTCCTGCGTTACGACAATAAAAACCAAGTGGCCACCCTGCTGCCAGCGCCCATCATTGCGCACTTTTTGAAGGATGTGGAGGACGGAAAATACGAGGGTTTCCCCAGCCTCGGCGTCGAGATCCAGCAGACTCAGGACGAGCAGTTTCGGGAGTATCTCGGAATGAAGAATGACGTCAAAGGAGCTTTCATCTCAGGCGTGGCCAAGGATGCTTCCGCAGAGAAGATTGGCGTGAAGGAGGGCGACATCGTGTTGTCCATCAATGAGTTCTCCGTGGACTCACGCGGTGACTACCAAGACCCGCAGTATGGTGCGCTGAGCATCAGCCACATCGTCCGCGGCAGGTCATTTGTGGGGGATAAGGTGGAAATGAAAGTGCTCCGTGATGGCAAGGAACTGATGCTGAAAGGTGAATTGCTCCGCAAGCAACCCGACTCTTACCTTGTCCCGCCCTACATCTTTGATCGTGGACCCAACTACGTCATGATGGGAGGCCTGCTTTTTCAGGAACTTTCGCAGCCCTATCTCGAAGCGTTCGGAGGGGATCGTCAATCTGGAGCGGTGCTCAGACTCTCTCACATCGCAGATCACCCCGAAGAATACGAAAAGCAGGGACGTAAAAAACTGGTCTTCCTCAGCGCCGTGCTTCCCACGCCGAGTGTTCAAGGCTACGAGCGCTTGGGTGGACAGGTGGTGAACACCGTGAACGGTCAAAAGATCACCGACCTCGCTGCCCTGGCCGATGCTTTCACCAAGCCAGTGGACGGCATTCACACCGTGGAGCTGAAGGAATTCCCCCGCTTTCTGCACCTGGATGCGATCAGTGTCGAGAGAGACAATCTCAAGCTCATTGGCGGTCAATACCGCCTCGGATCACTGAAACGAATCGAGTAATCGAAGCCATTCCGAGGCTCTCATTGCCGAGGCGGCGGACTGCCGATCTCGACCGCCAGTTCGGTCATATCCGCCAGCGGGGGATCACCGGGCCTTCGGTCGTCATCGCTCTTGAAGTTGGTTCCCACGGAGGCCAGGATGCCGGTGGCGTCGCTGTATTTGAGCCGTTCACCCGAGAAGGGATCCACGGGCACTTCGGTCAAAAAGTCGGGAGTCAAATTGATGAGCTTTGGCGGGACTCGCTTATCCCGGATCATGAAACGACGCATCGCGAACAAAGTCGTGATCACGGTGTGTCGCGCATGGGCCACGGTTTGTTTGGACGGCAGGCTCAAATACGCCTCCGCCCTTTTGACGAAGTAGTTTTCTCCACCCGAATTGGGCAAGCCGACGCGCTGCGTCCCGTGACCGAGTCGATCTCGGACCCGCCCTGAGCCAGACCAAGGGGAACGGCCCACTTGATCACGAAGTTCGAGAAAGGTGGACTCAAAGAGGCGCATGGTGCGATTGACCTTGAAGAAGAGCCGTCCGGGATGTCTCAAAACCAAACCGCCGGGCATGGTGTCCGGCTTCTCCCCACTTTGGCTTCCCAGCAGGATTTTCTTTTCGAACAGATAAGTCGCGCTGATGTGATCACGGAGGAGGTCATCGACCGGGGAACACCGCAGAAACTCCTCTTGAAACCCACCCAATCGAGTCGGGTCGAGTTTTGAAGTCTTGAGCAGATCCGCGAGGGTTTGGCAGCTCCTTTCATGAAGGTACAACGAACGCTCATAGAAGGAGGGCCACGCATGAAGCTCCTGCATGGAGCGGCTCAGCGCCGCCAGATCGATGGCCGCAGCAAAGGCAGCTTCCTCTTCTCCTCGACGCATCAGGTAGGCAGCCTCTGCCTGCTTGAGAATGGCCAGACTAACCCACATCGCATGTCCACCCAGATCCTCCAAATACCACGCGACATGTCGTGGGTGCCAGTCTGCGTCCTCAAGAAGATCTTTGAGATTGTCTCGGGCTGAAACATTGTCGTCCAGCATCTGACTCAACTCGCGAGTCTCCCAATTCCACGGCGGATTAACGGCCAGGTTTGCCACCCTCACTGGCACGACAGAGGCGAGAAGCACCTTCATCCGACCGATGGTGGAAGGAGCCTCACCATCATCACGCGTGTGATCGATTTGAAGCATCACTTCATCGGGCGGGGAATCATCTTGCCAGTAGAGGAAGGCCACGACGGTGAAAGCGAAGACGAGCAACGAGAAAGAGATCATCCGCCGCCAGGGATTCGGACTTGTGACGTAGCTCTGTCTCGGTGGCCACTCGCCAACTCGCTCGGTAAGAGTCAATTCAGGCTCCGGTTCCTGAAAAGGTCGCAAGGGTCGGGGAGACCGGTCCACAGGAGAACTGACGAGACGGGGAGTCGACTCGGACTTCGGTTTCGAGGGTGCTTCATTAACCACCGGGGTCAGTGCCTGATCGCGGGGGGGAGTCACCCGCCGGCGGACTTTCAAGGTTGGCAAGTCCGCGGTCTTGATCTCCTCCAATCTCGGGCCCGAGGGCTGGCTGATGGGAGGCGGAGGCAACGGTTTGACCACTTTTTTTAACGGCGGAGCCTCATCAAAAAAGAAACTGGGGGCCTCATCAAAGGCATGATTTGAAACAGGGGTTGACCCTCCCTGGGCGTCGTGTTTCGGGTCGACTTCCGGAAGTTTCTCCACCGCGGTGGGTTCCTGGATGACTGCAAAAGGAGAGGGTGGCAGGGGTTCGACCTGGGGAAACTCAAACCTCGGAGCAACGGGCTTGCTCGGCGGCGTGACGGCAGGCGGAAGGACAGGCGCAAAGGTGGGGGACACCGGATCTGGCCTGGTGGTGATCTGAGGAGGCGGAGGTGGCTCGACCCTAGCCGGAGCTTCCGGTGCAGGTTTCGGCGGGGTCGTCTCCATCGGCCGAAAGCGCGGAGCGTCCTCATGCAAGGACCACGGCGATTGCCAAGAACCCTTGGAGGGGTTCCACCAAGCTGGCTTCTTTTCAGGCAAGCCGGACTCTGGTTTCTTTATGGACATTGATAAATCGCACTATGCACAAACCCTCAGGGTTTGAAACGCGAAATCTCTTCAGCTTCTTCAGGTGTGTTTGCGTTCAGCCAAAAGTGCGTTTCGTCGTTTGCAGGTTCCCTCACTTCGCATCGATCATCTTTTTCGAATCGCGCGACGAGGGCTTGCAAGGAATTGGCACCAGACCGCAGAGCCTCAGTGATTTGGGGGAGCATCTCCGGCACGTAGAGAGCACCCAAAACTTCGGGTCCGTGCGGGCCTTTGTAAAACACTCCCTTTCCCGTGGCGGCGGTAAGGCATAGGCGGTCACGCAGAAAGTCAGCCGTCATCAGAGGCAAATCCACGGCTAGCACGATTAGGGGCATTTTTGCACACGCGAGGCAACGTGAGATCGCCCCGATCGGTCCGCAGTCTTCCTGGGGCGGATCTTCGACCACGCACAGACGCTCTGCTTCTTGAGGCGTGAGTTCGCTCTCGATTCGCGCTTTGAAAACTTGCTCCCTTCTCGCGGCCAAATAGATTTTCTCGGAGCCGAGGGAGATGAGCTTTCGCACCTGAACGGTCCAAAGTGGGCGGCCATGCCAGTCGAGAAGAGCTTTGTCCTGCCCCATTCGTCTGGATCTGCCGCCGACCAACAAAGCCGAACTGAACGAAATCATGTATCCGCTGCGGTGGGTTCACATTCAAGGCGCAGGCATCCATCGGTGAGAATCCTGGCCCGCAAGCCGCCCCGGCCTTTGAGCGCTTCGTGTGCGCCCGCAGCCAAGGCCTGATCCATCCAGTAACAGGGTTTTGCTTCCTCCGTGCCGATGAACTTCACGCCTTGAATTTCAAATTCTTTTCCGATCAGCGCGTTCAGATCGGCCCCTTTGGTGATCACGTTCCGCCGGTAGTCCGAGGGCCTCGCCTCGGAGAGCCTTAAATGTTCACAGAGCCATTCATGATTCTCAGATTCAAAGAAAGTGATCTGCCCCTTGAAGTCTGGCTTATGATCAAAGAACCGATCCCCACGGATGCCGCGCCCCGCCAAGCACTCCAACTCTGTTTTCTCGATCATGGGTTCCTCTCCCGGCGCCTGGCCGTGATGACCGATGAAGTTATGCTCGGCAGAAAGGTAAAGGTGCAAAATCTCCATGCTCCAGCATAGCCCGTCTCTTCCTTGTGAAAAACGGGCATTTGGAAATATGTCTCATGATTTTAACGACGCCTACGGACCTGATTGAAAGCAAACAGCCGCCCAAACTTCCGTCGGGGCGGCTGTTCGATTCTAGGTTTTCCGTTTTAGGCCGCGACGAGGCGATTCCCGGCGGATTTCATCCGTTGACGGAATTCGCTAGGCGATTCGGAGGCGACGCGGCGGAAGCTCCGATTGAAATGAGAGAGCGATTGAAAGCCTACGTCGTAGGCCACTTCGGTGATTCGCGCTCCGGGACGCATCAGCATACGCTTCGCTTTCTCAACCCGGGCACGATTCACAAAGTCGGTGAACGTGAGACCAGTGGCCCTTTTGAAAAGTTTGCAGAAGTGGAAGGGGCTGACACTCACGTTTTTGGCCACACATTCGAGTGACATTGCCTCGGTCAGATGCGCCATGATGAAGAGTTTTGCATTGCGCACGGTTTCCGGCTCGTGGGTGGCATTGGCAAAGAGCATTCGGTTGGCATTGTCCCCGAGTTGAATTGCGAACGATTTGAGGATCGCGATGGCGGCCTCGTATCTTTCGGGCTGCATCACGGGGACTTCATGGAAGTGAACCCGCGCCCCCCGGATCTCAGCGGCAGAATGGTCGGCGTCCAAAAGAGCTTTCGCGACGGGGGCGAAGGCCTCAGGCGTTGCTGGCATCAGCCGCACGCCACCTGTCCGCATGGCCGCAACCGCAGTCTTTCCCACCCTTACGGGCACGAGGGTCTCGACGACTCCCGCGACTCCCGATCGCGTGACGGCTTCCTGAATGGCCATTCCATCGGGCTGCATCTCCAACGTCAGCGGCAGGGCGGTCAGCGTGTGGAAAGCTTTTTGATACTGCTGAAAGAGTTCACTTTCGGCGAGGTTTTGAATGAAACGGAGACGGGCTTGGTTCGGATTTGTTGTTTTCATGAGGAGTAGATTTGGTTGATCTTGACTGCCCATCCTATGCCGCAGCCCACTGTGCGGATATTGTGGTCCGCTACTGCACTTCTGGTGCTGGTTCGCGTTAAACAGGTCTAATGGTATCCACTAGACTCGATGCCCCGCCCTACCCTCGTTTGTACATTTTCATGAGAATCACCAACATAAAGATGACGACGGACATGATGCCGATCATCGTGACTCGGAGTTCCCAATTCATGGGTCCTTTGAAACTGCCATTGAATCCTTGATGCGGATGCTTTTCCCGCTGGATGGGTCGGCTGACTTTCTCAAAAGAAAACCACTGTCCGAGTTTGTGAATCCCCCGGGAGGCAGAAACGGACACCGCTCCTGCCGCAGTCCTGAATTCAAGATGACCATTTTTCCCCATGCCGACTTTCACGAAGTCTTCGTGGGTCATGCTCCGAGCCCATAAAGACAGGAAGAGCCCGATGAACAGGAGGGGAGAGGCCTTAATCATCCCAGACTATCGCCCCACGCAATATCAGGACAACTATAAAACATAATGAATTCGGTATTTATCAAGAATCAGAAGCATTCTTGAATGAAGCAAGGGGCTGTTAATGCATTTCATCAATGAATAAATGCATTGATGTGGTTGGATTCGACGTTTATTCCTCACAATGCACTGGGACCCATCGATGATACAAGCGCTCAAGGCGCTCGAGGCCAAACTTTCGTCCGATCTTGATGCAGTCAGGCGCATCCTCGCTCTGGCAGCACCGGACCAAGCATCCGTTCGTGAGATACTTTCCTCCTTAACATTTCAGGATCCGCTTTCTGAGAACCCCATGACATCCAAAGATCAACCGACCCGGAATCCGCATGAGAACCCACTCAAAGTTGCGGGTTTGGTGCGACAATGTGTTACCGAACTCGATGGCTCATTTGGCATTGGCGATGTGAAATCGTGGATAAAAATGCATTCTCAGCGCACTTATGGAGATGTCGCCATCCGCCAGCAATTGAAGAAAATGGAGCTCGAAGGCGAACTCGTGATCACCTTCCACGGCCTCGGGCGCGCCGGAAGTCAATACGCAAAAACATCTCGATTCCAACCAAGCTCCCTTTTTTAATGCATTTTTGTCCGGAGTCTCCCCCAAATCGAGGCCTCACCAGGAAAAATAATGCATTAATTCTGGCGTCCGACGTAATTCAGAACCTTTCCGAGAGTGGAACGCATGTCCTTCCGGGGGACGATTAAATCGACCAGGCCGTGCTCTTTCATAAACTCAGCCGTTTGAAATCCGGGCGGCAGATCCGCATGGGTCGTTTCCTTCACCACGCGCGGTCCCGCAAAGCCGATCATGCATTTCGGCTCCGCAATGATCAAGTCCCCCAAGGTCGCAAAGCTGGCTGTGACGCCGCCGGTCGTCGGGTGGGTGAGCACCGAAATGTAGGAACATTTGGCTTCCGAATGGCGGGCGAGTGCGCCGCTAGTCTTTGCCATTTGCATCAGACTGAGGATTCCCTCATGCATACGGGCACCGCCTGAGGCAGAAAAGATAATCACCGGCTTTCTCTCAGCCGTCGCCACCTCAATGGCACGGGTGATTTTTTCACCTACCACACTGCCCATGCTGGCACCGAGAAACCTGAAGTCCATGATGGCCAAGACAACAGGGACGCCCTCGATCGAGGCGCGTCCAGTCACGACCGCTTCCATCAGGCCGGTCTTGGCCTGATAGGCTTTAACTTTATCGAGGTACCCCTTAAACCCGAGGGCATCCACGGAGTCCAAAACACGATCCATTTCAGCGAAACTTCCCTCGTCACAGATGCTCGCGATGCGGTCATCGGAGTTCAAGGTGAAGTGGTGCCCACAATGCGTGCAGACCTTCAGATTCCTGACCAAGGCCTCTTCGAAGAGAGTCTCCCCGCAGGACGGGCACTTGAGCCAGAGTCCCTCTGGCATGTCTTTTTTCTTCTCGCCGAGGTCGGCTACCGTGCGTCTTTTGAAAATTCCCATGTTCGTAGGTGGTGCTTTGAAACGGTGCCCGTCGGGTAGCCTCAAACCGGCGATCTCCATTCCTCGGCGTAGCGACCCTAGGAAGTCCGGCGTTTTCCACCGAACAAAGATTCCGCACGGCCCAGTCTTCCAAACCAGACACGGGTGCGACACTAGCCGCGAGCTACCGTGATGACCACCACTTTTTCCGCACCCCCATCCCGTTTGAGGACCTTGGCACACTCGTGGGTGGTGGCACCCGTGGTGAGAACGTCATCGACTAAGAGCACCTTCCTCTCCCTTAAGTTTGGAGCCGCCCCAAACCAGGGTCGTCTCAGCACAAAGGCATTCCGAAGGTTTTCGAGTCGATCAGCTCGGTGCAAAGAGGCCTGCGCATCCGTTTGTCGGCTCCGACTCAGCGCATCCAGGGTCGGAATGCCGGTCTCACGAGAAAGTGCCCGACAAATCTCAGCGCTTTGATTGAAGCCCCTCTGCCGCAGTCGGGAGCGGTGGAGTGGAACGGGCACCAGCACCCACTCACCGAGTTGCTCGGACTGGAGACGCGGATCATCCAACACCTCTTGAATCAGCTGGCCCAAGACCGACCGAAGACTGAGATCATGACCGTATTTGAAATCATGGATCAGTTCCCTGACTGGACCCTCTGAGCGAAATCGCGAGATGGCAAAATCAAAGGCAAATCTCCTTCCGGAGCAGTTCCCACAGGTGAATGCACCCGATATTGCCCCTTCGAACGGTTCTCCGCAGTTCTCGCAGTAGGGAGACTCGACTCGAACCAGATCATTCAGACAGCGCCCGCAAAGCCAGCGGTGAAGTCCATCCCCAGCGCCTTCTGGAAGCAGCGCCTGATCACAGGATCGGCAAGCCAAGGGGTAAATGAGTTTCGAAAAAAGATCCATCCAAGGTCCGACTCGTTCACGAGCTTGTGAAGGCGGAACTGGACCGGGGTAGGACATGCAGATTGAGGGGATTTGGTTCTGCTCCATTCAAGCCGTCACTTGGGCGGCTCCTCCGAAATCTCGAGGGTTTCATTCCGCGTGGCAAAAAAGCGCTCAGCCCAAGCATCCGCCAAGAGAGCGACCGGACGGTCCTCGGCATCGCGAGCCAAGGTCGTATCACTGGGCAGATTCACCCCCTCGTCCGTCCACGGACCACCATCCTTGCGTGAGAGCCAGCGGATGTGCTTGTAAGGGGCAATCTCCAAGCGTGACTCGGCATTGTACTCCGACTGCAGGCGATACTGCACGACCTCGAACTGGAGTGGACCCACGGCACCGAGAAGCGGAACGCGCTGCATGATGTGAGGCTGAAAATACTGCTGAACCACGCCCTCCTGAAGCAACTGCTCCAGCCCCTCCCGAAACCGTTTGAACTGCGCAGTCGAGGTCGCGTGCAAGTAGGCGAAGGTCTCCGGCACGAAACGAGGTGTTTCATCAAACTGAATGTCCGGAATGTTCGAAAGCGTGTCACCGATGCGCAGATCGTAGTTCCCGACCACGCCCACCACATCGCCAGCATACGCTTCATCGAGCGTCTCACGGTCTCGGGCAAAAACACGCTGCGAGTTCGCCAGCCGCACCCTTTGTTTGGTGCGGACATTCGGCACGACCATATCACGCTCGAACCGCCCTGAGACGATACGGATGAAGTAAATCCGATCTCGGTGGCGCGGATCCATGTTGGCCTGAATTTTAAAAACAAAGCCCGAGAAGACATCGCGCGTGGGTTCGATCTTGGTCTCGCCAGCCTGTCGGGCCCGAGGCGGAGGTGCCATTTTCAAGAACGCATCCAGCAGCAGTTGAACGCCGAAATTATTGCTCGCACTGCCGAAGAAAACCGGTGTCAACTCACCGCGATCCACCTTTCCCTGATCAAAGTCGTGCCCCGCGCCTTCGAGCATTTCCAGTTCTTCCATGGACTCCCGGAGCGCGTTCTCCTCCACGTTTTCCTTCACAAAGGCATCCTGCAATCCGCCAACATGCTCGGGCGCACGGAAGGCCCCTCTCGCGGTCCTTTGGAAAAGATGCACGCTGGAGTCGGTCCGGTCGTAAACACCGGCAAATCGATTCCCGAGACCCAGCGGCCAATTCACGGCTGTGGCTCCGATGCCGAGCACGGTTTCGAGTTCATCGATCAATTCAAGCGGTGGCCGCGCGGGGCGGTCCAGCTTGTTCATGAAGGTGAAAATGGGCACGCCTCTTTTGCGGCAGACTTCGAAAAGCTTTCGAGTCTGACCTTCGATACCCTTACCCGCATCAATCACCATGATGGCCGCATCCACAGCGGTGAGCACCCGGTAGGTATCCTCGGAGAAGTCCTTGTGACCCGGTGTGTCGAGCAGGTTCACCATGCAGCCACCGTATTCAAACTGAAGCACCGTGGACGAGACCGAGATGCCTCTTTGTTTTTCCAGCTCCATCCAGTCGCTTGTCGTTGCACGCTGATTCTTCCGCGCCGTGACCGAGCCCGCCAGCTGCACCGCCCCTCCGTAAAGAAGCAGTTTTTCAGTGAGCGTCGTTTTCCCCGCATCCGGATGGGAGATGATGGCGAAAGTGCGGCGGCGATTGATCTCTTGGGCTGGCGTCATGGAAAAGGAGCAACGCGCATCAAGCCCAGTCTGAGGGCTCTCGCAAGTCGGGAGATGAGTCCGATTTCACGTTCAATTCACCTCCGCTTCATCAAGACCGCACACTCGTGATCCAAGTTCGGGACGTGATGAAACTCAAAAACACGATCATGATTGGGCTCAGCCTCCTCGCAGGCTGGCAGGTAAAAGCAGCGGAGGAACCTGCGGAATTGGAAAAGACGACGGTCACCGTCCCTTACTCAGAACTGAAGCGACTCCTGCAAATGGGAGCCGCCCGCGACGCCCTGAGCGCACTCGACAAAATCAAGCCGCCACCCGTCCCTGGTGGATTGATGGCGGCGTTGCTTCGTTTGGATTGCAAAGGAGGAAAGGCCGTTCTGGAAGCCGAGTTTCGCGTCGAGAACTTCAGCGGAGAGTGGGAGAGCTTTCCTCTCATGGGCGCAGGATTAGCCGTCGCATCCATCGAGCCGCTCGATGCCCGGGTGCTGTCCAAGGATGATCAACTCTGCCTCGTGACCAACCAACTGGGCACGGCAACGGTGAAACTTCGATTTGTCCCGCAGGACATCGTGCCCTTCGCAGAAACCCCCATCATCGAGGTGAATGCCCTGCCCTGTGCGGTGAGCACACTCGAGATCAAAGGGCTGCCCGAAGGCCGGGCCGCGGCGGTAAGCAGTGGGAACACACTTTTGCCTAACTCCGAGAGCGGCATCTTCGCGCTCCCCGCTCAGGGCAGCACCATTACCGTGATGATGCGAGAGCCTGCAAAAATAGCAGCTGAAATGGCGCCTCCCACTCCGAGTGAATGGACCCTGCAAAATGAAGTCGCCGTGCAGCGTGAGGATGGTCTTCTGCGCTACACGGCTCATGCCTTTCTCACCGCCCAGAAAGGATCGGGCATGGAAGCTGCCATCGTGCTACCCGCATCCACTCGTCAGCTCAAAGTGACGGGCGAAGACCTGGAAGAATGGAAGGTGGAGCGTAGCACGGCAGGTGAGCAGTCTCTCCACGTTCAGTGGAAGAGCAGAGGCACTCTCGAGCGCGAGATCACGGTAAGCTATGGCGTGCCTCAAGGTCCTTTGGAGGAAAACTGGAATCTAACGGCACCATCGCTGCCAAAAGCCGATCAAACACGCAGCCTCTTTTTCGTAGCCGTTCCGCCCGTGACCCAGATGCAGGCCGAAAAGTTGCGCGTCCTCGCGACGAGGGCGGGACTCTCAAAGTGGGTCACTGAAACCTTGGTCGGGCACTCCGTAGCAGCGATCGAGGCCCCTTTTTCCACCCGCGTTCAGGTAAAGCCGCTGCCTCAGGTGGCCACAGCAGAGGGCACCGTCAAACTGGCGCATTTTGACACCCGCATCGTGGGCGATGGCTCGACGATCACGGAGGCAAAGTTTGAGATTGAGCACGAGGGCTCTCCCAGCTTTGTCATTGAGCTGCCTGCGGACAGCGCGCTGCTGAAGTGCGCTCTGAATGGTCAGAGCACCAAGCCCATCTCGGACGAAGGGAAGAAGCTCGAGTTTCCGATGCCCGCTGGCGATGGAAAGGCGGCAAAAACCGAGGTCAGCCTCTCCTTCACTTCTGCAAAGGGCAAGCTGGATCCCGTGTCTGGCAAGGTCGGAATCGAGCTTCCGCTCACCCCTTGGTTCATCCATGCCATCGAGTGGGGCCTGATTCTGCCAGAGGGCTACCGCATCAGCGCCGTGGACGGAAACATCGAATACGGCCCCGCCTCGAAAGCCGAGCACGAAGTCCTGCTGCGCAAGAGCCTCTGCCGGGGTGAAGCACCAAAAGCGGATCTCTTCTACGAAAAACGCGGCCTGTAATTCTCAAACTTACTCTCAACTCCCTTTCTCTAACTCATGAATGCAAAACATCTCATCGCCATCGCGACCCTCTTCATCGGAACCACCTGCGGTTGGTTCATTCTCGGCGCAGCCCTGCAGCAGCGCACCAATCAGCAACAAGGCCAACTCGGCAGCGAGGTGACGGATGTCTGGGGACCCGCGTTGACTCAAAAACATCCCTCCGCCTACTATGTCACCGCCTCCAGTGCCACCGGGCGGAAACAGATCCAGCCCTCGCTGAGCAAGGTAAAGATTGATCTCAGCTACGAGCCCAAAAAGCGCGGCCTGCTCTGGTATCGGACTTACGGTGCACGATTCGAGGCCGAGTATGAGATCACGAATCCCACACCGGTGACCCAGACCGTTTATGTGCGTTTTGAACTCCCTGGCGAGAAGGCCAGCTTTCACGATTTCTCCTTTGATCTCGGAACGGATGGAAAACGCGAGGTGCTGCCCGAGCAGGGGGCCATCACTCAGGCCGTTTCATTGGAGCCTGGAAAAAGCGAGACCCTGAAAGTCGGCTACCGCGCCCGAGGTCTCGACTCGTGGCGTTATGAATTTGGCGACAGTGCGCGAGTGAGGCAGTTCATGCTCACAATGAACGCCGACTTTGATGAGATCAGTTTTCCCGTTGGCACTGGCTCGCCGACAACCCGGGAGCGTGTGGGCGACAGCTGGACGCTCGAGTGGAGCTTCCCCGATGTCATCTCCGCGCCTGCGATTGGAATGGACATGCCCAAAGTGCTGAATGCAGGACCTGTGGCTTCACGCATCGCCTTTTTTGCTCCGGTATCGCTCCTGTTTTTCTTCACCGTGCTTCTCATTCTCGGCATGACCAAAAATGTGAACCTGCATCCGGTGAACTACTTCTTCCTCGCTGCCGGATTCTTCGCCTTCCAGTTGCTCTTCGCCTACCTGGTCGATCTGGTGCCGCTCACGCTCAGCTTCATCATCGCATCCGTGGTTTCACTGCTGCTCGTGTGCAGCTACGTCGCGGCTGTGGGTGGAAAACGCATGCTGGCCGTCGCCGTGCCCGCGCAGACTGCCTACATGGTGCTCTTCAGCTACAGTTTCTTCTTTGATGGCCTCACAGGACTCACCATCACCATCGGGGCCATCGCCACGCTTGCGTTGCTCATGACCGCCACCGCGCGGGTCAATTGGGCTGAGAAATTCAGCGCCCCCAAACCCGTGCTTCCTCCCAAGCTGCCTCCACACGCCTAAACTTTTGCCCTTTTGATCCCATGGAAAAAACATATTCCCCTCGTGAAAAATTGCTCCTCCTCTCACGCAGTTACACTTTTGCGAACGCCATCGTCCTCACGCCTGTGAGCGTCGCCATTTGCCTCGGGCTGCTCTCCAGCCTGGCCTTTGGCGGAATGTCCGGCCCGTGGACGATGTTCAGCCTTCATTTCCCCCAAGTCGGGTGGGCCATTCTATGGCTCGCTTCGCTCTTCGTGTGGTGGTCTCATGCCGATTGGCGTGCAGCGTTGCTCGCTGGCCCTCTGCCTCAAGGGAGCACCACTCTCTGGTTGGGCAGCGCTCTGGTGAATAGCCTCAGCATGGCCAGCTACCTCCTTCAAATGGTGGACTCGACCGCGAACGGCCTCCGCCTCCGGTATGCGGAACTCCACGCCGTCGCGCTGCTTTTGCCCTCGTGGGCACTCCTGATGGCGCTGACCGGGCTTGGAATGACGCTACAGGTCCGGAGAAACCTGAGCCAGAAAGGACGTTGCTTCCATCAAGGGGTCTGATCAGCGGAGTCACTTCACTTCGAAAGGTGCATTGGCGGTGGCGGCGTGCCCTTTACCGTCACTGATCCAGACGTGGAGTCGATAGACCCCCGGCTTCTGGGGCGCGTTGACGTCGGCGCGGTCTGCCTCGGTGGAGAGGATGGCTCCGCCGATCGCGTCCGGCATTTTGGGGCGCCTGCCCGGGTCATGCTCCTTCTTCTCAGGAAGCACCAACCAACGCCAGACCAAGGAGTCACCGTCCGCATCAAGGGCCTCGGCACGTGCCTGAAAGGGAGTGCCGGGTTGGATGGCTTCAACGGGCACGCCCTTCAGGGGTTGAATCCGTGGCGCTGAGTTGGTGGGCTTCCGACCGCTCCACATTTCCTCCAGCACATCCACCGACTCGATCATTTCGCCCTCGTGAGTCATCAGGCCAAACCAAGTCGCGGTGGCTTCAAATTTCCAACCCCACACAAAAGCATAACTGCCCAGACAACCCGCAGTGTTTGAAATGATCTCGCTATAACCGCGACGAACCATCGCTGCCTTCTCGCTGCTCGTTTGTTCCAAAGCAGCCCCAGATCGGCTCTTGGGTTGCTCCCAAAATCCACGCGGACCCCATTCCGTCACCAGCCACGGTCTCGTCCACCCGATCTTTAACAGACTCTCCGGCAGACCAAACAGTCCACCATAAGTATTCACTCCGACATAGTCGAGATGCGGTGTGTGTGCGTTGAGCCCCTGAGCCTTTTCCGCGCTCAGTCCCGCTACTGCAGTGAAAGTGAGATGCGCGGGATCGAGCTCTTTGGCCAGCAGTGCCAAACGTTCAATCTGCTTCCAGTAGGGGATGTTCCGGCCATCACCTTCCGCTTCATTTCCCAGACCCCAGGCTAGCAAGGCGGGATGGTTGCGATACTGCGTAATCTCCTTCCGAACTCGTTCCGTTTGCCGGGCACAATGCTCGGCATTCGAGTAAGAAAACCAGGAGCACTCCGGCTCCAGCCAAATCCCTGCACTCACGGTTAAGCCCAGTTTTTGCGCTTCATCCAAAGTCTCGATGAGGTGATCCGTGCTCCACGTCCGAATTGAGTTCGCCCCGCGTGTGGCGAGCTCACTCAAGCGCGTCTCACCTCCCGCTCCCCGAACAAAATAGGGCTTCCCGCCTCGAAAGAGACCGAGTTTTCCCTGGATGCTAACGGGCACGGACTCGCCAGCAACGAGACCGACGAATGAGCAAATGATGATGAAGAGAGTTTTAACGTGTTCGATTCAATCCGCTAATCGCCGGATGATTTCCACCGCCTTTGTCTCAAAGATTTTTTGCCACTCCGGGGCGACGAGCGTGTCGCAATCTTCCTGAGCATAGCCTGTGTTATTTCGCTGTTCCACCGTGGGCGTGTAGTAGATGTAGCCATTGGTGTAACCCGCGACGAAAGCACCGGAGTCAGCCGCTGCCTTCTTGATGTTCAGGCCCACTTGCACGGTCAGTTCACCTGGAAAAGTCACCAGTTTGAAATCACCGACCCGCAGACCACAGACCTCAACATCAAGCGTAGGTCGGGCTGCCGCCTGCGTTTCGGCGAGGTGCTTTCTGAGAAGGGCCAGATTGGTGTTCAATCGGGTGAGGCGCTCCATGATCTGCACATTCGCCAGGTAGTTTTCGACGAGCACCTTGTTATCTGCATCGAGCTGCTCAATCGCCTTTTTTTCGAGCGATCGATCATGAAGATAGCTCTGGGCGTGATGGGATGGAAAGTCCGGCCACAGCTTCTGCTCCAGAAGCAAAGGCAGGAAGGCCTTAAAATTGACATTCGTGGGCTTCAGCGACGACAGGAGCTTTTTTTGCTCGGCCTCGATCGAGGAAATTCGCGCTTCGTAGTCGGCCGCGCGAGGCACGGAGACGGATTCCTGGATCACCTGAAGCGCCGAGTTCTCCCTGACATTGATTTGACGAGTGGCGGCTAAAACAGTCGCTCCCAGCATGGTGCCCAACGGCTCCGCATCTGCGGGCCTCGTGACTTCTTTGTAGCGCACCGGATTGATGTCGCCGCCGCAGCCTTGAATGAAGAACGCCATCGATCCATGGCCGAGAGCTTGCTCAATCACGCCAGATGCAAAGCCAGGATAATCAGCCGAGTTGCCTTTGCTCGGTGGGTTCATGATGGGATGGCACGCGAAGTTGTAAACGACTGCCAATGGCGTGCCGTCCTCGCGGTCGAGTCGCAGGAGGCCTACCTGCGGATCAATCGGCCCCACACTGACCACGTCTTCGTCGAGAGGCATCGAATAGGCACGGCGCATGTCCACCTCGCTGCCGTCCTTCATTTTCAGTCGGCGATTCTCGCTGATCCTGCTTTCTGAGCCGCTGCCGACACCAGCTTTGACGGCGACTAAATTCTTGGCTGCCTCCTTCACGGCTTGCACGACGAGCTGTGCCGTGTCGGCTCGGATGATGCCATGGCAGTGACTCGCATTGATCACCACGCTCGAAGGCTCAATACCAAGCTCAGTTCCCAACTGCCCGCGCACCGTCGCTAGAAAACCATTCCCGATTCGACCAATCTCCCCAATCGCCACGGCATCCACGGTGATGAGCACCGCCGTTGTTTCGCCGCTTTTTAGAATGAGAGCTTTTGCAAAACAAGGATCATTTAAAGGAACGGTGCGGTCAGTGATGTCGATCCTAGCGACACCAGCCCGAAGTTC
>CAMBPV010000031.1 GCA_945869695.1 Prosthecobacter debontii
TTTTTCTTCATCTCTGCCACTTTTGCCAGGGCTTCCTTTTTTGCGGGACTTTCAGGCATCGCGTCGGCTTTGTCCGATGCATCTTTGTAGGCGGTTCGTGCGGCAAGATAGAGCTTCTGCTGCACTTCGGTGCGCTCACGATTTTTCCCATACACCTCAGCCGCTTTTTTGAGGCCACTGAGGGCCTCCTCAGGCGATAGCGACTCGACGCTGTCAGCGATCTTTTTGGCTTGAAGAATGCGCTGTTGGACGGCTTCACGATTGGCCTCGTTGATCATGTCTGGGCTTGGATTGATGAGGGTCACAAAGGAATCCCACATCTGCTCAGCGCTCATGCGACGAAGAAGAGGACCGGTGAAGTGATAAACATCGCCGGGAGAGTGCTCTTTCCGGGATGCCTGTGCCTGGTAGGTCTTCGTGTTGTAGAGCACGCGGAGCACCGCTTTCATGTCATACTTGGCAGCAATAACCAGTTTCTCGATGTGCTTCTCCATCTCTGGAATCATCGGGACAGTGGTGTCCATGAGTTCGTCCAATGGCTCGATCAAAGCCAGGCCAAAGGCACGCTTCCAGAGGCGATTAGCGATGACGGTGGTGAAGCGAGGGTTTTCTGGGCTGGTCATCCAGCGTGCATAAGCCTGCAAGGGCGTCTCTCCGGCCTGAGTCACGCTCTCATGTCCCATCATGGTGCCGGGCTCCACGGATGACCTAGGCTTGGCATCACTGTATTGGTAATCATGCGGCAGACTGGGCTTCCTCTCCCGATTGCTAACAGAAGTGTAGCGCATGGTGTCACGCACATCGTTCATCGCCTCTTGATAGCCGCGTTGTTCTTTGCGGATTTTTTCACGTGCATCATTCCGCTGCTTGGTAACGACGACCAATTTTTCTTTGTACTCTTTCTCTTGGCGCGCATACGTTTTTTCCAACTCAGCACGTTGTTCTTTGGACATTTTCCCATCGATACGGGGGCGCTGCGGGCGCTGGGGCTCTTTGTAAGAGGCGCGAATGGCATCTTCTTGTTCCTTCAACAAGTCACGCACACCCGTCATGGTTCCGCCGCTGTAGTCCTGAGTCTCGACTCCGAAGGTGAAGGCCGCCATCTTATAAAACTGCATCTGGGTCCACTTGTCGAAGGGATGATTGTGGCATTGGGCACACTCAATGCGGGTGCCCAAGAAAATGCGGGTCGTGTTGGCCATGTTGTCCAACGGCATTCCACGATCCCTCATGTAATAACCGATGGCTCCATTTTCCCAGGCCTTGCCTTGGGCCGCCACCATCTCACGCACAAATTGGTCATAGGGCTTGTTGGCACGGAGACTGTCTTTGACGAAGTCTGCGTAGGCTGCTCCGGTAATGGCTCCCGTCTGATTGCCGTTGGACGTGAGGCGCAGCACGTCTGCCCAATAATTAAAGGAGTGCTGAACATAGGCCTCGGAGCCCAGCAGCTTATCGATGAGTTTGGCTCGCTTGTCGGTTTCCTTCGATGACAAAAAGGCGTCCGTTTCACGGGTCGTCGGGATACGACCAATGACATCGAGGTAGATACGGCGGACAAAAGTATTGTCGTCCGTGGCTGGGTTTCCCTGGAGACTGTTTTTCTTCCAATCAGCTGCCAGGATCGAGTCGATCTCCCTCGCTGCGTCTGCAACATTCGCAACCGGCGGAGCCGCCGAAAGTGGGGTTCCAGCGGTAACAGCTAGGATCAGGGCAATGAATTTGGAGGAGTCCATGGCTCTACTAACGGCCTCTCCTTGAGTCTATTTCCGATTTGCTAAAGATTTCCTTCAAATTCCGATCCACACCCAATCTGAGCGCCTTTGCCATGCTTAAAGTTCCGCCAGGAACTGCTCCTTCCTCATGCGATTCAGTTTTTTGAAAGCAAATTCACCCTTCAGCGCTTCAGACCGATTTTTGACCCCCCATGATCCCTCGAGGATCACAGGCAAACGAACCCGCGTGTAGCGAGCACCCGTGCCGGCATTGTGTTGTTTCAATCGACGCTCGAGATCGTTTGTGATTCCGCAATAGAGCGTGTCATCCGCACAGCGCATCACGTAGATGCACCAAGTCCTCGGCGGCATCTTCGGCTTTTTCGCCTTGGTTTTCCGAGCCTTAGGCATCGGGGTTCAGCCACTTTTCATAGGCGGCATCAAGCCGTGACAGCATCTCGCTGCGGCTGCGCTTCAAGTCTGTGAAACGTCCCCAAGCTGTGGGATCCGCACCCGAACCGGAGCCCTCGATCTCGGCGATGAATTCCTCCACCAAAGAGTCTCCACCACCGTGGTTCTCGCGGAGATGAGCTTTGCATTCATCTGCAATCTGTTTGAGCCGATTTTTGGTTCCTAATGACATGATTTGTGAACTTAGTCTGGCTCTTGCCTTCAACAAGCCCGGATACACCTCCCATCATTGACCCGGCTCAGGTTCCGACTTAAATGCCGCATGACCTTTCCCCTCCGCTCACCCCGCGACACCGTCGGCGGCATCACCATCTTCGGCAGAATTCTGGACAAAATCCGTGTCAATGCCAAAGGCCAATTGCCTGAAGGATATCATCTCGGTTTCATCGAGGGAAGTCGGACCTTTGATGACCGCGTGTGCCGCTTGCTCGCGGTTAGTTTTGAGGATCTCACCCGACGCACGCTCGAAGGCGGATCGGATGAAGAGATTTTGGAATGGTGTTTTCAGAAGGGGCGCAAACCCGAGCCCGAGCAGATCGAGCTCTTCAATGGATTCATGCACAAGCGAGGCTGGCGTGACGCTGCGACGGCGGGTTTCAATCAACAGAAGGCAGAAGCAGGACTGGCTCACCGGGATGATCTGGTGACCTTTTTTGACCTGATGGATGTCGAAGAGGAACGTGCGCCTTGATTCCCCAACATTCCTTTGATCGAATCATGAACCTCCGATCGCTTCTCCTCAACTCGCTATGGATCGTGTGTGCGGCTTCGGGAGCCGAGCCCGATTTGACCCTTCCCGCCCTGAATGGTGAGCCACATTCACCGCTTAAGGCTGTCGGCAAAACCGGATCGGTGATGATCTTTGTGTCCCCCTACTGCCCGACGTCCAACTCACTGATGCCGGAAGTGCTCAAAATGGCGACAGAACAGGGTGACAAGTTTTTCTTCTACCTCATCCAATCCGACAAGGATCTCAAAAAAGAAGACGCTCTTCAGCACGCTGAGATGTTCCAAGTCAAAATGCCCGTTCTGCTGGATTCCGAACAGAAACTAGCCCTTCGACTCAACGCCAAAATAACTCCCGAAGCTGTGGTAACAGACACTGCGGGTGGAGTGATCTACCAAGGTCGAATCAATGACCTTTACCTCGGTCCCACGAAAAAACAGCGCCAGGCAACCCGACATGATCTCAGGGATGCCCTCGCTGCTATCGCAAATGGGAAACCTGTTCCCAGCCCCCAAGAGCCCGCCGTCGGCTGCAAGATCGGCGGACTGGGGAAATGACTAGCTCTTCTTAGCCAGACTCACGATTTCGTAGTTTTTGGCGTAGCTCCCGAGGGCAGTGGTCGCGGTTTCCTTCGTGATCTCTGCATTCTTGGCCACGATGGTCAGCTTCTGCGGACCGCCCAGTTTTTCACCCGGCTCCACATTGACGCTCACGACGCCGTCGAGTTTCTTCGTGAGCATGGTGGTGATATGCTCCTTACACGAAGCGCAAACCACACCGGAGATCTCTCCCGTGTAGGTGATCTGCGCCGCTGGATCAGTTGCATGGATGAGGGTGGAAACAACGGAAATCAAGACAGCAAGGAAGGTGCGAAGGGTCGTTTTCATGATTGGGCAATGGGTTTTCATCAAAAGCCCCGAGCGCTTTTCACAGCACCCGGGGCCTCTCAGATGTGTTTGAGGTGCACAAAGGCACACAAAAACATGTTCTCGTCAATTATTTCTCGGTGGCTTCACCTGCCTGGAGCCAGCCGCTGATCCCAGCGCTGAGGTGCTTCACGTTGGTGTAGCCCAGTTCCTTGGCAGCGTTTGCGGCACGGGTGTAAGCGCTGCAGGAAGGACCGCCACAATAGGCGACCACGAGGGCGCCCTTGTCAGCGGGGAGCTTGGAGGCGAGGCTGTCTTTCACTTCAGCGAAGTTCAGAGCAGTCGGTACATGGCCCTTCGAGTAGGAGGTAGCTCCGTTCACATCGATGACGGTGACTTTCTTTTCAGCGATGGCGGTCTTCAGCTCGGTGATGCTGATATCTGGATACTCAGCCGAGAAGACGGAGCCTGCGAACATGAGTGAGAGGGCGAGGGTCAGTAGTTTTTTCATGGTTTCTGTTTGAGTTGGATGGTTTGATTTGGTTCTGTTTTTTGCCTCCCGTGGAGGAGGAAAAGGGTTGTTAGCCTTGCGGCTGCTGAATTTAGACGGCGAATAGCCCGAAATTATTCCAAGGAGTTCAAAGAATTGTTATAATGGATGTGAGACCGGTTTACGCACCCCAACTGTTTCAAAGATGCATTTCTAAAAACGAAGCACTCACTCTTTAGTTTCGGTCTTGTAGTGCTCACCCAAAATGTCGCGGCCAAAATCGCCGTCAAACGAGCGCCAGACGCTGTGCACGTGATTAGCATTGTTCTGGACGTTGTCGTACTCCAGCAAGAAGGTTTTACCCTGCACCCGGTAATAATGACCCTCCCCGCGCTCCTTCGAGCCCGCCCACGCAAAGTGAATCGGACCTCCCGCTGACTTGATGGCAGCCAGTTCCTCGTCAGCAATGTCAGGACGCACCCGATGGAGATACTCGCTCATGATCTGTGCCAGCAGCGTCTTTTGGGCATCGGTCATCTCGGAGTCAGGCAGGCCATCGGGCGTCAGGGGGTTCACTTTTCGCTCGGCCGCGGTGATCATTTCCTTCGGCGCTTCTTGAGCGATGATGGCCTTCTTGTCTTGCTCAGCAGACAGAGATTTGACCAATTCACGGCCCAACTCCTCTTCCTTGCCCAGAATGCGCAGTCCCTTCATCGGACCCTCCCTGACCTCACCGGGATTCGTTCCGAAAAAGGACGGGGTGGCGCGGACGAGTTGGCCATCTTTGATCGTGAAATTCATCGACACATGATGCCCCTCGATCCTCCAGCCCCAGGTGCCTTTTTCAGCAGGCTCGCCAAAGATCGATACAAAATACATCTCGGGGTCTCTTTTCGCCCGGATGGCGGCGAGCTTCGATTCATCCGCACCCGCCTCGATTTGATAGACCACCTCTTCCAAGCTCATGATGGTCACGGCCTTCGCTGCGCCTCGGAAACCAAGCCCGGTGTTCAGCAAGGCCAGCGCCATCAGCCGAGACTGAGGAGACATCTCTTTCATCGGCAGCCCTTTCCGCTCACGCGGGATGAAGTGCCAGTTCAGGCGCTCTTCATCGACAAAAGGAAAGCTGGCCTTGGCCCGTTGATCATCGGGTAATGAGGTGAGGAAACCGGTGGCCACATTGGCCATTTGTGCCCCCGCTTCGTGGGCTTTGAGGGACAATGAAGAAGCTGCCATGCACACGGCGAGGGCGAGACTGGAAAGACGGGATAGGGTCATCATGGTGAGATATAGGGACTCTAGAACGAACAGCTGGTGCCGACTCTCTCAATTCAATCCAATCCGCCGTCAAACAAGAATGTCTCACCGCCCCAACGCTGACTTCAGGAGCGCAGGCTCATCCGTCGTGATGCCATCAACACCCAAATCAGCCAACTGCTTCGCCTGCACGGGATCGTTGATGGTCCAAGCGTAGATCTCCAAACCTGCCTCTTTCACCCGTTTGACCATCGCAGCACTCCACAGCCATTTTGAGCCGAGATCCAGTCCATCGAGCCCCTGCGCCTTCGTCTTTTCAATCAAGGCCGTCAGATCGACCGGCTCTTTGTCCTTCGTTTGCTCCGAGGAAAGCCGATAAACTTTCAGCCAAGGCAACGCTTTTTTGGACTCGACCGCCACGGCTTCGCTGAAGGCGATGATGCAAAGCTGAGCGGCCCGGGGTTTCCAGTCCTCCAGTTCCTCCGTGAGCGCAGGCACCACCTCAGGGCCGCACTTGATCTCCAAAAAGAAACGCTGAGTCCCCACAGGCAGGGTGGCCAGCGACTCGGCCAGTGTCGGGATTTTTTCTCCCTGATACTTCACGTTTTTCCAAGCTCCAGCATCAAGGGTGCGGAGATCATCCAGCGTCGAATCAGCAACACGCATCAGCACACCCGTCGTCCGCTCCGTGTCCTTGTCATGCAGGATGGCGATCTTCCCATCCGCCGTCAGATGCAGATCCAACTCACACGCATCCGCACCCAACTCCCAAGCCAATTTAAAGGCTGCCACCGTGTTCTCGGGGGCTGCACCGGAAGCACCTCGATGAGCCACAATCTCGGTCGAATGAGCAATATGAGCGGCAAACATGAAGAGGAGAACGGTCGTAAATTTCATCAAGAGCGCTAAACAACGCCCTCGACAAGCTCCACCTTTCCTCGCACTACTCCCCTCCTCTCACCACCCAACCCCACGCCGCACATGCCCCAACCCGCACGTCGCCTCGAAGTCTTCACCGAGTCCGTCATCCGTCAGATGACCCGGCTGGCCAATCAGCACGGAGCCCTGAATCTGGCCCAAGGATTCCCCGACTTCGATCCGCCCGCTGAACTGATCGACGCCCTCGCCATTGCCATCCGGGGTCCGCATCATCAATACGCCATCACCTGGGGCGCACCCCGTTTTCGGCAGGCCCTCGCCAAAAAACACCACCACTTCAGCGGACAGGAAATCGATCCCGAGCAACACCTCGTCGTCACCTGCGGCAGCACCGAGGCCATGATGGTGGCCATAATGACCGCCTGCGATCCCGGAGATCGAGTCATCATCTTCTCCCCGTTTTACGAGAACTACGGGGCCGACGCCATCCTCTCTGGTGCGATCCCTGTGCATGTGCCCCTGCACGCGCCCGACTTTCATTTCGATCCCGACCAGCTCCGCAGCGCTTTCGCCTCCGGGGCAAAAGCCATCGTCGTCTGCAATCCCTCCAACCCCTGCGGCAAGGTCTTCACCCGTGAGGAGCTTGAGTTCATCGGCAGCCTCGCCACCGAGTTTGATGCCTTTGTCATCATGGACGAGGTCTATGAGCACATCGTCTATGCGCCGCACGGCCACACCTACTTTGCCACCCTGCCCGGCATGTGGGAGCGCACGCTCACCTGCGGCTCACTCTCCAAGACATACTCCATCACCGGCTGGCGTCTCGGACACGTCATCGCCCCTGCTCACCTGATTTCCCGAGCGCGGAAGGTGCACGACTTCCTAACCGTCGGAGCCGCAGCCCCCTTGCAAGAAGCCGCCGTCACCGCGCTTGAGTTCCCCGACAGCTACTACTCCGATCTGCAAAAAGCCTACGACTCCAAGCGCGACCTCTTCATGGGTTACATGCGCGGCACTGGCCTCCCCTTCACCGAGCCCCAGGGAGCTTACTACACCCTGCTCGACATCTCCTCCCTCGGTTTCCCCACCGACACCCAAGCCGCCGAGTGGCTCATTCGCGAGGTCGGAGTCACCGGCGTCCCCGGCTCCAGCTTCTTCCGCGAGCCCGAGCACCGCTACATCCGCTTCCACTTCGCCAAAAAAGAAGAAACCCTGCGAGCCGCGGGCGATATGTTGGTCAAAGGCTTGGTCAATAGGTGAGCCGCGCTTTACACAGAAACCCGGATCTTGGGGCACCTGAAAACGAGCGCCTGTTGATAGAGTACGTTTTTCACGCTTCAGCGAGTTCCGGGTGGCTGGAGGCACTCATTCAGAGAAGCGCCTTCAAAAGACCGACGCATCAAGGATGGCGAGCACATCCTCCAAGACCTCTCTCGGCGCGCGTTCGATGAGCTTCAGGCCACGCGAGCGGAAATCGAGCGACTTCACCTGCTCACACATCACAAAGCCCGTCAGCTTGGTGCGTCCGGTGATCGGCACATGAAAGGGGATGGCGCGGTTTGTGTTCGTGATCGGGCAGCAGATGGCCATGCCCGTGGCTTTATTGAAGGCGTCCTTGCTCACCACCAGCGCGGGACGCCGCCCCTTCTGCTCATAACCCGCCTGCGGATCAAAATCCAGCGCCACCAGATCGCCCTGCTTCGGGGAGTAGGCGGCCATTACCAGACTTCCCTCCCGCTCGTTCCCCAGTCAAACTCGGCGGCCTTGTACCCCTTTGGCATCGCCGCGACGAGATCTTCAATGCGGTGCCGACCGCGAACCCGCGAGCGCACCTGAGATGGCTTCACGATGATCGCATCCCTCTTCGGCGTTAGCTCCACTTCCACCACCGCCCCATTCTCCAGCCCCAGGGCCGAGAGCAGCGTCTTGGGAAGGCGTAATCCTTGGCTATTGCCCCATGCTTGCAGTGTCGTCGTCATTCGGTGAGTGTATAGCCTTCGGCTAAACGAGGCAAGCTTTCATCCATGAGACCTGGCATTCTTCCTCGAGCCCGAGCACCGCTACATCCGCTTCCACTTCGCCAAAAAAGAAGAAACCTTGCATGCGGCTGGGGAGAAGTTGATCAAAGGCTTGGCCGATCGATGAGCCTCGCGCGCCCAAAAATGAAGGCCGGTTGATCAGGTGCGTTGTTCACGCGCGCTCCGGGGGGACATGGGGCGCTCTCACGCCCAGAGAAATACGCTGCTGCGCAGCCCCGGAGGGAACCGTGAACAACAAACGGGAGCCATGGGAGCAAAAAGCGCGGAGCCCGATCAGGCTCTGCGTGTGTCTTGACCTGACGATCACCACTCCAATGCGATCCCTTGCTTCGCGGCAGCGCGGACGGCAATGGCGCTCATGTCTTCGAGAACGATGAGCGCTTCGAAGAATTCCTGGCCGGTGAGCGCGGTGAGGTGCACGGTCTTCTCGGAAACGGCGCTGACTTTTCCGCTGATCTTTTCGCCGTTCTTGAGTCGCATCTCGACTTGCTGATTTGTCTAACGCTCAAGGGCAGACTTCGGGGTGTCCCCGGGCTGATAACCGAGGCCGCCTGCCTGGGCGGAATGGATCAGGAGGGTGCTGATGACGGTGATGACGAGGATGCGTGTTTTCATGTGGCCGCAATTCTCGGCATGAGCGAGAAGACAGCCAAACAACCTCTCGGCACCTGCTTTCAAAACATGGGCGTGGAAAACCGAAGCGCCGCAGCTCTGGCTGCCGTGGAGTCGTTGAGCGCAGGCTCAAAGTAAACGGGGTTCCAATCTCCGTCATGGACGAAGGAGCACTTTGCATCGTTAATCCCCAATAATCTTATGAGAACCGGTAACCCTGTATTGAGCAATTCTACTTTTCGCGACGTCTCCCGAACGGACGCGGCACGCATGACCCTCACGGGCACCGTCCATGCCACGCTGATCTTCACCGTCATGCTCATGGCCTCAGCGATGTTCACTTGGAACAAAGCAACCGTCGATCCCGCCGGAGCGATGGTTTGGGTGACCGGTGGCGGCATCGCCGGATTGGTTCTGGCGCTGATCACCGTTTTCAAAAAGGAATGGGCTGGCGTGACGGGTGGACTTTACGCCATCGCAGAGGGCTTGTTTCTCGGCGGTCTTTCCGCGCGCTACGAGGCCCAGTTTAACGGCATCGTGCTCCAGGCGGTTCTGCTCACGGGTGGGACTTTGTTTGCACTCCTGGCGGCCTACTCGATGCGATTGATCCGCGCGACGGAGAATTTCAAACTCGGTGTTGCCGCCGCCACGGGTGGCATTTTTTTGGTCTACCTCACGACGTGGATTCTCGGGTTCTTTGGCATTCAGATCCCCTGGATTCACGAGAGCGGGCTGATCGGTATCGGCTTCAGCGTCTTTGTCGTCGTGTTGGCTGCGCTGAATCTCGTGCTGGACTTTGACTTCATCGAGCATGGCTGTGAACAGGGCGCACCGAAATACATGGAGTGGTTTGCCGCCTTCGGTCTTCTGGTCACACTCGTATGGTTCTACGTCGAGATTTTGCGCCTGCTCTCGAAGCTGGCCAAGCGGGATTGATCGAGAGGGATGTGTGCAGGGAGTTGATCGATTAAGAAATCGAGCCTAGTCTCACCGCCATGCCTGATCGCCCCTTCATCGCCAACGCTGATTACGAAGTCATCGACCGCTCACCACTCGTTCTCGCCGTAGGCGATCAGGTGCGACTGGGGAATCAGGACGCCGATTGGCCGGGCTGGGTGTGGGTCACCGCGATCAGCGGCCGGGGTAGCTATGTGCCAGACGACATCTTAACCCAGAGCGCGGATGGAACAGCGCGTGTGGAACAGGCCTTTCATTCCCGGGATCTCACCGTGACCAAAGATGAACGGGTAAATTCCCTCCGCGAGGTTAAAGGCTGGCACTGGTGCCAAAATGAAACCGGGGGAGAAGGCTGGCTTCCTGCTTACCTCCTGAGAGAAAACTAAGATCTGCTTCAAACGCTGAAACTTTTCCGACACCCATCAATCTCCGAATCGATCATGTCCAAAACCGCCACCACCCGCATCAAGCAGCTCACCCTCCTCGGCTCTGAGAATTTGCCAACAAACGGTGGTTTTCTGATCATACCCAGTCGGCTGAACATCACCGACATTGAGCGTCTCGAGCATTGCCTATCCGGCAGAAAGATCGTTTATGTCATTGAAGATGGCGCTCCCCTCCAGCCGCTGACTCAGTCGCATTTGGAACAGGAAAACGTCAACACGCTGACCATCGCGATCAGCGCCACGGACACCAGCGTTTATCGAAAGGCCATCCAAAGTGCCATCGATGAATCTACCATCGTCATCTTCATCCCCGCCGCTGCGGCCTCAAACGTGGCACCCCTGACCACCGTTCCCGGCACAAAGCTCGATTACCTTCTGAAGGCGGATGTTCCAGTCGTCCCGCTCTACGTCCATTACCCACGAGAGGTCGCGCTGCCTATAGGCCCCCTGCCCGCAGAGACAGAGTCAGTCTTTGCCTTTGGTGCTGTCCTTCGTGAGGATGATCTCACACTCTCCCGTTATCAGGAGTCACTCTTCTCCCTCGCGGAGCGGTGTTTTTCGAAGAACCCCGAACTCGAGGGCAGCCTCGTTTGGGCGCTCATCCGGGGGTTCAAAAAGAACGGCACCCGGAATCACCTCGTCGATGGCAAGGACGAGAAAAAGCTCCCCTTTGATAAACTCTTCGCCGCCGCACTGGCACTGAGCCGTCTCATCAAAAAGGAAACCAACAAGGCGCGGGTCGGCATTGTTCTCCCACCGGGAGCAGCTGCGCTCATCGCCAATGTCGCAGTGCTCCTCGCGGGTAAGACGCCGGTGAATCTGAACTTCACCGCCAGCCGCTTTTCCATCGAGTCCTCGATCCGCCAGGGCGACATCGATCGGTTCCTGACCGCCGACATTCTGGTGCGGAAGATGCAGTCATTCCCGTGGCCGCCATCGAAGCAACTTCTCCTCCTGGAGCGCGTCATGCCTGAGCTAAAGCCACGCATCGCCCTCTGGCTGATCATCAGTAAAATCCTTCCGAGCTCGCTCATTGCCTCCGTGCTCGGCCTGTCCAAAAAAGGCGACCACGCCGAGACTTCCCTCATCTTCACCAGTGGAAGCTCAGGCGAGCCGAAGGGCGTCGTCTTATCTCACCGCAACGTGCTCGGAAACGTGGCTCAGTTTGGATCGAGACTCAATCTGGTCGAGTCCGACAGCATCCTCGGTTGTCTCCCTCTCTTCCACAGTTTTGGCTGCACCGTGACGCTTTGGTTTCCCATCATCTATGGAGTGAATCTCGTCACCTACCCTTCCCCCCTTGAAACAAAACGGCTGGCCGAACTGATCGAGAAGTATGCAATCAGCGTCATGATCGCCACGCCCACTTTCCTCCGCGGCTATCTGCGCGGTGTGAATCGTGAACAACTCGGCTCCATCACGCTCTGCGTCACGGGTGCTGAAAAATTACCGCTCGCCGTGGCCGAAGCCTTTGAGGTGAAATTTGGCAAGCGAGTGCTCGAAGGCTACGGACTCACCGAGACCTCTCCCGTCTCGAACGTCAATCTACCCGATCCTCGACCCCTGGGTGAAGAGGGAGATGGCCATGTCTGGCTGCCCAGCTACCGCCTCGGCTCCGTCGGTCAGGTCATGCCCGGCATGGCGGTGCGCATCACGAATGTGGAGACGGGCGAGCCCCAGTCCATTCACCAGTCGGGCATCATTTGGTTCAAGGGAGCCAACATCTTCGAAGGCTACCACAAGGACCCCAAACGCACGGCCGATGTCCTCACCAGCGATGGATGGTTCCGCACGGGGGATGTAGGCCGCGTCGATCTCGACGGCTTCCTCTACATTGAAGGAAGACTTTCCCGCTTCTCCAAAATTGGTGGAGAAATGGTGCCTCACGAAACCGTGGAAGAAGCCATCGTCAAAGCCATGGGAATCGAGGGCGAGTCCAGTCGCCGCATCGCCGTCGTCGGTGTGCCGGATGCGGACAAAGGAGAGGCCCTCGTTCTCGTCACCTCCATGCCCGGCGGCCCCGAGCACCAGGAGATCCTCAACCTCCGCTACCAATTGCTGGAGCGCGGCGTCCCCGCCCTCTGGATCCCCAAACGCATGGTCCGCGTGGCCGATATCCCCGTGCTTGCCTCCGGAAAACTCGACATGCAATCCTGCGAAAAAGTCGCCCGATCCGCGCAGGGTTAGCGGCGGCACGTCTCTCCTAACTCACCGGATTCCACTGCTGTCGATAGCCTAGACACTCCAAACTCAAAAACGTCGGAAAGTTTCATTGAGTCACCCGAAGGTCCCGAGGAGGTGGCCTAGGGAAGAAGAAACCAACCACTGCATCAAACAGGAGTTGGTTCCAAAATTCCAGACGAGTCGTTTGAGTCAAAACTGGCCTTCGTGCTAGTCAGGTTACGCCCCCTCTGAAAAACACTTTGGTTCCATTCTCTGATGCAATCCGGTGCACCCTCCCAGCTTGCGCCAAGAGTCGGATGAGCTAGACTCCAGATGTCATGCGTCAGTACCGCCCAACCATCGACCAGCTCAAGAAGCGCTATTCAGCCGACATGGCGCGCCGCAAGATGCAGGAGCGGCGTGACGTGTCGCGTGACCCGAACGCCACGCACGTGTGGACCCCCGACAATTCCGAACCATGGCTACCTCACCCAGTCCATTCTTTGAAGGAAGCCATGTGGATCTCGGATCAAATCACCGCGGACATGGCTCGATGGAAACCCCTCTGACCAACGCGGATGCCTTCACCTGTGCCTTGGCAGCTCGCCATCGCGTGGTGCTACTGGGCGGCATGGCCATCATTAGTTACGGACTGAGCCGCAAAACCAAGGATGTGGACATCTGGCTCGATCCGCTGCCCTCGTCGAAGATATGGGCTGCGGAGTTGAATGCGTGTCTCGACTCCTTTTCAGATGTCTATCGGTGGTCCTTGGCGGAGCAGCGTGTCATCAGTGCTGGAGAGGTGGCGGCGGAGATTGAAGATGCTGGCGTGCTCCGAATCGGTGGTTTTGACCGCGATATTGATGTTTTTCGCCGCCCCAACGAGCTCGGAGTGGAATCTTTCGACGAGGTCTGGAATCGCAGCAGCAAGGAACTGACAGGAGGAATGCGGCTTCCCGACCCTCTGGATCTGCATATCTCCAAGGCCGACACCGGCCGCGAGCATGACTGGACGGACCAACTGTTCCTCGAAACCCTGATCAAGGCTCGCTTCAAAGAGCGCCTGCCAGTGTGTGATCTTCAGGAAGCCACCAGTTTGCTGGATCGCTTCTTGGACCCTGACACTCTGAAGCATGCACGCACCAATCCCCATCCCGAGGTCCGCGCCCTGGCACTTAAATACCTCCGCGAGTTCGAGGCAGAGGGCGATCCCTACTCTCGCGATATTTTGGCGGCAGGCGGCTGGGAGGATTGATTGAACATTTGAGTGTGTTCTGCGCCCAGGTGCTCGAGTCACGTCCACTTTTACAATGACACGAACGACCCAGCGTCAAAACCTCAAAATGATAGCCTAGACACTCCAAACTCAAAAACGTCGGAAAGATTCATTGAGTCAGAATCCGGTCGCGTGAATGATCGACACCGTGACCCTTCCCCCATCCATGCCTGAACTCCACGCCATCGTCGCCATGGCTAGCAATCGTGTCATCGGCCGTGACGGCAAGCTCCCCTGGCATCTGCCGGAGGATCTGAAGTTCTTCAAGCGCACCACTTTGGGCCACCCCATCCTCATGGGTCGGAACACGTTCGAGTCCATCGGCAGACCCTTGCCGGGCAGAAAAAACGTGGTCCTCAGCAGCACCCTGCCAGCCACCGAGGGCTTGGACGTGATCCGCGATGTGGCCGAAGTCGCTCAGGTCTGCCAAGGCGCAGAGAAAGTCTTCGTCATCGGCGGCGCGCGGCTCTTTGCAGACCTGCTCCCGCTCTGCTCTCAACTCTACCTCACGTGGATCGATGAGCCCTATGAGGGCGATGTTTTTCTCCCTCCCTTCGAGCACCTCTTTGAGCAGATCGACACGCTCGGCAGCGGAGAGGGATACGAGTTTCGGCTCTACCGACGCAAAGATTAGCCCCAACAAAAAACCGCATCCACTCATGCGGAGCAGATGCGGTTTCCTGAGATCGTCGGATCGAAAAACTAATCCACGAGCGGCGCAAGGTTGTCTTTGCACCACTGACCATTCTGCTTGGTCACACCATCCGGATCATCGACCGCCACGTGCGCCTCATCTTCACAGATGATCCATCCTTCGTAGTTCCGAAGGGTTAGCCACTCGGTGATCTTGTGGAAATCAAGTTTGCCCGTGCCCATTTGCGCCCAAGGCTCAGCACCGTTTCCGGAGAAGTCCTTGTAGTGAATGTGGTTCACCAAATGGCCCCACTTGTTCATCGTCTCGATGACATCCATGCCACCGCGAATGATGTGCCCCACGTCGGGAGTCCATCCCGTCACCGCTGGGTTTAAGCTGCTCAGGACCACATCGTAGTCATACTGAGTGCGAACCAGAGACGCTGGCGGGCTGTTCGGGTGGAAGGAGCAGACGAGTCCGGCATCCACCGCACGACGGCTGACCGCATTCACATTGCGCACCAGATTGATGCGGCGCTCCTGCAGGTTCTTGCGTCCACTCGGGAGAGGCACCGTGCCCAGCTTCGCACCCGGGAAGTGTTTCAACGTCGCGATCGCGTAGTCCGCTGCGGCACGCTCTTCAGGCGTCTCCTTGTCGGCATCCCAAGCGCAAACAAGAGCCAAGCCAGCGAGCTTCATGTTATGCTCGTCCAGGCTGGCCTTCAGTTTCGCCGGGTCCTTCAGATCTCCCAGCCAGTAGGGTGAGCAGCCCAGCGCTTTCTCTGAGATCTCCAGCACCATCGGCTCGATGCCGGTGAAGCCAGCTTCAGCCGCCACTTTGATCATGTGGTCGAGCTTGTTATCGTAGCCTTTGCCTGTGCCTTGCATGAACCAGGTATAGACCTGGGAGCCAAATTGAATTTTCGACATGGATTGAGTGAGGTTGAGTTGGGTTTCAGTGTTTAGAAAACGGCAGAAATTGGAGCCGAGAGGCGGCCCATTGTCCAGCAAGGAATTCGTCCCTTGCAATCCCCTTCCTCGGAGACTAAACGGACCCCGTAGCCCTCGGGGCACTTACTCATGGTCAAGAATCTCATCCTCGACTGGTCCGGCACCCTGGCAGATGACCTGCCCAGCGTCCTCGCCACCACCAATCGCATCCTCACTCACTTCGGGCGCGGAGAGATGAGCCGTGAGGAGTTCCGCTCCGTCTTTCGGCTACCCTACACCGAGTTCTACCTCGACGTCCTACCCGAGGTCCCCCTCGCAGATCTTCAGCGCCTCTACCTGCAACACTTCCCCACCGGCCCCGACGCCGTCCCCATCCTTCCTCACGCACATGAGTTCCTCCAGCTCGCCGTCGCTGGCGGAAAGCGCCTCGTCGTCCTTAGCAGCGCACCCGCCCAGCACGTCGAGCACCAGGCAAAGGCCCTCGGCGTCCACTCCTACTTCGAGCGCCTCTGCTGCGGCGTCATCGATAAAAGAGTCCAGATCACCGCCCTCCTCGATGAGATGGGAATGCTCGCCGCAGAAACCGCCTTCATTGGCGACATGCGGCACGACATCGATGCCGGCAAAGCCGCCGGCGTCATCACCGTCGCCACCGCCACCGGATACGACTCCATGGCTGCGCTCCTCACTTCCGAGCCTGACGTGCTCGTCCCAGATCTCTCCTGCCTTCCGCGCTTGCTAGGCTTTGGCACCACCGGCTCAAACGCACCTCCCATAGCCACCGTCGGCGCACTCATTGTCAATGACCACGGTGAGCTCCTCATGATCCGCACGCACAAATGGAGCCACCGCTGGGGCATCCCAGGAGGAAAAATCAAACGGGGCGAGACCTCCGAGGCCGCCCTCAGCCGTGAGATCCAGGAGGAGACCGCGCTCGACATCACCGACATCCGTTTTGTTTTGGTCCAGGACTGCATCGAGCCACCCGAGTTCGAGCGCTCCGCCCACTTCCTTCTCATGAACTATGTCGTCCGATGTGTCGGCGATCCCACGCGCGTCATTCTCAATGACGAGGCCGAAGCCTTCCAATGGCTCCCCACCGCTGCCGCCCTTCAGCTCGACTTGAATGAGCCCACTCGCATCTTGATTGAAGAAGCCATCCGCCGAGGGTTCATCCCTTCGGGCGTGTCGCCGGAATGATTCATCTGCCACGAAATGAAAGGTACGTTGTTCGCGCTTTAGCGTGTGATTGGACATCCAAAACACGCTAAAGCCTGAACAACCTACGGCTCCATCCTTCCGCTGACACACCCCATCCCACCCATCATGAACCACGACGAAATCAGAATCATCGGCGTCGACCTCGCCGTGCACATCGGCGTCCCAGAAGAAGAGAGAGCCACCCTCCAGACCCTCCAGGCCGATGTCATTTTGGAGATGCCCATCCGATTCGAGGACCTCCAGGACGACCTCGCCTCCACCATCGACTACGACGCCGTCACCAAACGGATGCGAAAGCTCGCCTCCGAGCGCCCCCGAAAACTCATCGAGACCCTCGCCGCCGAAATGGCCCAATGCGTCCTCACCGAGTTCGGCGCCCAGAGAGTCCACATCGAGCTCCGAAAGCGCATCCTCCCCGGAGTCGATCACGTCGCCGTCAGGCTTCTGCGTAGCCGGTGAGGCCCGTCTTCAAGTGCGTTTTGACTCCAGCAACATGAAGGGCGGCAGGGTGCACGCCAGCGGCTGGCGCCGTCAACTCCTCTTTGCGATCCTGATGACAGCGGTTTAGAATTGGCCCATGACCACCGCCGCACCGTACCGTCACATCACTTCCATTCCAGGAGTTCGCTCCGGACATCCGATCATCGCAGGCACTCGGGTTGCCGTGCATGATGTGATCGGACTGACGCTGACAGGCGAGAACGTGGAGGGCGTGGTGCGATGCTTCCCTAACGTCAGCCGCGCGCAGGTCTACGAGTGCCTGGCGTATTACGAGGAGAATAAAGGCGAGATGGATGTGCTGGTCGCCCGGCAGATGGAGGAGACCAGTTGACCTTGTTTCTGGATAACGATGTGCCGGAGAGCATCGTGCCAAGCCTGCTGCATCTTGGCCATGAAGTGATCCGGGTGCGGGATGTCATGCCGGCCGACACGCCTGACGACAAGGTATTCACCGAAGCCGCCCGCAGGCAGTTGGTGCTCGTCACTTGCAATCGTGATGACTTCATTCCGCTGGCCTCACTACAGGTGCACTCCGGACTCATCGTGCTCGTCCGTCGCAGAAACCGCATTGGCGAGGCCGCCGCATTGATCCGCTTGATCGAGCTGGCTGGAGATGAGGGACTGGCCGGCAACATCAACTTTGCCTGAGCACGAGGGCATACCCTCAACCGGGAATTCGCGACAGGGCAAACTCCCGCAGATTCAGGAATGCCCACAGAAGATGCATGAAGGAAATCTGCAGGCCTCCCTGAGCCGAGTCACCGAGACCGACAGAAGTCAATCTGTGGGAAAATGAAGTACCCCTAGATTCAATTCTCGATTTCATGCATAAGCCCGCCCCCTCAACCATGCCTCCAGAGGTGAAACATCGGCCTCCCAAAGTCCACCTCCCGGATTCCTTCAGTTCACTCCAGGGCCGGGCGCGCGCCGGAGTCAGAACTTAATCCCGACCCAAAAAACCATCGGCAGCACAGAGGAACACTCATCCTGACGAAGGATGCCGGGAGTCTGCTTACCGAACCGACGCCAAGGTTGCAATCTCCCACAAGGCGGGAACAATAGCCGTAGGGTCAAAATCAGAAGACCCCGACCACTTCCTTCCTTTCTCGGTGAACAGGATCCTCGTCCACCCACTCAACCCGGTTATTCCACAATAAATTGTGGCTGAACAACGTTCGGCCAAAACCAAATGAATGTCGCTTGGCAGATCACCGCAGCTTTGATCGTCGGAGTCTGTTACTACATGCTCGCGATGGCGATGACCGTATACGACGGCATCCTTTCATTGATGTTTCAGCCGATTATGGGAGCGATCTTCACGTTGATCGCGATTGCCGTGATGTCGCTGGTGGGATTGCCCATCCGACTGATGCGCCGCTTAAACGCTTGGTGGCGCAAGCACTGGTGGATTGTGTTCTTGATTGGGACAGTGGCGTTTCTCATGATGTATGCTTCATGGATGCCACAGTTCAGAACCATGATTTTAGACCCAGAGACTCAGACGGAGGTTGCTTCGTTTCATCCTGTGCTTGCTGTCGGGGGCTGGTTGCTGACCATCTTTGCAGTCCTCCATTTTTACCCGCCGCTTCCATGGCTGCGTTCGAGACCACAATCACCACCAAGCCGAACAAAACGGATGCAAAAAGATGCCAGACATTTTCTCTGATGACTTGCCAGATGCTAAACGGCGCCTGGCGATACGTATCGCCGCAGTCGTAGGAATTAAAGGGAGCGAACGGGCATGGTTCTCATTGCGCGAAACTGCAATGAGAACGGTTGTTGGACGAGTTGCGGTCGAGGTGGCTTGAGTCTACTCCGAGGGGAAAGCTTTTGGCCGCTTCTGCTCCGGCGCTTGGTTCACGAAAGAAGGGATCGTGCATGACGCGAGACAGGGAGACAGGGAGACAAACAGGAGCCCATTCGGTTCCACTTTCCCTTGGGTGTTGAATCCATCCGCCTTTGGCAAACCGTGAGCGGAGGCCTGCGATCCAACCCGCGCCTTGCCTCCGCTTCAGGCTCGGATACGCTGGCTAAAGTTAGACCAAAAATCAAAGACCCTTTCGCCACAAATGAAGCCCCTGCCGGACGAATACCCGAGATCAATCTCCATCGAATGGACCCGGCCTAAGCTCTATGAATCGGTTTTCGATGATGGGTGTGACCACGATGATAGTGCGCATCTCTACATGATTTTGCGGCGATACTCGCGAGCCACGCCGAAGGCGATTTACATCGGGAAGACGTGGCACCAGTGTGTTCGCACAAGGCTGAGGCAGAAAGATCACAGACTGAGGTATCAACGGTTCTGCGAGAGCTATCCCAGACAGCGTTTTTATGTCAGCCATGGTATTGTCTCGATGGACGAAGGGAGACTAACCCAGAAGCGGGTGGATGAGATTGAACGAATCTTGATTTATGCGAGTAGTCTCGACCACACCGAGAATCGCAGCAACATTTGGACCCACAAGGTGTCGGATGCTTACCGGATCACCAACAAAGGAAGCCGCAGTTCTTTGCCGCAGACGATCTTTCTCGGAATAGTCACATCATGAACAAGCTGATCTTCAACAAGGGGGCGCGAGGCCGTTCTTGACGGCCGGATGGAAACCCGACGGTTCACCCGAGGCATTTTTTGATACCGCGAGAGAGGGGAGAAACGCAGAGGGGGGAACTATCTTATGAAGCCCTCTCGCGTCTCTCCGATCTCTCGCGGTGTCTCTCTCAATTCATGATCCACGAGTGAATCAACTCACTCACGCTTCTTTTGATCCGGTCAGCCGACAAACAAGCTACAAGCACAGCGCCGTGAATCTAGTGGCCGCGGATTAATAGGTGTCAGATGGCGTTTGCAGCGCCTTCGGCGGACCGAGGATCTCTCTGAGGATGATGGCTTGCTTCAGCGCATCGAGATTCATCAGATTCATCCTGAGCACGACGGAGTCATCTTTTGACGTTGCTGTAGCGGCGAAGGCCGGGATCGGTTTCGGCAGGACGATTTCTGGGACTGCTGTCGCTGCCTTCGGTGCAGTCGCAGACACGGACGCAGGCGGCAAAGGCGGCGGAGGAATGACAACTCGACGGCGCTCAGGAGCCGGCGGCCTAGGCCTTGGAGCTTTCTCCGGCTCCAGACCAGCCTGCGCCTTGCGCATCTCCTCTTTGAATGTTTCTACCAGATCCCAGACACCCCCTCCCGGGATGGGCATCGGGGGCGGCTGGGGAACTTCGGGATCCACATTCGGACTCGAATGCTCTCGTTGCTGTGGCCGGACCCTCTCGCGGGCGGCTTTGCTTTCCTGGATCAACTTCCAGACCCACTGCACAAAGGCCGCGATCATCGCGATGGCGATGATGAGGACCTGTCCGATGTCGAGATCTGCGGGCATTGAAAAGATGGCTAAACACTAGCCCTGCTGCCCATTGCCATGTCCGGCAATCTTGGACCTCATCTCCGTATCGGCGACTACATTCTTGTAACGGGCAAAGTCCATCACGCCCAGATTGCCACTGCGGAAGGCCTCAGCCATGGCCAAAGGAACTTGGGCCTCAGCCTCTACCACGCGGGAACGCATCTCTTGCGTCCGTGCAGCCATTTCCTGCTCCAGTGCAACAGCTGCGGCCCGGCGGACTTCCGCCATGGCTTGAGCGATCTTTTTGTCAGTCTCGGCTTGTTCCGCTTGGAGTTTTGCACCCACGTTTTCTCCCACGTCGATGTCGGCAATATCAATCGACAAAATCTCAAACGCCGTGCCCGCATCGACACCCTTGTGGAGCACGAGCTTGGAGATGTTATCAGGGTTCTCCATGACGTTCTTGTAGGAGTCCGAAGAACCGATGGAGGAAACGATGCCCTCACCGACGCGAGCGATGACGGTCTCCTCAGTGGCACCCCCCACGAAGCGGTCCAAGTTTGTCCGAACGGTGACACGAGCCCGAACCCGCAAAGAAATCCCATCCTTTGCCACCGCGTCGATCTTGCCTCCGCGTCCCATATCGGGATGCGGGCAGTCGATCACTTTCGGATTGATGCTAGTACGAACGGCGTCCAGCACCGTCTTGGCTGTACCTTTGCACGCGAGGTCGATGGCGCAGGCGCGATCAAAGGTGAGAGGGATTCCCGCCTTGTCAGCCGCAACCAAAGAAAGCACAACGTGCTGAACCTGGCCGCCCGCTAGGTAGTGAGCTTCGAGCTCATCGGTGGCTAGTTGGATGCCTGCTTTCACCGCAGTGATTCGAGCATCCACGATCATCGCATTTGGCACGCCACGCAGGTACATCGCCATCAGGTTGACGATGCTGACGGGTGCATTGGAAATGCGAGCTCTCAGCCACAGGTTAAAAAACTTGGCGACGATCAAGAAGACCACAAGGCCGACAAGGATGGCAACGCCCCAGAGTATAAATTCTAATGTCATTGGATTGGTTATTTGGTTGTTGATAAGATACGCACAAGAAGATTACCCGGCTCAATTCCGACGACTTTTAGACGAGAACCCGAGGGGGCAAAACCTGTTTCGCAACGAACATCGAACCTACGCCCGACGATCTCAGCACGTCCCAATGGACGCAGTTCAGTGATGGCGACGCCCTCCTGACCAAGAGAGCGATGGGGATCAGTCGGAGGGGATTCAATTTTCGCTTCGAGCGTGAAGGCCCGACGGAAAAACCGAACGGCAAACCACCGCATCCAAATGAACATTGCCGTGAACGAAAAAAGGATAACTCCAATGCTTAACATCACGCGACTCCAGGATGACCAATGCGCCAGTTCATCCGACACCAAGGCCAGAACTGCCCCGGTGAGAATGCACAGGGAGCCGAGCGCTCCCGCGATTGCCCCAGGAACAAAAGTCTCCGCCATCATCAGCAAAATGCCGAAGAGCACAATAATGGCGATGGTGACGATCATAAGATTGAATGTCCCGATTCAGTGATGGGCAGAACGATGGCCGCGGTAAGGAGAGCGTCAAGCGGCGTCTCGCCCTCATTTATAACCGCTCTACATCGGGATATTCTCTTCGACGATCACTTTGGGGCCTTGAATTTCACGAACACGAACGGCCACACCGGAATCAATGTATCCACCCTCAGCCATTGCCTCCATGGATTTTTGATCGATCTCGATGGTCCCATAAGGTCTGAGAGCACTTCGTGTTGTCCCCACGGATCCGACTTTCACCGAGGCAGCCATTTGCATGGCTGGAGTTGAATCCAACGTGCCTCCCGCCGAGGCACTCAGCACCATTTGCTGGAATGGCTTTGTCTGGGGCAAGTATCGCCCGAGGACCACGATAACCAGAGCCGCACCGATGATCCCCACAGCAAAATTTCGCAGTCCCAGCGCATAAGTCGAAAGACTGAATCCTAACTCAGCAGGTGCCTCCACGGTCCCTGGAGTGGGCACTGAAGGGAGACTGCCCATGTCCCAACCCGACATCGTGTAAACCAACGCCACCATGATGCAGACAAATCCAGTGATCCCTGGCACGAGCGAGCCCGGAAAGACAAACATCTCCAGCAACAAAAGCAGCACCCCCAAAATGAAGATGCCAGCGACGACCGCAGTCTCCTGACCCACGAGACTCCCGGCAACGTAATGCCCAAAAAAGAATAAACTGAAGGCGGCGAGCGAGATGAATCCCGGAAGCCCGAACCCAGGCGCCTGCATCTCCACATAACCAGCCGCCACTCCGACTAGAATGAGAATCGCCGCATATCTGGTCACGAGGATGGCAATGTTTTCAAAACCGGTGGGCACCGCAGTGATCGTCTCCCCTTTCAAACCTTCCGCTTGTTTGATTTCATCCAGGCTCTTCACGATGGCCTTGGCAAAAATGGTGCGTCCGTTCTCACGAATGATCGCCTGCTCGGCATCGAGCGTGAGGATTTCCCCTTTTTCGCAAAGCACTTCTCCATTCACGATGAGTCCGCGTCCCATGTCGATCATGGCCTCGATCACTCGAGGATCACGGCCCTTCTCTTTGGCCACCGTGCGCGCCATGCTCATGATGGCTGAGTTCATCTTTGCGCGCTCGGCCTCACCCATCTCGGCACCGTTTCCATAAATCGGCGTAGCCGCGCCCGACGAACTCGCCGGTGCCATGTAGATCTCATCCGTCGCGACTGCGATCATGGCACCCGCTGAAAGGGCACGTGGATTCACATAGGCAAAACTGCGCGGCGAGAGCTTCTGCAGATCTTTCATCATCAGATTGGTCGTGTCCCAGGCGAGACCACCCGGTGTATCCAGATCAAAGATCACCGCCTCAGCGCCCTCGGCCGTGCAGCGTTTGAGCGTGCGAGACATGAATTCAAATCGAGCCCTTGCGGTGAGATCCTCCTCACCCACCGGGATCACCACAACCTTCCCGGTGTAGGCACCGATTTGCGTCTTCTCCGCCCCTTCGCTCACTTTTTCAATCTTCGTTGCATCGTTTCCTTCGGGGTTCGATTTCTCAAACAGTCCTGCGGACAAAGAAACCATCGATCCCGACACACCCGCTTTTTTAACAACCGTTTCGACATCACTCGCCACGCCTCGAGCGAGGATCGGCTTACCTTCAACAGCGAGGATGGCATCGTCGGCATCGAGCAGCAGCAGTTCGCCTTTAGCCGAGAGAACTCGCTCACCGATTTTAAATTCCTGCTCTTTATCGATGAAGGCCTGAGCCAGCGCAGGATTGTGTCCTTTGAGCTTACACAGACTGCGAGCGCCTGCTTTGAGAAGAGCCAGAGATTCCGCCATTTGTGTCTCCTGCGTTTTTTCGGAAACGCCTTCCTCCGCCTCGATCGATGGAGGTGCCGAGCCGATTCGCCCTCCATCAGCCATCCAGATCTCATCGCAGGCCAGTGCGATCAAGGCCCCGCCCCCGACCGCAGATGCATTCACATAGGCGAGTGTTCGCACTTTGAGCCGTGCGATTTCCTCAGCCGCAGCAAGAGTCGCCTGCGCTTTCCCTGCGGTGACGTTGATATCAAAAACGATGGCCTCGGCACCGGCTGTGATGGATTCATCCATGAGTTTTCGCAATTCACGCCAGCGACGGGAATCGGAGACCTCTGAGAGCGTGATGCCAACCTTGATGACCTTACCCTTCAAAGGGAGCTCTGTTTTGTCCTCAGCCGGAATCCCCTGACAGAGGCCAAATAACATGAAAAATGCGAGGAATCTGTTCATAGTCGAAACGGGTTGGAGCTAACGTCAACATTCATACGTCCGTCGCCACGATCTGGCAAGCCAGCCCATTAGGCGACAACGATGACGATCGCACTCATCATCAGTAAAGCCCCCGCAAGTCTCCACCTGAGCACCTTGGGTCCCAGATGCTGTTCGGTGCTCATGAACCAATGCCCCACCATCCAGACCAGCGCGACGCTCAGCAGACCCCGGGATGCATAGACAATGTTGGCTGAAGTGGCCTTCCCATAGACGGCCAGCGCACTCACGAAAACGATGCTCTGCGTGCCGAGGAGAACGGAACCACCTACAAGCCAAGGCCATGCTCTTTTTTGAATCGCTCGCAGCGGGGCAGAGAATCGAAAAACCAGACCAAAGGAAAACAGCGCATTGATCCAAAAGACAAAGGGCAAAAGCCGACCTGCACCCCAGTTCGGCCCCCATTTTTGTACCAACACATCGAACACGGCGAAACTTAAAGCCGCGATGCCACCTGCTACAAATGTGACCCATAAATGCTGGGGCCGCTTGCCCTGATCTTTCCGATTCAGAAAGGTAATACCGACAACGCTTAAGAAAGCAGCCAGCCACAGCTTCATCTCGACCGCATCTCCGATGAGCAAGGGCGTGAAAAACGCCACGAGAATGACTTTGAGTCCAAATACGGGCACCGCGACCGAAACATCCCCTCGTTCCAATGCTAGAAACTGCGAGATTTGCCCGACAAAAAGGCAAAGCGCGATGAGAGTAGGCTGCCACAAAAGACTCGCATCCACTGGCGGTCCTCCGAATAGCCAGAGAATCGAAAAGAGCGCCGCGACAATCAAGTTAGCCACAAACGTGGTGCGCCACAGACCCACACCCAGATCACTCGAGCGCTTCAGCACCATGGCACAAAATGCGTATAGGAGCGCGGCCAGCAGAGGGAAAAGAACGGTTGCGAGAGTGGGTGACACTCCCTGCCCTTAACACGTCAGCGCCTGCAGGCAAGCTCGGTTACGCAGCGGCCAGGAGCGGTGGCGCCATCCTAGCCACTTTATTCACGATCAGTGAGAGCTCTCCTGCCTCGTAGGGTTTTGCCAGCACATCGACAAATCCCTGCTCGATGAACACGCACTCCAACTCTTCCGTGACACTACCGCTGGTGACCACCAGCTTTGCGTCCGGATGATTGCCGAGAATCTCTGCGGCAGTTTCAGTCCCGCTCATGCCACCCCGGAGCGTGAGATCCATCAGCACCACATCCGGTGTATCGCCCTGGCGGACCATGCGGCTGTACATTTCCACAGCCTCTTGCCCATTGTCACAATCCACGACGCGATAGCCACAACGACGAAGAATGGCGGAGGAGATCCGACGCAGTTCGTCTTCATCATCCACGATGAGCACCGTGCCCGTTCCCTTTTGGAGAGGCAGTGGCGCATGGGACGCTTGTTTTTTCGGACCTTCACCCGCGCCAGCAGGTCGGAGCACCGATGGCAAGAGCACTCGGAACTCAGTGCCCACATTCAATTCAGAATTGACCCGGATGTCACCGCGATTTTCTTCAACGAATCGTTTGCACGTCGTTAGTCCAATGCCGTTTCCATCAGCCTTCGTGGTGAACATGTCGTGGAACAGCCTCTCCAAATTGGCCGGCGCGATTCCAGTTCCGCGATCACGCACGGTGATCTCCACGTAGCGACCCGGACTCAAAATGAGGTCCTTGCCCGCCTGAATCTCCACATTCCGAGCCTCCACATCCATGAATCCACCATGCGGCATCGCTTGGATGCCGTTCATCACCAGATTCTGCACCACCTGACTCACGCGCACGGGATCGGCTACCGCCCAATCGAGATCTTCAGCCACGTGCATACGGACATTCACATTGGCTCCGGCTCGGGAAAGTTGAACCGTATCGGGAATCACCGCTGACAGGTCACTCGGCTCATTTTTGCCCGGACGCGCCTTCGACGCACGCACGACTTGGCTCGTGAAGAGCTTGGCTCGCTTCAATCCCGCAAAGGCCAAAGTTAACTGCTCAGACAGCGGCGAATCCGGCGGAAGATTCGGAATGATCTCCGAAAGACGCGCGGCGATGGGGCCGAGAAGATTATTGACATCATGGGCGATGCCCTTAGCCAAAGTGGCCAAATTTTCCGTTCGCAGCCTTTCGCTCTGGGCGTCGAGGTCCTCGGCCTTTTTGGCAGCGGGCACCTCAGTTCGGGCCTCTTCGACCACGGGATTCATCGTGATCGTGAAATTAAGCAACCTCTTCATGCTGTTGGTCACAGCCCGAATCGACCAATTGCAGCGCCGAGGCCCATCTCCATAGAGCGTCTGTAAATCACACTCGCAGTCAGCCGAGCCTTCCTCCGCCGCCTGAGTCAAAGCCGCGAGAAATCGAAAAGTGTCCTCGTCTGTGGCCATCAGATCATTGATCTGGAGTCCACGAAGCCCCTTGGCCGGGTCGGCACCTGTCATGCTTGAGGCGGGCGTATTACTAAAGATCACCCGAGGTCCTGCGCCTTCAAGCGGCTGAGATTCCAAAATCACCACCCCGTGGGGAACCTGATCGAGCGCGACTCGAAGGTAATAGTTAGCAATCTTCAACTGTTCAACCGCGTGATCGGGCCGAGGGACACAATCTTGAGAGTTAGAGTCGGGTGGAAATGCCATAATAGTAGATGTTTACTTCTAGCAAGTGTCGATTGTTTAGTAAACTTTAATTTTTGCAAATATGCATTTTTTTGACTCCCATAATTGATAATGGCCTTGATGGTGGTTCCAAAAAACTCCTGTTGCCCCTTTTTGAGAAGAACGAAAAACAGGTTGCTGGACGCCAGAGATCCCCTACATTCGCCGCCCCTATGTCCAAAAATGCCGGTATAGCAAAAACGAGGAAAGCCGTCTCAAAACGGTTCAAAATTACTGCAACGGGAAAGGTGCTTCGCCGCAAACAAGGCAAGCGCCACATCCTGCAGAATAAGAACCGCAAAAGGAAGCGCAACCTCGGTAAAGTCGCTCTCGTTCACGAGACGGATGCAGCAGCAGTCAAGGCAAGCATGCCTTGGTCGTAATGCGCACAGGTCCCAGTTCATGGGACCACGATGGATGGTCTGGTTTGCCTCTGGCAGACCTTCGATCAGGTGAGGCCGCCCATCGCAAATAAAACCAACAGCCCGATCAGGAGAAAAGATACATGTCAAGAGCTACCAACTCACCCGCCAGTCGTAAACGTCGGAAGCGGACGATCAAAGCCGCCAAGGGTTTCCGCGGCTTCCGTTCCACACACTTCCGTTATGCCAAGGACGCCGTCCGCAAGGCAAAAACGTACGCCTACCGCGACCGTAAGGTCCGTAAGCGCGTCTTCCGCACTCTTTGGGTGCAACGCATCAACGCAGCCACCCGTCCTCTCGGTCTGTCTTACAGCCGATTTATGGAAGGCCTGAAGGCCGCTGGTATCGATCTCGATCGCAAGGTCCTCGCTGACCTCGCCGTGAAAGACATCGCCGCCATCGAGGCCCTCGTCGGTCAAGCCAAGTCAGCCCTGGAAAAGAAACAGGCAGAACTGGCCAAGGCAGCAGCCTAAACCCTGGGACAAACCATCAACGTTTCACAACGCGGCAGCCGGGGCTTCAAAAAGTCCCGGCTGTTTCGTTTCCAACTCCAGTCACTCACTCCATGCTCACTGAACTCTCTGAACTCAAGACCGAGGCACTGACCGCTCTCGACTCTCTTACTGACGAAACCTCGCTGGAGAATTTCCGCGTCGCTTACCTTGGCAAGAAAGGCAAACTCACCGCAATCAGCGCCGGTATGAGAGATGTGTCGCCGGATCTCAAGAAAGAGGTCGGAGCGAAACTCAATGAAGTGCGTGAGGCCATCACCTCCGGCCTAGCGACCCGACAGGAGGCCCTCCAGTCTGCCAAAGACGCCTCAGCCGTGCAAGGCATCGACATCACGCTCCCTGGTCGCCCCGGACTTGGAGTGGGTAGCATCCATCCACTCACGACCATCCGCGACCTCGCCATCCGCACGCTGCGGCGCATGGGATTTGTATTGGCCGATGGACCTGAGATCGAGACTGAGTGGCATTGCTTTGACGCTCTCAACACACCAACTGATCACCCCGCGCGAAATGAGAGGGACACCTTTTATCTCAATGACGGCCGCCTTTTGCGCACCCACACCTCGACCGTCCAGATCCGCACCATGGAGACTGTGAAGGACCTGCCCGTGCGCATCATTGCACCCGGTGCCGCCTATCGCCGGGATGAGATCGATGCGACGCACCTCAGCGTCTTCAATCAACTCGAAGGCCTCTACGTGGCTCAGGATGTCAGCCTCGCTGATCTCAAAGGCACGCTGGAGTTCTTCTTCCGCGAGATCTTTGGACCCCAGACCGTCGTCCGCTTCCGCCCACACTTTTTCCCCTTCACCGAGCCCAGTTTCGAGATCGATGTGAAACTCGAAGCCAAAGGAAAAGAGGCTCGCTGGATCGAGATCGCCGGATGCGGCATGGTCGATCCTGCCGTCTTCGCCGCCGTCAGCAAGACACGTGGAGACAATCTCTTTGATCCCGAAAACGTCACCGGATTCGCCTTCGGCCTCGGCCTTGATCGCCTCGCCATGATCCTGCACGGCATCACCGACATCCGTCACCTTATCGAAAACGACACCCGCTTCCTGACACAGTTCTCATGAAAGTTTCCCTCTCCTGGCTTAGCACTCATCTCGACCTCAGTGGACGTTCCACGGCGCAGCTCTCCGACCTCCTGACCTTCGCCGGCATCGAAGTGGAAGGCATTGACGAAAAAGGAGTCGATTCCAACAAAATCGTGGTCGGTCAAATCCTCGAATCCGTCCAGCATCCGAACGCAGACAGGCTCTCCGTTTGTCAGGTCGACGACGGCTCTGGCTCACCTCGACAGATCGTTTGTGGAGCCAAAAACTACAAAGTCGGAGACAAGGTGCCCGTCGCACTTCCAGGTGCCATTTTGCCCGGTAACTTCGAGATCAAAGAAGGCCAACTGCGTAAAGTCGCATCCAACGGCATGATGTGCAGCGGCAAGGAACTCGGCCTTGGTGATGACCACAGCGGCCTGATGATTCTCGACCCCGAACTTCCGGTGGGTAAGCTCTTCAAAGATCTCATCCAACCCGATGTGATCTTTGATCTCGAAATCACGCCAAACCGCTCCGACCTGCTGAGTCACGTCGGCCTCGCGCGTGAGCTCGCCGCTCTCACCGGTCTCCCGCTGAAAGGATTGCGCGATCACACCAAGACCACGACACCTGCACAGCCTGGAACCTCGAACCTAAAACTCGAAGCCCCCGAAGCCTGCCCTTACTACACCGCTCGGATCATCAAAGGCATCAAGGTCGGACCCAGCCCCGATTGGCTCCGCCAACGCCTCGAATCCGTCGGCCTTCGCCCCATCAATAACGTGGTGGATATCACCAATTATGTGATGTTTGAAATGGGCCAGCCGCTTCATGCTTTCGACGCAGCCAAGCTCAATGGCGGCATCGTTGTGCGTCATGCGAGCGCGGGAGAAAAGTTCCGTGCTCTCGATGGGAATGAATACACCCTTGCCGAGTCGGACCTCGTGATTGCGGATCAAAGCCGCCCCGTCGCGATCGCTGGCGTCATGGGTGGCGAGGAGTCCGGCGTCTCTGACACCACCACCGAGATTCTCTTGGAGTCCGCCTACTTCGCACCTTCTGTTGTGCGTCGCACAGGCCGTAGGCTCGGGTTACATTCGGATTCCAGCTATCGTTTCGAGCGCGGCGCTGACCCCATGCAAGTGCAGGGAGCATCCGAGCTCGCCGCCAAGCTTATTCTCACCATCGCCGGTGGCACCGCCAGCGACACACTCCAATTCGCAGGCGCACCTCCCCAGCTCGTCAGCGAAGTTGCGCTGGAGGAAGCTCGCATGCATCGCCTGCTGGGCATTCCTGATTTGAAGATCGACGAAGCGCATGGCATCCTCGAAAAACTCGGCCTCGAAAAACGCTCGGCATCCACCGACAAATCAACATGGGGAATTCCGAGCTATCGCATCGACCTCCAGCGCTCGGTGGATCTCGTCGAAGAAGTCGCTCGCGTGGTCGGCCTTGAGCGCGTTCCCTCGCGCAATGTCGCCGTTATGGGCACGGGCGATGCAGCAGATCGCAGTTACGATCAAGCCATGCAGATCCGTCATGCACTCGTCAATCGCGGTTTGAATGAAGCACAGACCCTGCGTCTCATCTCCACCGCTCAACTCACCGACAGCCTCGGCACTCTCACGCCTACGAACGTCGCCGTGCCCGTGAAGAACCCGCTGAGTGAAGACCACACGCATCTCCGCACCAGCATCACACCGGGACTGCTCGCCACCGCGGCTCTCAACATCCGTCAGGGCAACAGTCGTCTTCGATTCTTCGAGATGGGCCGTGTTTTTCTTCAACTTCCAAACGGCACCTCGCGTGAAGAAGAGCGCCTTGCCCTGCTCGTGAGCGGTCCTATTGCACCGATGGGCTGGACCGATGCCGACCCGCGCGCGGCCGATGTTTTCGATCTTCGAGGCATCATCGAATCTTTGCCCGGACTCGGCGGCATTGAGATCAAACGCATCGCCGACAATGATACCTTTTTGCTCAACAGCGAGATTCGCAATGGCAATCGCGTCCTTGGATGGATCGCCCAGATTCATCCCGCTCGTGCGCGTCAATTGGATGCTCGTCATCCCATCTATGTGGCCGAGCTCCTCCTAAGCGCGCTGCGTCAGGGCAGCGCCGGCCACGCCAAGTTCGAGGACCTCCCGAAGTTCCCCTCCATTACGCGCGATGTCGCCATGGAAGCACCGGCCGATCTCCCCGCGCAAAAAGTCGCCGCCTATTTCAGCGGACTCAAAGAGCCCCTACTGATCAGCACCCAAGTCTTCGACGTCTTCGCGGACGCCACTGGCACTCGACTTCCTGCCGACCGTAAATCTCTGGCCTACTCACTCACCTACCGCTCCGCCGAGCGCACCCTCGAAACCGCCGAGATCGACCAAGCCCACGCCCGAATCCTCGCCGGCCTCGAAAAAGCCGTGCCCGTGACGATTCGGAAGTAAGTCGTCGGATCGATCGGATCAATCTCACCATTGAGCGAATCAATGGGTAGTTTTTCATGTCTTGCTGAATAGTCTGCTCAGACTCCTTCAAACATGAACACTCCCCACCACCGATGGCTCGCTGAGCAACTCCCGCTTTGGGAACGCGATGGATTGATCACAGCCGAATCCGCCGAAGCTCTGCGTAAGCGCCACGCCATTGATGACTCCCAACCTGGACTGGCCCAAATCGTGATGGGAGTGATTGGCGCACTTTTGATCGGCACCGGTCTCATTGCTGTGATCGGTTACAACTGGGATGATTTTTCGCGGCCGCTGAGATTGCTCTTCGCGTTTCTGCCTCTCCTTCTCACTCAAGTTTTCAGTTTTATCGTCCTCAAAAAAGGAGATGAAGTTG